>NZ_JBXAFA010000004.1:0-479479 GCF_058792515.1 Pseudomonas sp. MT92
ATTGGTCTAAAAATTCAATTTAGACAACTCCTTGCGGTCACTTACCCACATCCTATGTATTTTTAGGGTATAGGTGCTTGCGAGGGGCTAGAAGGTATGTCGTGGCAAGAGTCATTCTTCGTACAACGGCAAGCCGTCGAGTACCGGTGCGTCGGCGTCGAAGATCAGGATGCGGACATCAGCCAGCGCGGCCAGATGAAGAACATTCACCAGCGACTCTGGCATGCCTTTGTCGCATTGTTCCTGCCGCAACTGCTCGGCGGTGATGCCTTCGACGTACTGCAGGTTGGCATCGGTCCAGGGCGTGGCAATCACCTTGACGCCGATCGCCGGGCTGTATGGGATCCGGAAAACGACGAACAGAAAGCCGATCGGCGTGGCGATGTCTGCAAGCTCTGTCAGGTAGCAACCAGCTTCTTCGGTGATGTGCGCCGTGCTGATTTCCCAGCATCGGCTGTAGAAGCCGGTCTCAAAAGTCAGGCGCCGTACAACTTCCCGTGCGTCCTCAGCGGCGTAGGTATCGCCGATGTGGATGGGCTGCCCGGCATCGCTGCCGAGGACGGCGTAGACCACAGAGCGGACGATGCCTTCGGTTTGGCACTGTGCCTCAAGGTCGTCTCCGACCTCCTGGCCCTCCGTGATCAGGACGAAGTCATTGCAGAGAATGCAGGGAAACTGCGCGATTTGATCGTCCAGAAGGTGTGCTTGGCTGGGATGAAGTTGCCGCCATACGGGCGGGCTGTCGTCCTCATAGGTGATGCAGAGAGTACGAACGACATGCAGGTTTTGGTAGCCGCGGATGAAAGGATTGGGAGTCTGAGACATGGTATTTCTCCAGCAGAGGTTAGGCGGAGCCCATCCCCAACTGAGGATCGGGTCCCTGTGGGTGAATAAATGCAGGTGCTTCAGTCGAAGCACTCAGCGTCGGACGTATCAAGCAGAAGCTGCGCAACGCGCGCTCGCAGGATCGCTCGAATATGCAGGTCGGAGATGCCGACAAGCAGGCTCACCGTCTAGCGCTTGAGTAGGCACGATGTTTCATCGATCTGGTTCTGCAGCACGGCCTCGCGCAGTTGTTCGCCGAGATTCAGTGCCTGTGCTGAGTCGTGGGTGGAATATCACCTCGTTGTTGATGAGGCAGCCGTGGCCGCGGTGGATTGAATTCGCGTAAGCCGACACGACGGCAGTTCTGAACGGGTCAGTGCCATGCGTCGAATGAAGAAACGCGGGGTTGCGCGGGAATGAAGAGCATCGGCGCTAGGTGTGGCGCACATCCGCGTAAAACGATGCGAAGCGGACTGGATCGGTCTACGTGGAACCTCCACGTCGCAGCCTGGGGACCGTGGCTGCTGGCATGGTGCTGACCGGAGTTAGCAACAGATGGTGGCAGAATGGCAAAGCGGCTTCATGGCGTCTGCCGACAATGGGCTTTTTGCGCGCCCCTGTTATTGCAAGACCTGTTGCAGGTGTCGTCCGAGCTAGGCCGCAAGGCACGGCCATTGAGTTGCCAATGGCTTTGCAGCGAGGTGCACGCGATACGGCACCAGGGTGTAGTCGTCCGGTATGCCTTAAAAGCGGCGGCACTCCTTGGGCATTAGCCGGCGCCCCCGTCATTGGTACCTGTCCGCTGTGCCGGGGTATTCCCGTAGTAGCAGAAATAGGGTCGTAGTTCGGCACCGGTATGGGGCTTTTGTCATCATTACCGGTGCTGACGCCTAATTTATGGCGACATGCCACTCTCCCTGTTCGGCGGTCAAGTTCATGACTTTGATGCGGCGGCACATGCTGCCGTACCGAAGGGGTTGAAGGTGCATGTGTCCATCTTCTGTTCTGGTTGTGGCGAAGTCACCCGGTTCTGGACAGCCCGCAGGCAGACGGCGTTCAAGATGCGGAGAGGAACAAGGCGCTGGAGGCATTACGCCTCCAGCGGGGGACAGGAAAACCACCTGTGGCTGTCGCAGGGACTTGGCCGTCGTCAACGCCTGTCGCTGGAGCAGATCGCACCCGACCCGTTTCGTGGTTGGGGTCGATATCTTTCGGCGCACATCCGCGCACAAAAGGAGCCCGTTGTTTCACCGGCGGGCACCGGGGGCGAACACCGTCGTCCCCGAAGGGTCTCCTGGCATCTCGCGCACAAGGCGCCAGGAGACCCTTCGGGCCGGACGTAGAGAGTGCCGATCAGCAGGCCGTGTTATCTGGCCGGTCAGGAAAGCACCTTCAATCCTCTCGGCGACGCGAGTCGCAGGAGAGGGACATGCCATTGCAGAAGGCGGGGACATGCTTGGGACGCCCCGCGGGTCGCGGGGCCATGCCTGACAACCGCTGGAAAGTGCGGCTGGGGCAGGACGTGTCTGGCAGGCTTCAGGAAGCCCTGGGAGCGGTCCGCCGCTTGCGCGGAGCGGCTCGCTTGCCACTGGACGATTCGATCGCTACGGTGCCTTTACAGTCGGGATAACGGTTGCACGACCAAAAGGGACCGGTTTTGCCGGTTCGCTGGCGTGTAGCGCCGCCGCACAGAGGGCAGGCAGGGCCTTCCGGGATCCGGATCGCCAGGGTGGTGCCGCTGTATTGCTGGATCAGTTGCGTGATCCAGGCCGACTGTTTCGCAATGAAGGTGTCCAGGGTCAACTGCCCGGATTCGATCATGTCCAGTGCCTGTTCCCAGATAGCGGTCGTGCCCGGGTCGGCAATGGCCGCTGGAACAGCGTCGATCAGCGTGAAAGCCGCTTCGGAGGCGCGGACGGATCGACCTTTTTTGATCAGGAAGCTTCGGCTCAACAAGCCATTGATAATGTTTGCTCGGGTGGCCTCGGTGCCGATGCCCGTGGTTTCCTTCAACTTCTGTTTCAGGCGTGGGTCTGTCACCAGTTTGGCGACACCCTTCATGGCTTTGATCAACTCACCCTGCGTGAACGGCTTGGGCGGCAGTGTTTTCAGCGCTTTCAGATCGACAGAGCCGACTTGGCAATGTGTACCCTCGGATAGCGGCGGCAGGATCTGGCTGCGTTGGGCTGGCTCGTCGTCCGCACCGCCGGGTGTGCCCGGCCCGCTGTTGATTAGCGCCCGGTGCCATCCCAGGACGGCAACCTGCTTACCCGTCGCCTGCAGTGTCTGGCCGCCGGCTGACAAGGTGGCGACTGTTCTGTCGAATTCATGGTGAGGTAGAAACTGCGCCAGGTAATGCGAACGGATGAGCCCATAAACGGCCCGCTCCTTCTCCGACATGGCAGAAAGGTTGGTCGGTTCCAGCGTGGGAATGATGCCATGGTGAGCAGTGACTTTCGCATCGTTCCAGGCGCGTGAGCGTTGGGTGCGGTCGAGTTGGTCGAACAATGGGCGCAGGCCGGGATCGCTGGCAAGCATGGCGTCGAGCACTGTCGGCACCTCGGCCAGCATGCTCTCCGGCAGGTAGCCGGAATCCGAGCGGGGATAGGTGGTCGCCTTGTGCGTCTCGTACAGCGCTTGCGCGATGTCCAGTGTTTCTTGCACGTCGAGACCAAACTGGCGCGAGCAGACTTCCTGCAGCGTGCTGAGGTCGAACGGGAGAGGCGCGACTTCGCGGACCCGCTCGGTTTCCACCGACAGCACCTGAGCCTCACGAGCGCCGCCGATTTTGCTTACTGCCTGCTGAGCGGTTCGTTGGGCCAGGCACCGACCTGCAGTGTCTGTGGTGGCATGGGGCGGCATCCAGTTAGCGGTGAAAGAATTGCCGATGTGCGATAGCTGCACTTCGACGGACCAAAACGGAACAGACACGAACCGGGCGATCTCGCGGTCGCGACCAACCACAAGACGCAGCGTGGGCGTCTGCACACGACCGACTGAGAGGACGCCCTGGTAGCCGGCTTGGCGGCCGAGCACAGTGAATAATCGGCTGAGGTTCATGCCGATCAACCAATCGGCGCGAGAGCGGGCGAGTGCCGAGTAATACAGCGGCAGGGTCTCATTCGAAGGCTTGAGCGCTCCCAGGGCCTTGCGAATTGAGGCGTCATTCAGTGCAGACAGCCACAGCCGTTGAATGGAGCCACGGTAGCCGCATAGCTCGATAATCTCGCGAGCGATCATCTCGCCTTCGCGATCGGCATCGGTGGCAATCACCAGCTCGCTGGCCTGGCCGAGCAACTGTTTGACGACCTTGAATTGCGCGGCAGTAGAGGCCTTGACCTCGCTGCGCCAGCGCTCGGGAAGAATGGGGAGCTGTTCGATCGACCAGCGTTTGTACTGTTCGCCGTAGGCTTCCGGTGGTGCGGCTTCGATCAGGTGACCGATGCACCAGGTCACGACAACTCCTGGTCCGTTGTAGCAGCCAGTTCCGCGCTGTTTCGCACCCAGCACGCGGGCAATGTCTTTGCCTTGCGAAGGCTTCTCGCACAGATACACGCGCATGTAGCCTCCCCGGAGTTGGCGTGGTGTTCATCGAATGAGTACCAGCATGTCCGGGGAGAGCGCGAGAGACAGCAAACAAGGTGGACTCGATAATGACCGGCTTTTTGAACGGGGGGATTAAGGTTGCGACAGTTGAGTCCAGGGTCGTTTAGGAGATCGTCAGAGAAGGGGCTTCGTTTTGGTCGCGCGCGGGGAGTTCAGTGGACGTCTATGGCGCTATACCTTGGGTATAGAGGTGTTTGATAGAGACCGGTGCTTTTCAGGCCGACAGGATCTGGCGCATTGAAGGCGACCATAGACTGCTACAGCCGCCCTCGGATCAGGCATCGGGTTCTTCACGCCACTTCAGATAGTCATCAACCCAAAAGAAGCCGGCGGCGGCCGCATTGCGCTCAAGCGTCAATGCAGTCTCGCCGGGGCGAATCAGCACCTGCAGGTCTTCGGCAGCCCGGTGACGACCGGTGTGCCCGTCGGCTTCATCGAGGTCACCGTCTTCAAATTCGTAATAGGCAGAGCCCTCCAGCTCGTAAGCCTCCCAGGGCTTTGCAGCCCACAGGGTATGAAGCTGGTCAGCGCTCAGATCCTCACGCATCAGGTAGCACAGAGCGTCAGGATGGACCTCTTCGACCTGTACATGGAACAGCGTGGAAAATCGCTGCCGTGCAGCTTCGTCGGCCTCGGTCTGGGCTTTCTCATAAGCATCGATCTCGGCCCAATAAGCGGTTTCGTCGTCATGCTGGCGCTGCGCTGCGACACTTTGTGCTGTGTCAACCCGGTTCTGCGCCTCAATGAGCTTCTGGTCTGCCTCGGCACGCGTCAGGACCTCCGACCAGTCGGGTGCCGGGGAGCCGGTGTCAGCCACAGTAAGAAGCGTGTTCTGGTAGTCGATGAAGTCCATGTTTTCGTCTGGAATCGCACCGACCACGACAGGGTCGTTGCTGACATCTTCGATGGTCGGCGGCAGGCCGCGTTTCTCCCGACCGCTGCCGGCACGGTCGATCAGAAAGCGTTCACGCCAGGGCTCGCCACGCGCGCGCTTCCCTTCACCCTCCAGACTCATGGTGTACTTCATCAGCCACATGTGCGTGTAGCGCTGGCGTTGCTCGCTGTGCTGCAGGGCGAGGTCATGGAGGCGCTGATAAAACGCTTCATCGTGGCCGCAGTCGAGGCTGTCACCCTCGTGGGCAGCCTCGTGCTCGATGAGGGAAAAAATGTAGGCCGCAGTCCTGAGCGGACTGGACTTGAGCCGCTTCACAAGGGTGACGTCGACGGCGATGTAGCTGCTGCCATCGGTCCATGCCTCGGCAATATTGGACTGCCCAAGCAGAATATGCAGCGATTTACCGTCACGGACCTGCCCCCCGTATGCAGGGCGGCCACCCGTGCACAGGGCGGCGTAGTGATGCAGGCACCAACGCAACGCCGTCCAGGCGCGGCGTGTCTCGTGATCGAGCGCATCTTTTTCCGTCACGATATGGGTCCGCTCAATGAACGCGTCGCGCAGTGTGGAGAAAGCCAGCAAGTCCGGAACGAAGAGGCCGTTGAGCCACCAGTACTGTGTGCCATTCTGCTCCACGTCGTGGTGAAGATTGGCATGGACCCGAACGAGACACTCGACAAAATCCTGTGCGTTGTAGCAACCGAAGCGGTCGAGTGTGCTGGGGTGAACGATCACGGCGATACCTTCGCGGGCGATGGCTTCACCCTTCGGGACATCGAAGGCGTTATCGACGACCGCGAACCTTCCGCCTTGCCGCTGGTTGTGGCTATAGCGGCATTTGCGCAGAAAGTCCTCCAACGACACGTGCCGCTTGCCGGGCAGAAGCGTGACGACCTCTTCCTGAGAATAGATTTGAACGATGTTGGCATCGCCCGAAAGTAATGCCCGCGCGGATTTTTCACGGCGAGCCTCGGTTTACGGTGGTCACCATGACGGGACGCCATCTGGTCAGCCATTTGGCCAAATTGCCTGGCAATTGATTTCCACACCGGGCAGGTCTTGCGCAGGATTTCGGTACGGGACACGTTCAGGCATATGGCCTTCTTGGAAGCGATGAGGCCGCCCGCGCCCCACGTGTGAGCGGGATCGTGACGTACCAGTACGCCCTGGTTGTAGATGGAGACAGCACCGTCCGCTTTCACGCGATACCAGGCGAATTCGTCCTCAGCATCCCAGCGCTCGGTGCGGGGATCGCGTGTGATGCACCGGCCATTCAGCTCAACACTGACGGGGGTGTAACGCACCAGGTCCCGAACCTCCTGGATGGTCGACATCAGCTCCGCATCACTCAGGACTTCGTACCATTCGCCAGAGATCGAGCAGCCCGGCGACGCGTCGTGGAGGTCGTCAAGATCGTAGTGATAGCCCATCGCCCGTGTATCGACGGTCATCATCCAGGCGTTAGAACGCCAGACTGTTGTGGCATGGGCCATGATTTGGCCGCGTCCGAGCCGGAAACGGCCGTAGGTGGCGTCGCCTTCATCGTGTGGCGTGCCGAAACGACCGAAGTACCGAACGACATCTTCGCGGCGGGCAAAGCCCTGGCCGTCGTCGCTGCAGGTGAAGCCGGTGCGGGACAGCGAAAGATGTACGGCACTGGCCCTGGCATCGACCGAGTTCATCAGCAACTCGATGAGGGCTTTGCCGATGGAGCCCGCCTGGCTGTAAATGATGTGGTGGATGATCTGCGGATCGAGCTCGAATGGCAGACGCATGGACCCTCCTTGTAGCGTTAGGTCAAAATATTGATGAATACGCCGTCCATCTCATTGCCGATGCACAATGAAGCGCCCGGCATTCGATCTGTGCACCGGAAGAGGATGGACACGCGATCATTGATGCCGGCGATTACCGGGTTTGTCGAAAACCTAACCGAGCCACTGCTCATCCGTATTCAGCGTGCGTGGGCGTGATCAGACCGACGTAAGTGGCGTGTGATGGAGTTCTCAGGAGGTTCAAACGTGTCGTGAGATGGCGCGTCGGGAGCATCGTCATGTACCGCGGGCTGCGACCTCAGTGGACGTCAGTGGAGCAATTTGACATGATCCAGACCCAAGCGGGTGGGTGCAAAGTGGCGGTACAGCGAGTGATGGCCATTAAGCTCCCCCCTGATCAGCCGAAGAAAGACACTATGTGATGGGTCAAGTGTTAGTGGCGATTTGCAACGAGAGTGAGGTGATGGCGAAGACGCTGACCGATGCATACCTAGTGCTGCTGTTGGCGGCGACCATCCACGGTACGAATGCCGCCGTGCGTGATACGGCGAAGCGCTGTGCCAAAACGCTGCCGAGAAGCAAGCGGGATGTGATGTACCAGATCGTGGACAGCAAGGAGCCGCTGAGGCTTGTGTTCCATATCGCAGAGAATCTCGACTGATGTAGCAAGCGAGGAGAGTCTGCAAGAGTCGGAAGCAATGGGGCCGCGAATGGAGGCCGTAGGTTGGTTTTCCGGGAGCTTCTCCATGTGCCGCGAACTGTGGATCTCAGTGGAACTCCATGGACGCTGGCTGTTGCCCGGTGAGCGACTGGTGGTTGGCGCAATCGCTCAGCGGGAAAGGTGCACGCAGGGCGGGAATGATCACTCGTTCTCGGCTGGCTCCGCTGCTGCGGGTTTGGCCCCAAGCACGACCGCCTCAAGGCGATACGGCAGGATCCCGGCGCGGCGCGCTTCAATCTTGAAGGTCACGCGCTCGTTTTCCTCCGCATCCTCCCAATCGTCCTTCACGGCCCGCCCCTCCACCAGGACGCGCATGCCCTTCTGGTACAGCGCAGCCCAACGTTCGGCGTCGCGATGCCAAATCTCGACCGGGGCCCAGAACCCTCCGCGATCTTCAAAACCGTCCTTTGTCGGAATAGGGTTGTCGAAATAGACATTCAGGCGCAATAGCCTACGCGGCTCGTTATTGCCGTTCGGAAACTCGCGGAATTCTGGCGCCGAACCGATGTTGCCCTCACCGTAGAAATGCGTGCTCATGAGTGTGACTCCTTGGGGTTGGTGGCGTGGACACGCCGTTGGTAAGCCCCCTCGGCATGGGCCAACTTGCTGGCGCATGCCGAGGTTTGCCGGGCGATACTGTGGGTAAGGCTGATCTGCAGGTTCAGCACGATGCGCTGCACCTCGATGGCGAAGAGGTCGTCGATCAGCGATGCCGGTGTGCCGGGGCTGGCAAGCAGCTCCTCCCACAAAGCAGTACCCATGCGCGAACGATCGAGGTTGCGCCAACGCAGAAAGGTCGTGCCTGCGCCAGTGGTTTGCTGGGCCAGTTGCACGGCAAGCAGGTTGAAGGGGTGGCTGCGGGCCTGCGACAGCACCTTGCGCTGCGCCAGTCCGATTAGATCGTCCCGCAGCGCTTGGCACTGGCTGGCCCAGGTCGCAAGCTCCCCATTACCTTTAAAAGGCTTTAAAAGGCCTTTTAGGTAGGCAGCCTGTTCCAGCCTCTGGAAGTCCGCCTGTTCTAGTGCCAAGAAGCGGTTGGCTGCGGTCATGCTGGTTCGTCCTCACTGTCGACAGACGCAGGTGTACCGCCGTCCAGATCCTCCTCGTTTGATATGGCTGGTTCAACGGTGTCAATGTCGTTGGCTGGCGCAACCTCTGAAACTGTCGACAGGCCTGGCGCGGATGTCGGAGAAGGGCGATGGAGAAGCGGCGGTGCAAAGCGTGAACGGCGTGTGCCTTCGAGCACGTCCTGCGGCAGTTCGCCGTACTTCTCCAGGGCCGCGCGCGCCGCGGCGTTGTTCGCGGCAAAATCGTCACGCTTCGTGCCGGAGTAGCGGTATTGCTGCGCCAGGCTGAAAAGGCTGCGCAACGCATGCGCGCCTTCGCTGAGCCAGCGCTCCAGCGTGCTGCGGTCAATCAAGGCGGTGTGATGCGCCAGGATCAGACGCCGGGCCAGATCGTCGTAGTCGGCGAGCAGATAGACCGCCATGAAGCCGAGCTGCGAGGCCACGAACAGCGGCAGCTTTACCGGCTGGACGTTGAGGTTCTCGCCCAGGCTGAGTGCAGCCGGCACATCGGCCAGCGCCTGATCAACCTGTTCGCGTAAGGCCTGAAGCTGTTCTTTGGTGGTGCTGAGCTTGTCCTCAATGCGCAGCATCCACCAGTCGGAGTAGGGATCATCCTGCTCGGCGCCGCGTTTGAGCTTGGTCATGATGGCGACAAAGCCGTTGAGCCCGACAATGCCGGGTTTGCCCTCGGAGGGCGCGCGTCCGTGCCAGATGCGGGATGCATGATGGGTGTGCAGCGTCAGCGACATCGCGCTGCGCAGTGAACCAAGGTTCAACTGCAGGGAAGATTTGGGTTCGGTGGCCATCGTGACGACTCTCGGTAAGGAAACGAGTCGCCAGCATCGGCATTGACCGGAAGGGTGTCAGTCATCAAACCGCACCGCATGAATGCCTGTTTAGGCGTTCACACGGCTGCCGTGAAGTCTTGCGCTTCGCCGGGGCTGACCGGCTGCGAGATGTATATCGTGACCATTGCCCTTCGCAGTTTCTGGAAGGCTGCGTGTTCAACTATACCAGTGGTATAGGCGACCATGGCCTTCGGTGGACTCTTCAGGCGAATGATCCTGGGGCTGGTGGTGATGCATTGCAGGGAAGGCAGTCTGTTCAGCTATACCAGTGGTATAGGCGACAGTGGCTTTCGGTGGACTCTTCCTGCGAATGCCCCCAGGCTGGAGGTGATGCGTTGCAGGGAAGGCAGTGTGTTCAACTATACCAGTGGTATAGGCGACTATGGACTTTGGTGGACTCCTCCATGCTGATGACCCGGAGCTGGAAGTGATGCATTGCAGGGAAGGCAGCGTGTTCAGCTATACCCGTGGTATAGGCGACCCTGGCACTCGGTGGACGCACGCGCAGGCCGCCGCAGCGTTTGGACAGATCGAGTCATGGCATGCTCGTCATCTAGAAAGTTTGCGACGGCTGTGTTCAGGGCAGGCGCATCAGTGCCCGCAGACGGGCGATATGCTCCTGTGCCACGGCGGGGTCCGCAGGTGGCGGTGATTTCTGGGGCTGCGACTCTGGTGCTGTCGTGACGCTGGCTGCCTTCTGTCCAGCCCAGGCGCGGAACTCGCTACGCATGGCTTTCTGGATGATGCCGAACAAGTACCCGGCGGGATTGTGTACCGTGCTGGCTTGGCAGCGGGCATCCCATTCGTCGAGGACAGCCTGATGCAACTGCGTATCCACGGCCTGTAGGGCGGCGAGTGCGCCTGATTGCTGCTCTGCTTTGAGTGACAGGAAGCGCTCGGGGAGCCGAAGCACTCCCAACTCGTGCGCGCGCGGTACAGTACGTACTTCTTTTATTTCTTTTTCTTTACGTACAGTACTATCGGTCTTCGGATTCCGAAGTGAGCCGGATTTACTGGGCTTTTCGCCTGCTTCGGATTCCGAAGTCGGGCGCGGCTGATTCCGAAGAAGGCTTTCTGGCCCTTCTTCGGAATTGTGGGCATCCCCAGGCTGTGGATAAGTCGCCGTCTGAACCCAACCCTGCGCGGCCAGGCGCTGCGACAGTACCTGTAACCGGGTGGGAAGCATCTGGCCGCTGAGCAACGGATCTTCAGCCATTTCTTTCAGCACATGCACACCGACGCGCTGGATGGACTTGCTAGCGTGGGCCAAGGACCGGCTGACCAGCCTCAGATAATCGGCGTCGAGCTGGATGGCTTCATAGGGCGTCAGGGGTTCATCGTGCAACACATAGAGGTTACCCAATATCCGTCCGGTCTTCGGGTCACGCCTGCGACGCACCAGGCTGATCCAGCGCGTCAGCCTTAGCAGGGTCAGCGCGCGGGCAACAGTTTCATGGGATGCGCGCGTCGTACACGGCATTGAGGCCAGCCAGGGAGCGAGCTGTTCATAAGTGGGAAAGGCCGTGACCCCGTCATCATTGAGCAGCAGACGGAAGACTTGCCAGGCGTTTCGTTCAAGCGGGGTCAGTCGATTGTCCAGCAACAACGCACGTGGCACGCTGTCATGACGATTACCACTGAAGATGAATCCATCAGACGGAGCTGGTGGTGCCGCTGCCATGGTCGGGGGAGGCGGCATGTGCTGCAGCGCCTGATCGAACAACTCCCCCAGCGATACGGGACCGCGTGAATGACGTGGACTGCCCATCAGATCAGCCCTTCATCAATCCACCCTCGGATAGCGCTCCAAATGACAGAGATGGGCAGGCCCGTAGACTCCGCAAGATCAGCTGTAATGGCAAGCATGGCCATGTCGTCGGTCAGCGCAGTGCCACGCTCTTTTACGGTTTCAGACCAGCGATGCCAGAGATCGGAGTCCTGCTCTTCTGTCAGAACCGGATGCCGGCCCTTGCGTTTCGGTAGCCCGATGACGTCGCGCCTGAGGGCGATTTCCTGATGGTTCAGGCCATAAAATCTGCTGATGAGTTCTGTGCTCGCACCCAGTCGCAGGAACCGATCGATCTCCTCGATTTCCCGTGAGAGATTGTCTACCTGGCTCAGAAGGCGTCGCAGCACTTCCGAATTCACGCTCACGGAACACCATGAGACGGTGGCGTTGGCCAGGAGGCTGGCCATGGCCGGATGCTTGAGTGCATCCAGAGCAGCATCGTCAAATCCCATGGACTTGGCCCGGCGCAACTGGCCATTGCGCAAATCGTGGAGCGCTTGCGCGATGACGGCCTGATTGAGCGGATGCGGTTCGGGCATGGTCGGCGCCCTCATGATCCGTTCAGGGCGGCATCGCCATCAGTGATGTCCGCCTCGATGTCCAGCAGTCGCCGGGCGAGTCGCACCAAGCGGAAAAGCTTCACCAGGCTCGTATCGCTCAATCTAGCGGTAGGTTGTGATGAAGGGCTGTGTTCCAGCCCCAGCAGAAGAGCGCCCAAATCCCCGGGCATCCGTAAAGGCGGAGTCCGGTCCGGCTGGTAGGGAACGCTCAGGCTATGCAGCAGCAGTAATGCACCACGGAGATTTGAGTGCGTGTTCGCATCGGTAGATATTCCCGCGCATGTGAAGCCGATGCCCTCGTCGCAGGCGACAATGGCCTCTTCCAGACCCGCTTCGTTGGCGATCTCACGCGCGAACTGAGCGATGTGGACGCGCAGCCGATCCGGCGTATCGAGGCCGGGATCGATGTACCAGACATCCGAGATGGGGTAGAGACCGCCTGCCTGAACAGGGATGGCCTGCAGCACGCTGGTTTCGAAATCAGGTGGCGTCTCGCCGACATGCTCGGTCACCAATCGTTGGATCGACTGTAGGCGCTCGGTGGTCTCGGCAGGTGAGACGATATGCTCCTGAAGTAAGGCCGAGTGATCGGCCTTAGCATATTGATCGTCATTCACGTCGGCCAGAGGATGTGTCGCAGGCCCCTCTTGAATCGAAAGGGTATCGCTTGCCGGTATCCTGGGTGCCTCTGTTACCCGCGGTGTGGATGATGACGTGGGCGGTGCGACTACGGATGGAGATGTTGGCTTGGTCGTGGAGACCGACCCTGTGGTCTCCGTACCTGGCGGTGTGTTCGGTTCACTAGTAAGCAACTGCCAGCGCTTTTCGGAATCGGTGATTTCGAACACCAGCGTGTCATAGTCCACCCCGAGCAACTCGGACATCTGGCCGATCAGTTCATCTTGCACCCGTTGCGCCGTAAAGCTCCCTGGGGAGTCAAATACCATCAGGACATCCTGGAACAGCGTTGCAAAATCAATGCTTAGATTGTTCTTGGTGACGCGCGCATCCCAGATCCGGGAACCGGCTCTACGCAGGCTGGTCAGTTGCTCGACTTGGGGGCGTCCCAGGCCGGCATAGAGCACGTTCGGTATCGCTGGCAGCAGGAACTGGATGGCCTCCTGCATGCGGCTGATGTGGGGCTGAGGCACGGGGTAGCCGTCAGCCTTGAGGCGTCGGGCAAGCTCTGACTGCGACAGCGATTTACCATCCTCCTGTTCATAGAGCTCACGGACTTTTTCAACACCCAGGGCACGTTCGATAAACGACAGGCCACCGTGAAGTTCGTTTTCTGCGAGATGTCCCGTCAGGGCGACGATCTCACCGCGCTCCGGCCATGGGCGGAACAGGCAGCCGATACGGAAGAATCGTTCGTCTTTGCTCTCACTCCACAGATCGCGCAGTATCGCCAGGCGCGTGTTGCCGCCGTTACGAATGATGTAGTGATCGGCACCGGGGCGACGGGTGATCGGCGGCGGGGCATCCAGCCCACGCTGGCGGATGGACGCTTTGATCTCCTCGTACAGCGGATTGCGCGTCAGCCGCGGGTCCAGTTCATAGGGGCGCAACTGGTCCAGCGTCACCACCATCGCGGTATCGGTGATCGGGTCTGTCAAGGTTTCTGCAACAGGGCCGGAGCGACTAAAACCGTCGCTCATCAGCTTGTTGGCCATCTCTTGCGGGGAGACATTAGCCATAGTCGGCTCCCTCTTGATCGGGGTGCTCGACCACCGTGGCGTGGCGTTGTGCGCGACGCAGCATGGCGCGTGCATTGCGTTCTGCCCGGTGATCGCTGGCTGTCGCGCTGGTATAAATCGGCGGTAAGCCCGGCTTGACGAATTTGAGGTGCCCCCCAGGTGTCCGGGAGACATTCCAACCCTCGCTCAGGGCATGTTCAATCAGCGGAAGTAGTCGCTTGTGGCCACGGGCCAGTTCATGGGCGTTTGACATGAGAGTGTCTCCCCTCAAACTTCCCGCTGACCAGGGCGAACTGCTCCTGCCATTGCGGGCACAGTTCACTGGCCAACCCGCGCACAATGTCCAGTGCGGCTGCCGCGACTCGGCCAGTGGGCCGTCGGTGCTCAACCCGATGGACCGGTAAACCACGCGTTGCCGCTCGGGGAAATGCCTCGATCGCGGGGATCTCGGTATGCAGGACGTGAACCCCTTCCTGATCTCTGAAGATCAAACGCAGTGTCTGCTGGATCAATTTTGCATTGGCTGATACAGCAGGTACGCGGTTGAGCAGGAGATGAAGGTGTGGCGGGTTAATGCCCAGATGCCGATAGGGGGCGATGTCTTCGATGAGCTGCAGAGTGCCTCGGCGCATTTCACGCGCGGCGAGAATTTCGGGCGTGACGGGCGAGACCGCCTGCTCGGAGGCAAGCACGGCCATCTCCAGCAGCACACTGCGAGCGCCTTGCGTATCGAGTAGCACCAGGTCGTAGTGCGGCTGAAACACCGGTAGCAGGTGCCGCAGTCGAAGCCGCCCGTCCGGTGCATGCAGCAAGAGGGTGTTCAACTGCCGATGCTCGTCATTGGACAGAATGACGTCCAGACGGTCTATGACGGTGCGCGATACCAGTCGCGCAATGTCGCGTTCGTTGCATGCCAGCAGCTCATAGATCCCGCACGGCGCGCGACGGGTAAGCTCGTAGTACGAGGACAATGTGGGCTGCATATCCAGGTCGAGCAGCAGGACCCTCAGGCCGGCATCAGCAATGAAACCGCCGAGGTTGGCGGCGACCGTGGTTTTTCCTACGCCGCCTTTGGTCGAGATAACAGAAATCACCTGCATGGCTTGCTCCTCTTCGGCAAGGAATGGGGAGCTCAGTCAGACGCGTTCTTTAAGACGGTCAGTGATCCACTGGTCGATCTCTGCGGAGTCCCAACCAACGGCGCGGACGCCAAGTTTTATGGCTTTGGGGAATTGGCCCGCCTTCATGAGGCTGTAAAGATAGGCGCGCTTGAAGCCTGTCTTGGCCTCAACTTCCGGGCGGCGAAGGATGCGTCGCTCCGGGGCTGGAGCAGGGTTCTGTTCAGACATAGCGGTCACTCCTTAATGCTCAGTGGCACTTCTCGGGTTGACCCGTATTGAATCGCTGCCACCCCTGAAGCACATCAAACAATAGGACGGTACTGACCACCGTATTGATGTTCCGTCATCCGGCTGCGAGGCAAAGCATTGCGGCCAACTCTATCCGTGGAACGGATACTGTTAAAAGGTTCGGCGTCTTGATAAATAGTCCGTCTGGCGGACGCTCGCTGTTTAATCTTTGCGCGAGTGAGCGCGGCATTTTCTGTCATGCGGGCGACAAAAAATGTCCGTCAGTAACGGTAGGTTGCGATTGACAAGCGCTACAAGCTAGCGCGCTTGTGCATGAGCCGGTGCACACCCACTGAATTCAAAGGCTATCCCCTTTATCTCGCGACGATGAAGGGGATATTTGGGTCGTGCTCCAGACAAAAATGTATGGAACTTAATGTGAGAGTCCAAAACTGAGGATGGGGTGATCATTCTTGCTCACGCATCGGTCATGCTTCCCCGATTTGTTGCGCTCTTTTAATGAAGCGCTCCAGTTCTGCTGAAATTGGCCTGTCAGGTACAACGATGAATGTTGCGGTGTCGGGGATATCGTCGATAACCGGCCGAACAATGACGTCAGGGTGGTTGTAAATGGAAAGCTGCGATTCCAACCCGATACCAATGCCATAGCCAGCGGCCACCAGCATCATCATGGGCTCATGACCAGAAACATGTTCAGCAATGGTGGGAGAGGGCAGCGAGTCGTCCTCAAACCAATGATTAATGACATTGCGTCCGCCGGCGCAATGTTCAGGATGGCAAAGAATCAGGGGGTACCGGAGTGCTTCCCCAAGAGGAACTTTATCCAGGGAAAGCAGCGGATGGTGAGTGGGAATAGCAATGGCAGGGCGTTCGGCCCAAACCCTAAACTTTGTGAGGCCATTGGTGGCTACTGTGCTGTCGACAGTGAAACCCGCATCTATCTCGTCGTGTAAGAGCGCTTTGTGCATCTCGTTGACGGTCATTTCAACGATCCGAATCTCGGTGGCAGGCTCCTCTTCTCGGCATCGAGCCAGCAGCTGTGTCAGCCGAGGCTGAGCCAGGCTGTCGGCGATGCCGATGCGTACCCGGCCGCGATAGCCCTGAGACGCCGATTGCACTCGTGTCAGGGCGTTATCCATGTAGGCAAGTACGCGGCGAGCCTCTTCACGGAAAATCTCCCCAGGCCAAGTCAGCTGTATACGCCCCTTGGTGCGATGGAGCAGTCGGACACCGAGATAGGATTCAAGATCTCTTATGGCTCTCGACAACGGGGAAGGTTCGATGTGAACTCTGGCCGCCGCACGAGCAAAGCTTTGTTCTTCAGCGACGATAAGGAAATAGCGCAGGTGACGTATCCTCATGGTGTATCTTCCTTTTTGCTTGTTGACATGCTCTTTGACAGCGGGCGGTGCACTGTTATTCGCGCACTGGTAGTGGTTTCGGTGAACCGTTGTGTGATGCAATCCACAAGTTTTGACGTGGCCGAAGTGGACACGCACAAATCGTAATTGTGTGTCTGCTTCCTTAAGTGTTGATCCTACCGGCGTCGCTGCGTGCCCCTTCAGTTGCGATAGGTGCTTGATCGGTGGGGCGGGCCAGCCGTGCGCGTTGGTGCTTTGCCGAGCGCAGATCACTGCTGGCAATCGCCGAGACGTTGCGTTACGAGCGGGGCTTGGGCTTGGGCTTGGGCTGGTCTGAGGATGAGGGGCGGCCTGTCATGACACCCTCACATGCACTGCCGAGCGACCGTCTCGTTGGGGCAACGAGGTCTTATTGCCCCTCCACGAACAACTCGCCTCAGGGGCGTGTGAAGGGTGAGTCATGGTTGTTGTTGGCCGTCTGTGGCCATCAATGGAAAAAAACTTGGTATAGGACTTGCCAATGGGCCAGAACAAGTCCAGAATAGCGTCCATTCCTGAGGTAGGAAGCAAGGAAAACCTTTTTAAATCAGAAGGTTAGAGGCTAGGTTCTAGTCCCGTTTCCCGCTCCAAACATAGCGCTGCATATTTCAACTGAAGTGTGCGGCGATCGAAAAAAGGACCTTCGGGTCCTTTTTTCGTTTCTGCAGGAACCACTCAAGTCCAGCACCACCCAGTGTTTTAAGTCCCGACTTGAATTCGGACGCGCACTGAATCGGTTTGTTGCTGGAGCAGTCTGGATAGTGAGATGAGCATCTGGCCCTGACGCTGATCAGGGGCTCGCGATGGCACTTTCAGAGAGGTCTGTTTGGCATGTCCGAATCATTGGCATGGATTGGATACTCGCTGCCAGTGACGGCCCTCAGTGGAAAGTCCGGCTTTACCGGTACTGCTGGGCGGGCAAGCAGAAGCGCGTGCGCCGCGCCGTGCTGCTTCTTGCGACAGAGCATGCCTTCGAGGCGATGTTCGATCGGTGGGAGGAGCCCTTCAGACTGGGCTGAAGGCAGGGCGCCATGGCACGCTCTCAAGAATCCTGGCCCTAGAGCGTTGTCGCACGGCACGCCCAAGGCCGCCCGGTTCACGAATCCCGGGCGGTCCTGGTTTTTCTCGCACGATCAGTAGCGAATCATCACCGATTTCAGTTCGGTGTAATCCTCAATAAAAGCACTGCCAAACTCCCGACCGACCCCTGAAGATTTATTGCCACCAAAGGGAACTGCCGGATCAAGCAGGGTGTGCATGTTCACCCAGACCGTTCCGGCGTTGATGGCAGATACCATGCGCAGCGCCTTGCTCAGGTCATTGGTCCAGAGGCTGGCACTCAAGCCGTAAGGCGTGTTGTTCATCAATTCCAGTAGCTCTTCTTCGCTGTCGTAAGGGAAGAACGTCGCAATCGGACCGAACGTTTCTTCGTTGAGCAGCGTGTCGTTGACTGTGTTAGCGAGGATCACCGTGGGTTCGACGTAGCAGCCCGGGCGGTCGATAAGATTGCCACCGTGAATGATGGTGTTGTTTTCTGCTCGTGCCTTGGCGAAAAACTCGCCGAGTTTAAGTTGGTGCTGGCGATTGGTGACCGGGCCGAATTCGGTGCGCTCATCCAGCGGTGAGCCAATGTTCAGTGCGCCCAGGCGTTGGGCCAGTTTGTCCATGACCGGATCGATCTGTGAGCGATGGACGAAGAACCGCTCGGCGGCGGCGCAGATTTGCCCTGAGTGCAGGAAACCGGCTTCGATGATGCCGTTGACCGCCTTGTCCACATCTACATCGCGCAGGAAACCCGCGGAGTTTTTCCCGCCCAGTTCCAGTGTGGCGCGGGTCAGCCCGGCACCCATGGCGCTCTGGCCGACGGCAATGCCTGTCGGCACCGAGCCGGTGAACGAAACCTTGTCAGTGCCTGGATGTTCGATCAGGCCTTTACCCACCAGACCGCCACCGGTCAATACGTTCAGGGCACCGGCAGGCAGGCCGGCTTCGATGGCCAGTTCGGCGATCCGCAGAATGGTCAGCGGGGTGAATTCGCTGGGTTTGATGATGATGCTGCAGCCGGTCACCAGTGCCGAGGCGAGTTTCCAGATGGCGATCATGGTCGAGAAATTCCACGGCACGATCCCGACGACCACCCCGACGGGTTCGCGAAGGGTGAAGGCGGTATAGCGTTCGCCAGCGAAGGAGGGCAGTGACGGGGTGAGGGTCTGACCGCTGATCTTGGTCGCCCAGCCAGCGTAATAACGCAGAAAATGTGCGGCCTGGTCGACTTCGAAGGCCCGGGAAATCTGGATGATCTTGCCCGATTGGCAGGTTTCGATCTGCGCCAGCTCCTCGCGGTTTTGCTCCAGCAGGTCGGCCAGTTTCATCAGCACGTTTGCGCGAGTCGCCGGTGCCACCTGGGACCAATGCTTGAAGCCGCGGTTGGCCGACGCCACTGCCGCATCGATATCGACAGGATCTGCGTCAGCGACTCGGGCGATGACCTGGCCAGTGGCAGGGTTGATCACGTCCAGCGTCTGGCTGGAATGACCCTGAACGTAGCCACCGTCGATGAACAGCGCATGGCTTCGACTGAGGAAGGCTTCAACTTCGGGCAGCAGTGGAATATCGCTCATGGGGTTTTCCTGGTCGCGAATAAAGAAAAGCGCGAGGTTAATCCATGGGTTCCAGGCTGGCTTGACTGTGGCTGCCGGCGCCTATGTCTGTGGCTGCCAGCGCCGTAAGGATGTGTTCGGCAGGTTTGGCTCATCGCCTTTGAAAAGTACAATCTTGGCTCTGGAAGGTGCATTTTCTACCAGGATGGGTGTCTCCATACTGGCTCTGCATCCGGCGCCACTCTGCAATTTCGAGAGTCGCCTGGACATCCAATAATAAGCAGGGCCATCCATGAAAAAGCCAAACCCGCTCCTTGAAGACCTGAAGTCCATCCTGCCGACCATCGCTGCAAACGCCTTCCAGGCGGAGCAGGATCGCAAGGTCCCCGACGAGAATATTGCGCTGCTCAAAAGCATCGGTTTGCACCGTGCCTTTCAGCCGAAAGCCTTCGGTGGCATGGAGCTATCGCTGCCCCAGTTTGCCGATTGCATTGCCTTGCTCGCGGGGGCCTGTGCCAGTACTGCCTGGGCCATGAGCCTGCTTTGCACCCACAGTCATCAATTGGCGCTGTTCTCGGCCGAACTGCAGCAGGAAGTCTGGGGCGATGATCCGAATGCCACCGCGAGTAGCAGCATCGCGCCTTTTGGTCGCACCGAAGAAATAGAAGGCGGAGTGCTGTTCAGTGGTGAAATGGGTTGGAGCAGCGGCAGCGACCACGCCGAGTGGGCGATTGTCGGCTTCCGTCGCAAGAACGCCGAGGGCACTCAGGATTACTGCTTCGCGGTTCTGCCGCGCAGTGATTATCAGATTCGTGACGACTGGTTCGCCGCCGGTATGAAAGGCAGCGGCACCAAGACCTTGATCATCGACAATGTGCGGGTGCCGGAACACCGGATCCAGAAAGCCAAGGACATGATGGAAGGCAAGTCCGCGGGCTTCGGTTTGTACCCGGACAGCAAAATCTTCTACTCGCCGTACCGTCCTTATTTCGCCAGCGGGTTCTCCACCGTGAGCCTGGGGGTGGCCGAGCGGATGCTTGAAGTGTTCCGCGAAAAGACCAAGACCCGCGTGCGGGCCTACACCGGTGCGGCGGTCGGTGCCGCGACCCCAGCGTTGATGCGTCTGGCCGAGTCGACTCACCAGGTCGCCGCCGCCCGGGCTTTTCTCGAGAAGACCTGGCAGGAGCACGCTGAACACAGTGAACAGCAGCGCTATCCAAGCCGCGAAACCCTGGCGTTCTGGCGCACTAATCAGGCGTACGCCACCAAAATGTGCATCCAGGCCGTGGATCGGCTGTTCGAGGCCGCCGGTGGCAATGCCTGGTTCGAACATAACGAGATGCAGCGCCTGTTCCGCGATTCACACATGACGGGGGCCCATGCCTACACCGACTACGACGTCTGTGCACAGATCCTCGGTCGCGAACTGATGGGTCTGGAGCCCGACCCGAGCATGATCTGAACCCGCCTTCATAACAACAATCAGGACTGCTCATGGAAGCCGTCCGGGAGTCTTGCATGACTGATCACAGCGTTCGCGCAGCCACTGAAACCACCTTCGACCCGCGGGCGTTTCGCCGGGCACTGGGCAACTTCGCTACCGGGGTGACCGTGGTGACGGCCGCCACCGCCTCCGGGCGCAAAGTCGGGGTCACCGCCAACAGCTTCAACTCGGTGTCCCTCGATCCGCCTCTGGTGCTGTGGAGTATCGATAAACGCTCCAACAGTCACGAGGTGTTCGAGCAGGCCAGCCATTTCGCGGTCAACGTACTGGCCGCCGACCAGATCGATCTCTCCAACAACTTCGCCCGCCCCAAGGAAGATCGCTTCGCCGAGATCGAGTATGAATCCGGGGAGGGTGGCTCTCCGGTATTCGCCGATTGCTCGGCGCGTTTTCACTGCGAGAAGTACCAGCAGGTGGACGGTGGCGACCATTGGATCATGATCGGCAAGGTGGTGGCCTTCGACGATTTCGGTCGCTCGCCATTGCTGTATCACCAGGGCGCCTACTCCATGGTCTTGCCTCATACCCGCATGACCAAACGCGATGAAAGCCAACCGCCGAGCAGTCATTTTCAGGGCCGCCTTAGCCACAACTTGTACTACCTGATGACGCAGGCAGTGCGGGCTTACCAGTCGAGCTATCAGCCCCGGCAGTTGTCCACGGGCCTGCGTACCAGCGAGGCGCGGATGTTGATGGTATTGGAAAACGACGCCAGGCTCAGTCCCGGCGACCTGTTGCGCGAGGTGGCGATGCCGGTCCGGGAAATTGATGAGGCGATAGCCAATCTAAAACGCAAGGGGCTGGTCAACGATGATGACAGTCGCGTCAGGTTGACCGCTGCGGGTATCGAGCAGACAGACGATTTGTGGGCCATCGCACGGGAGCAGCAGGACAAGGTATTCGCCGATTTCAGCGACGAACAGATCGATACCTTCAAGTCGGTATTGAAGACGCTTGTCAGCCGCTGTTGATTCTCCAGGCATTTCTGCGGCGCTCAAGGGCGCCGTTTGCATTCATGGCAGGCAGGAGCAAACGGCGCTGCAGCGTCGTACAAGCAATTCTCTTCAGCCTCCTGTCAGATCCAGTCCTTAGACTCGATGAACAAAGGACTGGCTGATGTTTTTCAAGAAACATAAACAGATGCTTGAACTCGCTGAGGCTTTGCAGCGCCTGCTGGCCGGCGAGGCTTTTGAGGTGAAGGGGCTTGGCGCCTGCCCGCAATTGCAGATGTGCCTGGATGAGTTAGTCAGGCAAAGCGCTGAGGTTGCGCATCAACGGCTGGCCGCCGAGTCGCAGACCCGGGACCTGAGCCTGCAGCTGGAACGCAGTGAACAGTCGCTTGCCGAGCGTTGTCAGCAACTGGAGCAGGTGCGCGCTCGTGAACAATCACTTGAAATCGAGTTGAACCGGCGCGTTCTGGATGCCCGCCAACATGAGCAGGATGCGAAAATCTGGGACCTGTTGCAGTCAACGCTCACTGAAGGTTGCTGGGACATCAATGTGGTCAACGGTGATGTCCAGGACCCTGCCAGCTGTATGCGCTTCTCCAGCCAGTTCCGCCTTCTCATGGGCTACGGCCCCCAAGAGTTGCCCGACGGCTGGGATGCACAAGTCGGGATCACTCATCCAGATGACCTGCCAAAAATCATGGCGATCTTTGATCGTGAGATTCTCAGTCCACAGGGCAGTGGCGAGTATGTCTTTGAGTACCGGATGCGCCACAGGACCCGCGACTACATCTGGTGTCGCGAACGTGGTCGTGCGGCCCGTGACGAGCAGGGGCGTTTGGCCCGCGTCATCGGCGCAGTACGTGACATCAGTGATGAGCGTTCGGCCAGGGAAACCCACCGTCAGATGCTTGAGCAGAATCAGGCGACCTACGGGCAAATCGCAACCGTCGTGAGTGTCATCAAAGGCATTGCGGACCAGACGAACCTGCTGTCGCTGAACGCCGCGATCGAGGCGGCAAGGGCAGGAGAGATCGGGCGTGGGTTCTCGGTGGTGGCCGACGAAGTCCGAAAGCTGGCGGAATGTACCCGCCAGGCCACGCATCGGATTCAGACCATGTTGCTTGAACACAAACAGTAGGTTGGCTCAGGAGCTGCGCAGTGCAGCTCCTGAAGGTCATCAGAACGGTACGGCCACGGTGAGCTGGCTGTAAACGTTGGTGCCATTGCCGCCCACCTGATTCCCGCTGTTGCTTTCGTCTTTATTCGGCTTGTACAGGCCCAACAGTGGAGTGACGATCAGGTGTTCACTCACAGCCCATTCGGCGTACAGATCCAGTTCGCGACCATCGAGGTTCAGTGCGTCGCTTTTGTGCAGTGTCTTGTAGTCAAAGAACAGTGCGCCGACCGTCACCACGTCGACCGGTTTGACCTTCAACGCGACATGTTGGACCGAGGTGTTGCTATTGAAGGGGCCGGAATAATTGGAGGCCACTTCACCCTGGAACCAGGTGCCATAACCGCGGTTGAAGCCGTTGAACATCGAATCCCAGTTCTTTGAATAGCGGCTGTAGCGGTAAGTCAGGTCGGGCGACCAGGGCAAATCGGCGAAGGTGTAGCCGGCTTCGGTGTACCAGGCTTTTTCGTCGCCGGCGTCCTTGTCCTGCCAGGCATATTCGAAAGCAAAGTGGGCGTTTTCTATCCCGGCATTGCCCGCGCCACGAAGGCTATAGATGTTCATGCCTTCGCGTTGCTTCTGGAAGTCGCTGGCGTAGCGGTCGTCAACGTCGATGCCGTGGATGTAGGTCAAGCCCAGGGTACCCGGTGCTGCCGTGTATTCCAGCGTGCCGGCGGCCATTTCGGTGTTGGCTTGTGAGCGATTGTTGGACTTCATCCACATCATGCTGCCGTGTATGCCGTCTTTGCCCCCCAGGCGAACGACAGCAGTCTCGTCGAAAGCATGTCGAGCGGCCAGATAGTAGGCGCCTCCTCGATTGAGCTTGCCGTCGGCAGGTCCCTTGCCAAAATTCAGGCCGTCATCGTTGATGATGAAGCCGTCGCCGAGGGTGATGATCTGGCGGCCGAACGACAGGTCTACGCCGTCCTTGCCCAGGACTGGAAAGAGTTCGCCCGAACGCCATCCTGCAAAGGCTTCGTCGAATTTCGTGGTGCGCTCGGTGCCATCCGTAATACCCGCCGCATCACCGTCCCCCCAGGTGCCCGAACTGACCAGGTTGGCCGTTCCATAGACGCTCCCCGCGCTGCCAAGTGTCTGATCGACACTGAGTCCATATTTGATAAAACCTTCGCGCCAACTGGAGCCACCGGTGGTACCGTCATAGTTTTTGCGGCTGTTAAACATCCCGTAGACAGCCAGGAAGTTGCCTGTGACTTTAGTGTCTTCATCGGCATAAAGCTCGTAGGCGTAGGTGGACGAGTTGGCGGTCAACAGCGCGACGCCCAGGCCAATGGCCTTGGAAAGCGATCGTGTTTTCAGCGTTTGCTCCATTGTTACGTTCCCCAGCATTGTTGGTCGAGGGCGCATTAGGATGACTGGGAGGGAGGGAAGTCTTTGATCTGCGTGCCACGCAATTGACTCTGCCAGCCAGGCAGTGCTCCTTGGCAGGCAGCAACAAAACCGGCGGCAGACATGGGCAAGACGACGGACCGGGACGAGCGCAAAGTGATCCTGAACACGAGGCCGTTTCGATCAGGGACTGGCTGGGGAGGGCTTCATCGCCGGCTCCTTGAACGGCTCGATACATCCATCAAGAAATCCGCTTTCGAGGATCCGCACCATGTCGATCAATGACCGGCTCACACAGCATCTGAAACGGGGCAGCGTTGGTTTCCCAACCGCGTTGGCCAGCACCATCGGCCTGATCATGGCCAGTCCGGTGATTCTCACCGCGACCATGGGCTTTGGTATCGGCGGCAGCGCATTCGCGGTGGCCATGCTGATTGCGGCAGTCATGATGCTCGCCCAGGCGACGACCTTTGCCGAAGCGGCGTCGATCCTGCCAACCACCGGTTCGGTCTACGACTACATCAATTGCGGGATGGGGCGTTTCTTCGCGATCACCGGCACGTTGTCGGCGTACCTGATCGTGCATGTGTTCGCGGGCACCGCGGAAACCATTCTGTCCGGGGTCATGGCGCTGGTGAACTTCGAGCACCTCAATACCCTGGCAGAGAATGCCGGCGGTTCCTGGTTGCTCGGGGTAGGGTTCGTCGTCGTGTTCGGGGTTCTCAATGCGTTCGGCGTCAGCGCCTTTGGTCGCGCCGAGATCATTCTGACCTTCGGCATGTGGACCACGTTGATGGTGTTTGGCGTGTTGGGGCTGATCGCGGCACCGGCGGTACAACTGGATGGCTGGTTCGGCGTCTCTCTGGTGGGTACCGACTTGATCACCATTTTGTCGCTGGTGGGCATGGCCATGTTCATGTTCGTCGGTTGCGAGTTCGTGACGCCATTGGCGCCGGACTTGCGCAACTCGGCCAAGGTCATGCCCAAGGCCATGATTCTGGGACTGTTGAGTGTGGCCGCCTGCATGTTCATCTATGGCGCCGCGATGAAGCGTCAGGTCGAAAACGTGTTGCTGGATGCTGCCACGGGTGTGCATCTGCTCGATACTCCCATGGCCATTCCGAAGTTCGCCGAGCAGGTCATGGGGCATGTCGGCCCGATGTGGCTGGGGATCGGCTTTCTGTTTGCCGGTGCCGCCACGATCAACACGCTGATGGCGGGCGTGCCGCGAATTCTCTACGGCATGGCGGTGGACGGTGCGTTGCCCAAGATGTTCACGTATTTGCACCCGCGTTTCAAAACTCCGCTGTTGTGCATTCTGGTGGCGATGCTGATTCCGTGCCTGTATGCCCTGTGGTTGGGCGGCAACACCGATAACATCATGCACCTGGTACTGGCGGCGGTCTGTGCGTGGAGTTTTGCCTACCTGTTGGTGACTCTGTCCGTGGTCATCCTGCGGATTCGTCGTCCGGATCTGCCACGCGCTTATCGCTCGCCATTCTTCCCGTTGCCACAGATTCTCTCCAGCGTCGGCATCTTGCTGGGCATGTGGTTCATTACCCCGCCAGGGATGAACCCGGCGGATATCTACGTGCCGTTCGGGGTGATGCTCGGGATAACGGCGTCGTACGCCCTGTTCTGGACATTGGTGGTGCAGCGAGTCAATCCATTCAAGCCAGCTTCGGTCGAAGAAGTGCTGGCCAAGGAGTTTTCCCATGAGCTTGGCAACCCTCACAACGGGTATCTCGACCATGCTGCAAAAACTGTCTGAGATATTCAGTGCCCAGCGAGCCCCGGCAGGTTACCGACCAGGGGTCACGCTGGAGTACCTGCGGCGTAACCTCGCACGGGAGGGTTTTACCTCGACAGGCCCGGCCGAGGCCGTGCTGATTCTGGAAGAAGCCGACCTTCAGATCGACATTGTCGAGCGCACCGAATCGCAATTGCTGATGCACCTGGTGATGACGCAATTCATGATCAGGGTGCCCGCCTCAGAGGAGGGCAGTGCTCGCTTCGAGTTGCACCATGGCGGGTCGATTCGACGTACGGGATTGAGGTGTCGGCAACGGGCGGGAGACCCCGCTTTGGCAGCCAGGCTCCAGGCCTGCCTGGAAGAAGACCAGGCATTGCATCAATCGTTGATGGTGCTTGATTTCAAGACCCTGCAAATCGACCTGGACGGGCCTCAATGGCAGGTTCGGCTGGAGCATATGGGCGGTAGCGAGGTGGTCAACCGAATGCCGGCCTTTCGTCGTTACATCGCCCTGAGCGGCGAGCAACGTCAGGAATTGCTCAATGTGCTGGTGGGGTTTCAGCGGGTATTGAGCGGGCTCTGAATTCAGGAGTTGGCACCATAAGTGCTTCTGTAGTCGGTACCACGGATTTGTTGCGTCTATATAGATAACATGTTAACTATTAGCCAACAAAAACAAGATGCCACTGCGGAGATGCCCATGAGCACCTATCAGTCTGCGCAACATGGATTAGAAAACTGGACTCGGGATTTGCGAGCGGCCTGTGGCCATTTCGACACTGAACTGGCCTACAACCGTTCGCTGTTCATCGGCGAGGTTTCCAAACAGTCCAGGGGTGGTCTGTCACTGGCCAATCTGCGTACCAACGCCGGTTTGATCTCCCGCGACCGGCCCAATGCCGATCACGATAACGATCAACATTGTTTCCTGGTCAGCCAGCGCAGTGGCTATTGTCAGATCACCCAAAATGGCCAGGTCATTCAGTTGGCCCCGGGCGATATGTTGTTGATGGACTCCACAGGGTCGATCGAGATCAGCCCTTTCGGGCTTATCGAACATGCCTCGCTGTCGCTCTCGCGCAACGAGGTGTACAAACACCTGGGAAGCGCTTCGAGAACCTTTGGCAAGATTTCTTCCAGCAAGGCCTGTGGCCGTATGCTTCATGTGTTGATGGATCAACTGTGCAGGGAAGGGCAGATCGGGCAGGACTCGAGTGCAGAAGGTGAAGCGCTGCAATCAGCCTTTGTCTCGCTGCTCGGTTCCGCCTTCGAAATGGATGACACGCAGGGTGACAGCGCTGCATCCCTGCAGGGCAATAATCTGCGTAGCTATGTCCAGAAAGTCATTGAGGAATCCTTGACTCAGCCGGGGCTAAGCCCGGTGGGGCTCGCCAGTCGATTGAACATCTCGGTTCGTCATTTGTACCGGTTGTTCGAAGAGCAGGACGACAGTGTCTGCCGCTACATTCAGCGTGCGAGACTCAAACGAAGCGCGGATGACCTGACGAATCCGTTCTTGAAGAGTGAGTCGATCACATCGATCGCCTACAAGTGGGGGTTCACCGATTCCGCTCACTTCAGTCGATCGTTCAAGAAACAGTTCGACCTCTCGCCCAAGGACTTCCGCTCGACCCATTTGCAACAAGCGGTCGGAGCTGCGTAGGTCATTAATCTATTAACGAATTGATGTTGACCAAGGTGCTGGATAAGCTGGCGAAGGCTTCCTGCCGACGGGCAGGAAGCCACCACTAGCACTGATGTCGCTGGCCATGACTTGTCAGGACCGAGCACTGAGTCCTTATTTTATGAGTCAGGGAAAACGATGTCATGAAACCGCTCACCCCGTCGGCCAGCAATATTTGCGCAGTAGCGGTCGAACACTTTGCCGATCGCGGTTACGACGCTTCGTCCCTCAACGAGATCGCCGTCCGGGCGGGCATGCGCAAGGCGTCGCTTTACGCGCATTTTGTCAGCAAGGATGACCTGTTTCAGACGGTCTTCGAGATCGCCCTGGAACATGAGCATCAGTACATCAGCACCTGTTTCAAGGAAGAGGCCCGGCACACGGATATACCCGGTCAATTACACCTCGAACGTTTGATCGGACGCTATGACGTGTCGGCGCATCTGCGTTTTCTATTGCGCACGGCCTACTTCCCGCCGGCGGATATCCGCACAGTGATTACCACGGGGTTCGAGGGTTACCTGGCACGGATTCGCCGGTGCTTTCAGAGCGCCGCGCATGACAAATACCAGTCGGTGGGGGTTCAGCCTGAGCAGCTGGAAGTGTTCTGCGACGCCTATCTTGGCATTGTCGACAGCCTGCATGTGGAGCTGATCTATGCGACGCCGCAGGGTTACGTCAAACGGCTTGCAGCCTTGTCGCGTGTCTTCAGGGATTCCCTGTCGATGCTCGAAGGTGCAAGCCGTGGCTGATGGTGTCCAGGCGGCTCAGGTCGTTTGCCTGAGGTGCGAAATCACACCTCTGGCAAGGTCGATCCACCGTCAACGACGATAGTCTGTCCGGTGATGTAAGTGGCCAGGTCAGACGCAAGAAAGAGCATGGCCCCGGCAATATCCTCGGCAGAGCCGAGTCGTCCCAACGGTACCCGGTTGGCAATGTCGCCATTGACCTGATCGTCGCCCAGATTGGCCATGGCTGGCGTGGCAATCATGCCGGGCTCGACACCATTGACGCGCACGCCATGACAGGCCAGTTCCAGAGCGGCGTTGCGGATGAAACCGTTGACCCCGGCCTTCGACGCCGCGTAATGGCTCAGCCCCGGATAGGCCACCCGTGGACCGGTGACCGACGAGGTGACCAGCACGCAGCCAGCACCCTGACGCTGGAACATCGGCAAGGCGGCCTGGGTCAGCCAAAACAGTGCCGAGAGATTGACAGCCAGCGTGCGCTCGAGAATCGGGGGGGTGATCTCGGCGAACGGCGTCAGCGGAAAGTAGCCGGCGTTATGGATCAGAATATCCAACCGCCCCCAGTCTCGCTCCAACCCTTGAACCAGTTTGGCTACCGCTGTCGCGTCGGCCAGATCAATGTCCACAGCCTCAACCTGGCACGCTCGCGCCTTCAAGTCTGCAGCGACCGCCTGAGCTTGAGCCAGACGAAGATCGGCGATCATCACTCGCGCCCCGCGCAATGCGAAGGCTTCGACGATTGCCCGGCCAATGCCCTGCGCGCCACCGGTCACCAGTACCGTTTTACCGCTGAAATTGAAGTCTTCACGCATGGGCGGCCTCCATGTGAGCGTAAGCCAGCGTTGGCACATCGACGATGCTGGAACCCCCGTCGGCGACCACGGTCGCCCCTGTGATGATCGACGCGTCGGCGCTGGCGAGGAAGCGACAAACCCTGGCGATTTCGTCGGCGCTGGCAGGACGCCGCAAGGGCACATCGGCACAAACCCGGTCGTAGGCTTGCTGCAGCGTATCGCCATAGAAACTCATCAATGGCTGCATTTCCTCATCGGCCATCGGGGTCGTGACCCAGCCCGGACAAACCGCGTTCACCCGCACGCCGCGTGGCCCGTAGTCCCTGGCCAGTGAGCGGTTGAGCCCAAGCAATGCGTGCTTGGCAGTGGTGTAGCCGCACACTTCGGGTCCGGCGGCCAGAGAGGCTATGGAGCCGATCAGCACGATGTTGCCGGCATGTTCGATCAGCAGCGGCAGGCAGGCCCTGGCACTGTAGAACGCGCTGTCCAGATTGCTGCGCAGCGATGCTTCCCAGGTGTGCGGACTGGTCTGAGTCGCGCTGCCCACGCCATGGCCACCGGCACAAGCGAGCAGTACATCAAGCCGACCGAAGCGCTCACGAATCTGCGCAACGAATCCTTCCCACGTGTCCGGACAGGCCGCATCGCCGACCAGGATCAGGCCGCCGGTTTCCCGAGCAACCTGCTCCAAAGGCTCGCGTCGACGACCGACCAGAACCAGATGGGCACCTTCGGCCGCATACAGCCTCGCGCAAGCGGCACCGATGCCCGTTCCGGCCCCGGTGATGACAATCGTGCGTGACTCAGGCATCGGGATACTCCGTGCGATTGAGGACCTGGCAGTAGGAGCTGACCGGAAAGTTCGACAGCTCATCGAAGGACGCACCGGCATAGCCGAAGATCTTGCCGTCGCTGCGGTGCTGTTGCAGGTCGATCAATACCAGGCCCAGGGTGGGGATGATCTTTTCACGCCAGACGAACAGGTACAGTTGCTCGGCGATCTTGTAGTAATGGCAACGGTCGGTATCGCACAAGCCTTGCTCTACGCCCTTGAGGCACTGCCAGGCATAGAACTGATCGTTGAGATAAATGTGCTCGTACACTTCGCTGGGGCTATAGCGATACAGGTTGCGCAACCCGACCAATTCTCGGGTCGGCGCGTGTGGGCATTGGCCTTCTTGCCAGGGGCGGTCGAGGCTGCCCTGCAGAAATTGCACCTCAACCGACGTCAGGGGTTTACCGGCAAGCGCGCGGCTGTACAGTCCTTCCTGTGTTTCTGCCTGCGTCGGCATGCTCGCGATCACGGCGGTGAACGACGACGTGGCGGTGTCCAGGACCAGGCTCACCGACCACGCCTGACCGGCTTCGCGCTTGATGAAATCGACCAGATACAGGCCAGGACGCACGGACGTGGCGCGGTACGCGGCAGATCCGCTGGAGTGACCGTCAGCGGCGTTCCAGCTCAGTTCTGCTGTTTCGAAGCGATGCTCGATCTGCCAGCCGTTAGCGAAGTGCAGCGTGAAGGTCTTGCCGTTGAGATCGGCGAGGTTGGGCAGGATAAAAGCTTCTGGGGCGAAACCGTCGGCGAGGGCACCTACGGTGATCCAGTCAGATTGTGTGGTCATTGCATGGCTCCGGTTGAATGAGTTGACAACCTGGAGCATGCGGCCGGGACAGTGGTTCGCCTATCAACCAGATGGTTGAACCGGCTTACAGAAACAGCGCCCCCACCAGTTCGGTGCGGCTGGTCACGCCGGTCTTGCGGAACAGGTTGATCAAGTGGGTCTTGATGGTGGGAAGACCGACATCCAGCTCCAGGGCCAGTTGTTTGTTGCTGGCGCCCTGGCGCAACAACAACGCGATCTGACGCTCTTTGGGGGTCAGTCCTGACAGCGAATCTTCAAAGGGCTGCATGTTGGCAACCGCCATTTGCAGCAGCGCCTGCAAAGCACTGAGTTGAGCCAACTGATCTGCGGTGAAAGCACCTTGTGCAGCGGTGCGCAACAAGGAGATAGCGGCCTGAGGCTGGCCGGAGCGATGAGCAAGTATCTCTACGACGTCGACGACACCGTAGCGTTGCAGGAAGTCTCGATAGCGGCGACTGTCACGGCTGGGCTGTCGGGCCATGGCGAAACCAAGAGGTACCACCGCCAGACCGCTTGATTGACAATTGCGCGGTTGCAGCGGATCGAATTGACGATAGTTGTCCAGATAATCGCGATGCATTTCACCGCTCATCTGGTGCAACCGGAAGTCGCGGGCTTGCAGCTGTCGGTCGACACAATAAAACGCGGCCTGGCTGGCAGGAACGATTTGAGTGAAAGCCTGCAGGCAATGGCCAGCGACTTCCTGGGCAGGGATGGCGTTCATGGTCGGTCACTTCGCCAAAAGGCTGCCGGCGTGAGCCGGCAGCGGGTAACGGTCAGGCAACCGCGAAATAATGCTTCACGAAGCTTTCGCTGACAATGTCCCAGAGCACAGGCGTGCCCTTGGTCACGAACCAGCTGTCGCCGGCCTTGTAGCGAGTGCTCTGGCCCGTGGATTCGTCAGTCAAGACCACTTCGCCGGTGACCACGGTGGCTTGTTCTGAAAATGGGTAGACCATGCGGAATTTGCCTTGGGTGGTGCCGAAATACGCGCTGCTAACTGGATCGGTCGGTGCGCCGAACGTCATTTTCCCAAAGGCTTTGACTTCGCCTTCGAGGATTTCGGAGCCGAGGTCGGCGACAGTGCCCCAGGCGTCGAGCTCGGACAGTTGGATGTCTTTCTTGAGAGTGGTAACGGGCATGGCAGTTCTCCTGTGAATGAAAGGGTGGGGATCAACGGCGACCGTTGAAATAGCCCGAGAGTTGGTGAAGGCTTTTGCCGGCCGTCAGCAGCAGCGGGCGGATGTGATCTTTGCCCATGATTTGCGCATGTTTGACCGAGCTGATCAGGTCGTAGCGGGAAGATCCTTCACTCATGCCCTCTGCCAATACCTTGCAAATGATGTGGCTGGGCGTCACCCCGAAGCCGGCGTAACCCTGCACAAAAAAGGCGTTGGGACGACCGCTGAGCGTGCCGATTTGAGGGAAGAGATTGGCCCCGGTCGCCATCGGACCACCCCATGCCAGGTCGATTTTTACGTCCTTCAGGTACGGGAAAATTTTCAGCATCAGGTTGCGGTTCCACGCCTTCAAGTCTTGCGGGATGTGCTCGACAAAGGGCGTCGCGGCACCAAACAGCAGACGGTTTTCATTGGTGACACGGTAATAGTCGATCACTGGCCGAATATCGCTGTAGGCGCCGCGTATTGGACTGATGCGGTTAATCATTTCTTCCGATAGCGGTTCGGTCATCAACTGGAAGGCGTAAGTGTTCAACGTGGTCTTGTGCAGTTCCGGTTCCAGTTTGTTGAGGAAACTGTCACAGGCCCACAGTAACTTGGAGGCTTTCACCGAGCCCCGGCCCGTGCGTACGGTGATGCGTTCGCCATAACTGACTTCCAGGGCCGGGCTGTGTTCGTAGATGCGCACACCGTGCCCGACCAGTGCCTTGGCTTCGCCCAACAACAGATTCAGTGAGTGAACATGCCCGCCGCCCATGTGCAGCAGCGCGCTGGTGTAAGCATCGGAGCCAATGATCTGTTTGACCTCGGACCCTGCCATAAAACGGATTTCGTCCTTGGTATTGATCGACTTGAAGTCTTTCTCCCAGGCGCGCAGGGTCTTTTCCTGGCGGGCGTTGAAGCCCATGTAGCCATAGCCGTTGCAGAAGTCAGCATCGATTGAGTATTTGGCGATTCGATCCTTGATGATGCCGGCGCCCAGCTCACTGATCTCAAAGATCTCGCGCAGCCCTTGCTCGCCCACGTGCTTCTTGATCTTTTCAAGGTCGTGGCCGATGCCCGCCATGATCTGTCCGCCGTTGCGGCCAGTACCACCAAACCCCAGGTAACGCGCTTCCAGCACCACGATATTGGTGATGCCTTTTTCAGCCAGTTCCAGCGCCGTGTTGATGCCGGAGAAACCGCCACCAATCACGACGACATCCGCCTCCACGTCCTGCTCAAGGGTCGGAAAGCTGAGGTTGTATTTTTTGGTTGCCGAGTAGTAGGTAGGCGTTTCGATATTGATCATGGCGCAGCCTGGAAAAGTGAAGGGAAACTCAACTGCAGGGCCTACAAGAAGCTCTGTACCTGTTGGGTGGTATTAAGTGCCTTCCGACCGGTAGGTGTCTTGATCCTGTGTGCCGCGAGTTTTGACCGTGGCTGCCAGAATTGGAAAGGCTCGCGGTCCGCGCGAGAATCCGATCAAGCGCAACGGGATTTCACGACGCTTCGTAATGATCAGGAACGCGCAATGCTGAGCGGAGGATGATAGAGTTTAGTTAATTTATTAACTAACGATGAGTTCGAACGTATTCCGATGTCCAGGCCGCGCCAATCTTTGACCCTCACATTGCTCCAGGCTCGCGAAGCCGCAATGGGTTTTTTTCGTCCCTCTTTGAATCAGCACGGGTTGACCGAGCAGCAATGGCGGGTCATTCGTATCCTCAGTCAGCACGAGGAGCTGGAAATCAATCGCCTGGCGGAGCTGGCATGCATCCTCAAGCCGAGCATGACCGGCGTGCTGGTGCGCATGGAGGCCGCAGGCATGGTCGAACGGCGTAAGGCGGAGCAGGATCAACGACGAGTGCTGGTGCGGCTGGCGGAAAAGGGGCGGGCCTGCTTCAGCTCGATGAGTCAGAGTATGGAAGCGAATTATCAGCGGCTGCAGGCTGGTTTTGGCGAGGAGAAGTTGCAGACGTTATTGACGTTGCTCAACGAGTTGAAAGCGCTCAAGCGCTAGCGGGAAACGATTGCTGTCATCGGCTTCGATCCATTGGCCATTGACGTAAATCTGTGCGCGCAGCAGTTTCAAATCGTTGAGTCTCGTCGGCTATCTCGAAGGAATCAGTACACGCCGCCGGAGCTGGTAGGCGCCGGAGCATCTTTGAAGGTGGCAGCGAGGGTTTGCAGGCCGCGCATCAAGACGGTGGTGTCGACGCCGACAGCCACGAACGCCGCGCCCAATTCGATGTAACGCCTGGCCAGTTTCTGATCGGCGCTGAGAATGCCGGCCGCTTTGCCGGCTTTCTGGATGCGGGCGATGGCGTCCTCGATCGCGGCCTGAACGTCGGGATGGCCCGGATTGCCGCGAAAACCCATGGAGGCGCTCAAGTCCGCCGGGCCGATGAAGACCCCGTCGACACCCTCTACCGCCGCAATCGCGTCCAGATTGGCCAGGCCCTCTTGATTCTCGATCTGAACCAGCAGACACATTTGCTCATCGGCCTTGTCGAGGTAGCCGGGGATACTGTTCCAGCGCGATGCGCGGGCCAATGCACTGCCTACGCCGCGAACGCCGCTGGGTGGGTAGTGGATGGCTCGGACCAGTTCCCGTGCCTGTTCCGCGCTTTCAACCATGGGCACCAGTAACGTTTGCACGCCAATATCGAGTACTTGCTTGATCAATGCTGTATCGCCAATGACCGGGCGAATCACCGGATGGCTGGGGTAGGGCGCCACGGCCTGGAGCTGGCCGAGCATACCGCGCAGGTCGTTGGGCGCATGTTCGCCATCGATCAACAGCCAATCGAAACCGGCGTTGGCCGCCAGTTCTGCGCAGTACGGGTCGGCAAGCCCGAGCCAAAGACCGATCTGCGCTTCACCGCTTTGCAGGCGAAGCTTGAAGGTGTTAACAGGCATATCCATTGTGCGGGTCTCCGGTCAAACGAAACGACAGGCAATAGAGCCCAGCATGTCGTAATCAACATGGAAGGTATCGCCAGGGTTTGCGGCTACAGGACGGGTGAAGGAACCGCCCAGGATGATTTGTCCGGGTTGCAGAGTGACGTCGTAAGCCGCCAGTTTGTTGGCGAGCCAGGCCACACCCTTCGCCGGGTGATTGAGCACTGCGGCGGAGACACCGGACTCTTCGATTACGCCATTGCGGTAGAGCACGGCTGGCACTTTGCGCAAGTCGATCTCCGTCGGACGCACCGCGCGACCGCCCATGACCACGCCGGCGTTGGCGGCGTTGTCGGAGATGGTGTCGAACACTTGGCGAGTTGCCTTGGTTTGCGGGTCAATCTGCTGGATGCGCGCGTCGATGATTTCCAGCGCCGGGATCACCCATTCGGTGGCGTCCAACACATCAAAGACCGTCACATTCGGGCCTTTCAGGGGTTTGCCCAGAATGAACGCCAGCTCGACTTCTACCCGCGGCACGATAAAACGTTCAAACGGAATGTCGGTGCCTTCGTCGAAGAACATGTCATCGAGAAGAGCGCCGTAATCCGGCTCGGTGATGTTGGACGAGACCTGCATGGCCCGCGAGGTCAGGCCGATTTTGTGCCCGACCAGTTTTCTGCCGTCCTTGATTTTCTGCGCGACCCAAGCACGTTGAATGGCGTACGCGTCTTCGATGGTGATGGCTGGATGATCCAGGGAAAACTGACGGACCTGCTCGCGTGAACGCTCGGCGTGGTCGAGGCGGGCGGCGGCTTGCTGAATGAGTTGTTGGTCAAGCATGACATTGATCTCTTACTGAGGGTTGACGATGGCGGCCTGGGTGCGCAGCACCAGAAAACCACCGAGTGCGATGAGAAGTGCCAGGACATAAAGGGCCAGGCTGGCACTCTGGGTTGTGTCGCGCATCCAGCCGATCAGATAGGGCGCGAAAAACGACGCGATGCTTCCGAAGGAACTGATCAGGGCAATGCCGGCGGCTTGGGTATTGTTGGAAAGAAAGGCGGGCGGGAACTGCCAGAACATCGGCAACGCCGCGCTGGCCCCCATGCCGGCGAGGATCAAACCACTGAGCACCCACGTCGGGTTGGTGGGGGAGAGTCCGGCGACAGCGATACCGACAGCAGACATCAGCAAGGGAACGCAGAGGTGCCAGCGGCGTTCACGGTGACGATCGGACGAACGCCCACAGCCGATCATAAAAAAGCAACCGGCCAGATAAGGCACGGCACTGAGCAGGCCGACCTTGCCGTCGCTGCCGATCCCCGCTCCGTGAATCAGCGTAGGCATCCAGAAGGCGAGGGTGTTGACCGCCAGCATCACCGCGAAATACACCGCCACCAGCAGCCACACCTGCGGGTTAGTGAGAATGGCTGATAGCGAGGTGATCGATTTGCGGTGTTCTTCTTTGTTCAGTTGCTCGCGCAATTGTTGCTTCTGCTGCAGGGTCAGCCACTTGACCGTCTCGAAGCTGTCCGGCAAGCACTTGAGCACCACCAGCCCGAGCAGGATGACGGGCGTACCTTCGATGACGAACATCCATTGCCAGCCGCGCAGGCCGCCAAAGTCATGAAAGTGCTCGAGGATGCCACCCGAGAGCGGACCACCGATGACACCGGCCATCGGCACCGCGATTGCAAACAGTGCGGTTATTTGCGCTCGGCGGCCGGCCGGATACCAGCGGTTGAGAAACACCAGTATGCCCGGGAAAAAACCGGCCTCGGCCACCCCCAGCAAGAAGCGAAGGACATAGAACCCCATAGCACTGTCGATCAAAAACATGCAGGTCGACAACGCCCCCCAGACGACCATCAGCGTGGCAATCCAGCGTCTGGGGCCAACACGGTCCAGGGCCATGTTGCTGGGTACGCCAAACAGCGCGTAGGCGATGAAGAACAGACCGGCGCCAAGGCCATAGACCGTGTCGCTGAAATTCAAGTCGGCGCTCATCTGCATCTTCGCGAAGCCAATGTTGATGCGGTCGAGGTGAGCGAAGAGGTAGCAGATCAACAACAACGGCATCAGCCGCCAGGTGATGGTGCTGTGGGTTCGGTCGCGTGCGAGGGTGTTGAGGGTGTCGGCGGTATTGGCTGTGCTCATGGTTTTATACTTTTTGTCTGAGGGGCCGATGGAACGAACGGGCAGGCCGGGTTAGCGGGCTTGAGCTTTGAGGAAGGCGTGGACGTTGTTTTCCTTGAAGTTGAGTTGCTCGTGCAGTTCGATCATTTCGAATGACAAGGCCAGCAGGCGCTGAGCCTGAAGGTCGGCGAAGTGCCGGGTAATAACGTCGAAGAGTGTCTGCGCGACTTTCTGGCGCGTGGCCAGATCACGGCCATGACCGACCTTCAAGGTCATGTGGACGAAGGCGTAGTCATGCTTGCCGTCGGCCATGCGCCAGGTGTCCAGGCGCACGCCCCGGCTACGGATTCCACCTAGGGGGAACACGCCACTGTTACCCAGTGTTTCGTGGACTTTTTCGAACAGCCCGGGCAAGTCGGCTTGCTGTTCAATGTTGTCGGTGTACTCAGCAATGAAGTGGGGCATGAACGGCTCCTTCAGGCCGCGCGGGAGGGCCGCGCGGCCGTACAGTCAAACAGGGAAAATGGCGTTGAGCTGACCGGTGCCTGAACTACCGAAGGGTTCGGTAATGATTTCGGCGGGCTTGTCGTAATTCGGTCCGCCAAGCAAGCCGAGGAGCATGGCGGTGTCATGCATCTTGCCTTCGCCGAAACAGTGCTCGGCGTAGTCCGGGAGCATGGCGCAGAACTCTTTCCAGCGACCCTGGCGCCAGAGATTCACGACGTGCAGGTCGACTTGTTTGTCGAACTCACGGGTCCAGTTATGAATGTTGGCTTCGGCATCGCGATCATCGGAAAAGCGGTGCGACAGCGATCCGGACGCCAGCACAAGGACCTTGCGGTCACTCTTCTCGATGGCACGGCGTACGGCGGCGCCGAAGGTGAAGCTGTCTTGCAGGCGATGCCAGGCGCACCAGGCGGCAATCGAAACGACATTGAATTTCTGGTCTTGCGGTACTCCCATGTGCATATAGCGCATCGGCACCAGGGTTCCGTATTCCAGCTCAAGGCTGGGAATGTTGTGAGCCAGGGTGCGCACGTCGGCGGCGTTGGCCTCGGCGGCGATCAACTCGCCCAATTCAGGACAGCCCGGGTACTCGTACTCCATGTTTTTAATGAAGTGCGGTAATTCGTTGCTGGTGTAGATGCCTTTGAAATGCTCGCCACAGTTAACGTGGTAAGCGCTGTTGACCAGCCAGTGCACATCGAACACCACGGCAGTATCGGCACCCAGCTCACGGGCGCGACGACCGATTTCCTTATGCCCGGCAATGGCCGCTTCACGGCAGCCATGGTGTTTGCCGGGAAGCTCCGACAAGTACATCGAGGGGACGTGGCAGATTTTCGCGGCCAGGACGACTTCGCCCATGATGATTCTCCTGAAATTGTTGTTATGCGTTTAAACCCGACATTGAGCGAAGCCGCGACAGGCCGATGCGCGACCCTCGCGGACTTCAGCAATCGATAGGCCGGTTACAGTCCCCACCGGGGAATGTGATGGCTGCCCATCGAGATGCAGATGTTCTTGATCTCGGCGAACACTTCAAAGCTGTACTGGCCGCCTTCACGGCCCGTGCCAGAGCCTTTCACACCACCGAACGGCTGGCGCAGATCGCGCACGTTCTGGCTGTTGATGAACACCATGCCCGCTTCGATGCCATAGGCCAGGCGGTGCGCCTTGCCGATATCCTGAGTCCAGATGTACGACGCCAGGCCGTACTCTGTGTCGTTGGCCAGTTGCAGGGCTTCGGCTTCATCCTTGAACGGGATCAGGCACACCACCGGGCCGAAGATTTCTTCCTGGGCAATGCGCATTTTATTGTTCACGTCGGCGAACACCGTCGGCTGGATAAACTGACCTTTGCTCAAGTGAGCTGGCAGGTTGGCCGGACGCTCCAGGCCGCCGGCGACGAGGCTGGCGCCTTCTTCGATACCGATCTTGATGTAGCCGGTGACCTTGTCGTAGTGGGCCTGGGTGATCATCGAACCGACCTGGGTTTTCGGGTCTTGCGGATCCCCGACGATCAAGCGTTTGGCACGTGCCGCGAACTCAGCCACGAACTGCGGGTAAACACTTTCCTGAATGAAGATACGGCTACCAGCGGTGCAGCGCTCGCCATTGAGCGAGAAGATGGTGAACAGCGCCGCGTCCAGGGCTCGCTCAAGGTCCGCATCTTCGAATATCAGCACCGGCGACTTGCCGCCCAGCTCCATGGAGTACTTTTTCAGGCCTGCGGTCTGCATGATTTTCTTGCCGGTGGCGGTGCCGCCGGTGAAGGAAATTGCGCGAACGTCCGGGTGCCGCACCAGGGCATCTCCTGCCGTCGCGCCATAGCCCTGAATAACGTTCAGTACACCCTTGGGAATGCCGGCTTCGACGGCCAGGCGACCCAGTTCGTTTGCGGTCAGCGGCGACAGCTCGGACATTTTCAGAACGGCGGTATTGCCCAGCGCCAGGCACGGCGCGGTCTTCCAGGTGGCCGTCATGAACGGTACGTTCCAGGGCGAAACCAGGCCGCAAACACCTACCGGTTGATAGAGGGTGTAGTTGAGCATCTGGTCATCGACCGGGTAGCTGTGCCCGTCCATGCGCGTGCAGACTTCGGCAAAAAAGTCGAAGTTATGCGAAGCGCGTGGAATCAATACATTTTTGGTCTGGTGAATTGGCAGGCCGGTATCGAGGGTTTCCAGTTCGGCCAGGTGCGGCACATTTTGCTCGATCAGTTCGCCAAGCTTGCGCATCAGCCGGGCACGTTCCTTGGCTGGCGTGTTAGCCCACTTTGGAAACGCTTCCTTGGCTGCGGCCACCGCCTGAGCCACTTCATCGGCACCGCCGCTGGCGACTTCACCAATCGCTTCACCGGTGGCCGGGTTGTAATTGACGAACACATCTTTGCTTTCGACCTCGCGGCCGTTGATCCAGTGTTTGATCATGGTGCTCAAGCCTCTTTCTGCGCGGAGAAGAATTCCGCTTCGCTGACAATCCGATTGACCAGGCGGCCTACACCTTCGACTTCCACGATGACTTCATCGCCCTGCACCACATCGGCCAGACCTTCAGGCGTGCCCGTGGCGATCATGTCGCCCGGCTGCAGGGTCATGAAGCTGGACAGGTATTCGATCAGGTAGGGGATGTCGAAAATCATGTCCCTGGTGCTGCCTTCCTGACGCAGTTCACCGTTGATCCAGGTGCGCAGCTTCAGGTTGCCCGGGTCCGGCACGTCGGCCACATCGACGATCCAAGGGCCGACGGGGGTCGTGGCGTCGCGATTCTTCACCCGCAAGTTGGGCCGGTAGTAATTTTCCAGGTAGTCGCGGATCGCGTAGTCGTTGCACACGGTGTACCCGGCCAGGTACTCCAGGGCATTTTCACGCTTGACGTTGCGTGCCGGCTTGCCGATGACGGCAACGAGCTCACACTCGTAGTGCATGTACGCGACGTTGTCGGGGCGCCATGTCACCTGGTTGTGGCCGGTGTAAGTCCCCGGGGATTTGATGAATGCCAGCGGTTCGGTCGGCGGCTTGAATGCGAGTTCTGCGGCGTGGTCGGCATAGTTCAAACCCAGGGCAAACATGCTGCCGGTCGCCGGTGGCAGCCATTGCACCTGATCTTCGGCCAGCAGGCGACCGTCAGCCAGGCGTACGGCGTTATTGTCTTCGACATGGGCGAGGTGGACTTCGCCTTCAAAGTGTATGCGGGCGTGTTTCATGGAGGCTCCTGTTACTCGGCCACGATGGGGTTGGCGAGGCGGCCCAGGCCGCTGATTTCGACTTCGACGATGTCGCCCGGCTGCACATCGACGCGATCTTCCGGGGTTCCGGTGATCAGGACATCGCCTTCGTGCAGGGTCATGAACTCGCTGATTTCGGCGATCAGCAAAGGAATGTTGCGGACAAAGTTGGCTGTGGTGTTTTGCTGGCGAATCACGCCATTGACGTACAGCTTGATGGCCAGACTGTGTGGGTCGGCGAGTTGTGTGGTCGGGACCAGTTCGGGGCCGATGGCACAGAAACCATCACGGCATTTTGCTTTGACAGCAGGGCGGTAGTAGCTGTCTTCCGGCAGGCTGAATTCGTTGACGATGGTGTAGCCGGCCACGTAATCGAGTGCCTCGTCTGGACGGACCCGGCTGGCTGTCTTGCCGATCACAACCCCTAATGCCGGCCCTGGCTGCAGACGCTCGCCATTTCCGGGATGCACGACATCGGCCCCGTGCTGATTGCGCGTGTTGGGCGTCTTGATGAACAGCACCGGTTTGATGGGCGGTTTCTGATAAGGCGGCTGTTCGAATTCGGCGAGGCGCTGTTTCAGCAGTCCCTGATAGTTCAGCGCGACACCGAAAAGGGTGCCGGTCGCGACGTCATGCAAGGCACGGCTCATGCTTTTCTCCTGGCAGAGCCATGAGGGCTCTGTAATTTCGTTAATGTGTTAACAGTTATAATTAATATGTTAATTATCGTCAAGCGTGGCAGACTGTCCGCACAGTGGTTGTGGGACCGATTTGGGTGCAGGATGAAAGCGACTGCGAAGCGTGAATCAAGAAAATGAGTAGTGTGCAATGACCGACCGTCAACCGATCCCGAACATCAACATTGGCCAGGTCTACGATCAGCGTTATAGCGACGCTGAAGTCCATTACGACAAATTGGGTAACCTGGCGGGTTTCTTCGGCCGTAACATGCCGGTTCACCGGCATGACCGGTTCTTCCAGGTTCACTACGTGAAAAGCGGAACAGTGCGGGTGTATCTGGATGATCAGCAATACGTTGAGTCCGGGCCGATGTTCTTCCTGACACCCCCCACCGTCCCGCACTCCTTTGTGACCGAGCCCGACAGCGATGGGCACGTGCTGACGGTGCGTCAGCAATTGGTATGGCAACTGATCGATGCCGATTCCAGCCTGGCGCCGGCCGGAGCGAAATTGCCGGCGGCGTGTGTCGCGCTGGCTCATTTGGGGCCGGAAGAGGCGGGTGATGTCCGCCGACTGGAATATCTGTTCGAGGAACTGAGCGAGGAGGTGATCGCTGAACGTTCCGGGCGTAGCGCCGCCCTGGACAGTTTGACGCGATTGATCATGGTCAGCCTGTTGCGGCTGTGCTCCAACTCCTTGAAAGCCACGCCTGCCAGGCACGAGGATCTGAAAATATTCCATCGTTTCAATGAGCTGATCGAGGTCCATTATCAGCAGCACTGGCCTTTGTCGCGTTACGCTGAAGGCATCGGGGTGACAGAAGCACGACTCAACGATGTCTGCCGACGGATCGCCGACCTGCCTTCCAAGCGTTTGATCATGGAGCGGTTGATGCAGGAGGCCAAACGATTGCTGTTGTTCACGGGCAGCTCTGCAAACGAAATCTGCTACCAGCTCGGGTTCAAGGATCCGGCCTATTTCAGTCGTTTTTTCCAGCGCTATGCAAAGCTCACTCCGGGGGAGTACCGCCAGCGTCAATCGGGTTTGCGTTAAGCAGGGCATAGGTATTTTTGCGTCGGTCTTGTTGATCTTGTCCGGATCATCATGGCCACCGCCGCTGTTTGACAGAATGGCTTTTACGGGGAACCGATTGTACTTTTCACAGGCGCTGCCGCTGGGCGAGGTCCACTGGGGGCAGGTTGTGAAAACAGTAACAAGCGAATAAACGAGTGTTGGTCCGCAGCTTGCCCCCGTTGGCTGGCGACACTAAGCTGCCGACTCGTCCATTCAAGTAGTTTCGTCATGGCCAACCCCAGACCTTCTTTGACATTGACCTTATTGCAAGCGCGCGAAGCCGCAATGGCCTTCTTCCGGCCTGCACTCAACAAACATGACCTGACTGAACAACAGTGGCGGATCATTCGGATACTGCGCCAGCAGGGCGAACTTGAAAGCCACCAACTTGCCGATCAGGCCTGCATTCTGAAACCGAGCATGACGGGGGTTTTGAGTCGCCTGGAACGTGATGGCCTGGTGCGTCGACACAAGTCAAGCCAGGATCAGCGGCGGGTGCTTGTGGCGCTCACCGAGCGCGGCCAGCAATGCTTTGTCTCCATGAGCGAAGGCATGGAAAGCAACTACCTCAAGATTGAGGAGCAGTTTGGTGCGGAAAAAATGGAGCAGCTAGTGGCGTTGCTCAATGACCTGAAAAGTATCAAGCCTTGACGGCGGACTGATCACGCGAAGGGTGATAATAAATTAACATGTGAACATTATTTGCCGCTGACGGAATCTCTGTCGTGAATGACTTCCAAGCACCTGCGTCGTCTCGTTGGCCGTACTCCATTCGGGCACTGCGCCATCGCAACTTTCGCCTTTACTTCATTGGCCATGCGATTTCCACGCTGGGCACCTGGATACAGATGGTGGCGCTGTCCTGGCTTGTCTACCGTCTTACAGGCTCCGCAGCCCTTCTGGGTGTCACGACCTGCGCCAGTTTATTGCCGCAGTTGCTGGTCGGCCCGATCGCCGGTGCATGGATTGATCGACATGATAAACGTCGACTGCTGTTGTTCACTCAGACGCTGCTGGGTATCCAGGCACTGCTATTGGCACTGCTGACCTACAGTGGCCATATTGGCGCCAACCTGATTGTCATCATGTCATTCGCACTGGGTGTGCTGAACGCCGTGGACACGCCGCTGCGCCAATCGCTGCTGAGCCGGTTTGTCGACAATATCGAAGACCTGCCGAATGCCCTGGCGTTGAATGCCACTCTATTCACTTGTTCTCGTTTTGTCGGTCCGCCGCTGGCCGGGTTACTGATCGGTATGGTCGACGAGGCGGGTTGTTTTGCATTGAATGCACTGTCTTACGCTGCACTCATCTTCGGCCTGCTGGCCGTTCGCATGAGCGCGGGCGTGCGTGCCAACGGCACCATGGGCAACATCTTTCGCGAAGGCCTGGCCTACGCCCTTCAAACGCCGTCGGTGCGCGGCCTGATCCTGGGCGTATTGGTCGTAAACGTTAGCGCTTCCAGCTACGCCGTATTATTGCCGGTGTTCGCTCGCGATATCTTTTCCGGTGATGCCAGGACGCTGGGCTGGCTTTGGGGGGCCGCGGGATTCGGCTCACTGCTTTCGACGCTGCTGCTCGCCGGTCGCCAATCCGCCGAGCAACTGCAACGTTTGATTATCCTCACAGCCGTATTCAGTGCTATCGCCTTGTTGGTGTTTGCGGCCAGCACCCACCTGGCGTTGTCGTTGGTTGCAATGGCCGTATTGGGTTTCGGCGTAACGATCAACAATGTCGGCACCAACATCCTGCTGCAAAGCCAGGCGCCGGAAGTGTTGCGTGGTCGGGTGGTGTCGATCTACACCTCGACACGCTTTGGCTTCGACGCGATTGGAGGCCTGATCGCCGGCCAGTTGGCCGCAAGGTTTGGTGGCCCCTGGGCAATGCAAATAGCCGGCACCTTCCTGTTGATTTACTGTGCGTGGCAATTGATTTCGCAGCGCATAACCGCTCGGCAGAGCGCTCAGGCAAATGACAGGGCGACACGCTGATCGGATAGGCACAAACCTCAACGTATGCCCAAGAGACAAGGCCACAGCATGAACGAACTTGTAAGACAGCAATCCACCATCACCCTGAGACTGGCCATGCAGGCGCTGCAATCGGCTTTGGACAAGGCCGAAGAAGAGCAAGTACGCATCAGCATTGTGGTCGTCGATGCTGGCGGGCAACCGATTCACAGCGCGCATATGGACATGGCGCCCAGGCAATCGCGGGATATCGCGCTGAACAAAGCGCTAACTGCCGCAGGGTTTGGCATTTCCACCAAGGCTTGGCAGGAGCGTCTGGAAAAATGCTCGGAAGGCGTCCGTCAGGGCTTACCGCTGCAGCGCAACATGGCGATGTTCGGTGGGGGAGAGCCCTTTTTGCATGATGGACAGGTGATTGGTGCCATTGGTGTTTCCGGCGCCTCCGAAGCCATTGATGAGTGTTGTGCCTGCGCCGCCGTTGAACAGGTCCGAGCACTGCTGATTTCATCCTGAGGCCCGCCTGGATCTGTCACTTGAGATTGGCTGCTTTACGTGCGAAAGGCTTGTGCCATTTTTGGTGATCTTTTGAGGTGTCCGAACGAACCGCACGTCGCTACAAAAGGCGTGTTTGTTGTTTTTGCGAAAGTCGGCGATGGTTTTGAAGTCGAATTTGAGCCGATTGAACAGCCACATCACTTCGAGGTTACGCCCTTGGTGTTTCGGGGCGCTGGTCTCGATAGCCCGGTCTGACCCGGAACCTCCCGCTTCAATTGGCCGCCGAGTCGGATGCCCAGCCAGGGCGCTGGATTGAGCTGTGGCGGGAGCGTTACCTTCGCTGTTCAAGTTTCGCTCCCCCACCCTCGGATCCAGGCCGTAAACATTGAGCCCTAGCGACTCGTCAACTCAGAAGTCCAAAGTCACCCCGGTATACAGCGCTCGCCCGTCACCCGGCGAGTGCAGCGAGGCCCTGGCGCCATCCGGGTCATACCAGACGTATTCATAGTAGCGGTTGGTCAGGTTTTTCAATTGCAGGTCGACACTGACGGACTCGGTCACCTGGTAGGTGGCGCCGAGGTTCATCAAGACGTAGCCGCCGTAGGTCCCCTTGGTGTTCTCGCGCTCCAGGTAGTAGTTGGTCTGGCCATTCATCCAGGCCGTCAATTGCAGGGCAGGCGTGGCCTTGTAGCTGACACCGGCGTTGTACAGGTGATGAGGAATATGGTCGATTTCCTGGCCTTTGCTGTTGGGCAAGGTCGAGCTTGGCTGGAGGATTTTCGAATACTGCCAGGAGTAGGCCATCCAGAGGTCGGTGCGCTCGTTCGGGTGCAGGTTCATCTGTGCGTCATAGCCCCAGCGCCGCGTTTCGCCCACGTTATCCGACTCGCCACTGGGGTCGTTGAGTCGACGACTGACTTCGCCACTGGCCTCTTGTTGCCAATAGGCCACGCGGCCGTCGATCCAGTCCGCCGGGGTGAACTTGATGCCGGTTTCCCAGCCATCGTTGATGGACGGGGCCAGGTCGGTGTTGCGCGGTGGAATCTTGTAGGCCGCTGCGCCTGTGCCCACCTGGAAGGTGCGCCCCCAGTTGGCATAGAGGCTGGCCACGTCCCACGGTGAATACACCACGCTGAGCTTGGGTTGTTTGATCAGCCCGTAGTCATTGATGTCGTAGTTCATGCCGGTCATTTCGTTGGAGAAATCACCCTGGATCTTGTCGATGCGATACGCCGGGACGATCTTGAGCGACTCGAACGGCTTGATCTCGGCCTGCACGTAGGCGCCGTAGGTGTCGAAGTCGAATGGCTGATCACGGGTTTGTGCCAGGCGCGTACGCTCCCTGGTGCGGTAGCGCTCGCTCTTGTTCTGTTGCTGCTGCATGTCCGCGCCGCCCTCCAGGGCGAAGTCATGCAGCCAGCTGACCTCAGGACGCCAGGTCAGGGAGGTGAGGGCGCCGTATTGGGTTTCGTAGGTGTCGCGCTCCTGTTGGGCGCTGGTGCTCCAGTATTGTGTCCAGCGCCGGTCGTCGAAGGTGTTGACGTAGGTTTTTGCCGACCAGGCCAGTGAGTCGGCCAGCTCGGTGTCGAAGTGCACGCTGACCTGGTTCATCCGCCGCGTGCCTTTGTCGGTGGCGTTGTAACTGTTGGTCATGGTCGGGTGTTGGTGAGCATCCTCTTCACTCAAGTAACCGGGTTCCTGCGCCTCGGTTTCGTAGTGACGGGCGATCAGGCCGATGCGGTAACTATTGTCGTCCGGGGTGTAGAACCATTTGCCGGACATCGAATACCTGTCGGCCTCGGCGTGATCGCGATAACCGTCGGACTTCTGGTAGGCGAAGAAGTAGTTTTGCGTCCAGTTGCTGCCTTCGATGCCCTTGGCCAGTTGAGTTTCCTGGGTGTTGTAACTGCCGTAGCGAATTCGTGCCTTGGTGTAGTCACCGCCAGTGCGGGTCAGCATATTGACGTTGCCGGCGATGTTATTCAGCCCATAGCGCGCATCGCTGGTGCCGCGTACCACCTCGATGCTGTCCAGTTCCATGGGGAAAATCATGTCCATGTACGGCATGTTGCCGTCGTTACTGTTGCTCGGGATGCCATCGATCAGCAGCTTCACCGCGTTGACCTCGCCTTCACCGTTGAACCCGCGAAAGGAGATCTTGCCGGAAGTGGTGCCCTGGTTGAATTCGGTGAGCATCACTCCGGGGGCGCGACTGAACAGTTCCCAGCTGTAGGTGACCGGCATTTTTTCCAGAATGTCGGCGCCAAGGATATCCACCGAGCTGAGCACGCTGCTGGTACTCAGAGGGCCGCTGCTGCCGGTGGCACCCTGGACCGTCACGGTGCCCAGGGTCAGGGTCGAGTCTTCGACCTTGGGGGTTTCCGCGAGGGCGCAAGGCAACGGTGCCAAGGCGAACAGACCGCACGTCAGCAGCGAGCATTTGAAAGGAGACACGGGCACAGCCTTTGCGCGAAGCAAAGTCGAAAAAGCAGGCATAACTCAGATTTCCTGATGACCAAGAGCTTTCCCGGGGAGCACATTGGTGTGCACAACGCCCAGGCAATAGAAAACCACGCCGAACAGGTGACGGCGGGCAAAGGGTCGGTAATCAGGCGGTGGGGGAGGCGCGAGGTGTCAGGCTTGGCCAGCGTACCCTGGGATGCAGGGTGGGCAGTGGCGGGTTATCGAAGGCGATATCGGCGCTGTAGCGCGGTAAATAATGGCGATAGTAATCGCCTGGCACAGCCGCGAGGCCTGCATGCCCACAGCAACAATCGCCATGTTGCATGACGCTTTTGTTCGGGGGCGTCGGCAGCGGGACCAGTCGTTTATCGAATGAAGCCGGCAGCGCCTGGGAGCTGCCGCCCGAGCAAAAGCCTCCCCAGAGCATCAACTGCAGATCTGGCGTTTGCATTGCGCGGCTCATGGGCATGGCCAGCATGTTCAGGAGCAGAGCCAGGCAGGCGATCCAGGGGCTTATGCGCTTGAGTGAGAACATCGACGAGTCCAGCGGCGGGGCGGTATTCGATTGCAACGGGCAACGTTCAATGGGGCGCTATCTTGCCTGATTTTTTCGCGCTCCGTGACCGGAAGTTGCGGTCATCCACAAGGCAGGCATGGGACACGTTGACGCAGTTTGGCGCGGCGTGGGGGCAATCTCCAGGTACTGGCTCGGAGGGTGAGGGCATCCGTCTGGACGAGAGTATTGGGTGTGCAAGCTGTCGCAGTTTCGGCAGTGGAATCAGAGGGATGCCGCCAGTGGCAGTCGCTGGTTTCGCCGCGCGTCAGTTCCTCGATCTTCCGAGCTGGCGACGCTTTTGTTTTTCCAGGAAAAACATCACCTCAAGCTTCAGGCCATCGGGCCCTCGCCATAATCCGGATAACGTAAAACGCCCTTGAGCGTTCCAGATCACTGACACGAATGGACAAGTGATCGATCCCGATGACGTTCACCATGCCAGGTCTCCTCGATTTCGATTTCCAGGGACAAAGGGCTGCGTCGGCACTCAGAACGGTGCGTCGAGATCGACCACGACAATCCCAGAACCGTTTCGACTGATGGATCAAACCGTCGCTGAGTGCATGCGCCGGGGTTGACGATGCTCTGCCGAGCAGCCTCGCCAGTTGATCTTTGTCATAGAAAGGCGAAGAAGAGGCGTCCTTGCGCGGATTACCTGACTAATAGGCATCCCCCTTTGCTGCGACTTGTGCCATAAGATCGGGAGCATCGGCGACCCGATGGCGGGCATTGCGCCAGACTTCGGAACGCTTGAAGAATTGTGCTGTACGGCTCTGGCACTTGTTGGACCTGCTGTAATGCAAGCTCACTCACGGATACAAGGAGATAAGCATGAAAGCTGCAGTTGTTGCCCAAGGGCAGCGCGTGAACGTGACTGAAAAAACCTTACGGCCTCTGAAGCATGGTGAGGCGCGCCTCAAAATGCAGTGCTGCGGCGTCTGCCACACTGATCTGCATGTCAAGAACGGCGATTTCGGTGATAAGACCGGAGTGATCCTGGGTCATGAAGGCATCGGTATCGTGCAAGAGGTCGGGCCGGGCGTCACCTCGCTGAAACCCGGTGATCGGGCCAGCGTCGCGTGGTTCTTCCAAGGGTGCGGGCATTGTGAGTACTGCAACAGCGGAAACGAGACACTCTGCCGTGAGGTAAAAAACTCCGGTTACACCGTGGACGGCGCCATGGCCGAAGAGTGCATTGTCGTCGCCGATTACTCCGTGAAAGTGCCTGATGGGCTTGATTCTGCTGCAGCGAGCAGCGTGACCTGTGCCGGAGTGACGACTTACAAAGCCGTGAAGGTCTCCAACATTCGTCCTGGGCAATGGATCGCGATCTACGGGCTGGGCGGCTTGGGGAATCTGGCGTTGCAGTATGCAAAAAATGTGTTCAACGCCAGAGTCATTGCCGTGGACATCAATGACGATCAACTGCAATTCGCCAAGGAAATGGGCGCCGACCTGGTCATCAACTCACGCAACGAGGATGCCGCAAAAGTTATTCAGGAGAAGGTCGGCGGCGCTCACGCCGCTGTCGTGACGGCCGTCGCCAAGGTCGCGTTCAACTCTGCGGTGGATGCCCTGCGTGCCGGTGGACGCCTGGTCGCAGTCGGGCTTCCGCCTGAAGCCATGAGCCTCGATATTCCGCGGTTGGTGCTTGACGGCATTGAGGTGGTTGGCTCACTGGTCGGCACTCGACAAGACCTCGCTGAAGCCTTCGAGTTTGCCGCGCAAGGCAAGGTGGTGCCGAAGGTAACGTTGCGTCCGATCGAAGATATCAATGAGATTTTCGACGAAATGCAGCAGGGCAAAATCAAAGGCCGGATGGTCATTGATTTGAGTCATTAACAGGCCATCGGGGGGATCGGGAGCGCAGTGTCCAACGCTGCTGGGCGAAGGGACCTGGTGCCGATCACTTGCCGGCTCGCGCCATGTTCCACTCGCGTGATCGAATTATGCGATCCCCCTGACCTTGTCTGAACGCTGTCATTTTCCGGCCTTGTCTTGAACTATCAGAGGCGAGTACACCGTGGCGAAAGGGGCCTGACCTCAATGAGTAATGAAACCAGGCCCCAGAATTTTTTTTGAAATCAAGGGGTTGCCAGCCTCAAGAAATGAGTACATAATTCACGCCATCGAAAGCACTGACTGCTGAAAAAGCTCAATGTTTTCAATGAGATAGCGCAAGTTTGAATCTGTCATATCTCATCAAGTTTGTACGCATTTGTTGTTGTGCTACTCACAACAAATGTTTTGAGGCCGAGTAGCAAAATGGTTATGCAGCGGATTGCAAATCCGCCTACGCCGGTTCGATTCCGACCTCGGCCTCCACTATTAGAAACCCCGTAGATTAACGTCTACGGGGTTTTTTATTGGGCTCAGGAAAGTGCAGAAGTTCCGAAACTTTAGGGGGTGGAGTTCCGAAACTATTTCATTTTGCCGGCTGGGCGATCGCCCCGATACGACGATAAACGCGCTTGGTGATCTCTTGTTCAGAGTGGCCCAGCAGGAGGCTCGCGTCCGCAATGTCAGTGATTTCCGACGCTGCTTTTGGTCGGATATCCTTGAACTGGAACTGGCGGATCTTCTCTGCGTCGTCAGGCCGGCCCTCTCTGACCGCCAGTGTTCGAGCCGCTTCCCGGGCGTCATCCCATCTATTACGTAACATCTGCTGAGAAACGCGCATCCCCGACTTGCTGAGGATGAAGTGCTGCGAGCTCTGCTGTTTGTTCCTCTCCATGATGTCCTCTATGAGAAGGCCCAGGCTATTTTTCACGCCATCGGCCTGCATCTGGATTCGAAGGCGCTTGCTGGTTTTTCCTTGCTGCACAGTCAAGTAATCCCCCTCGATGTCTCCACTCGTCATTGCGATAACGTCGGCCGGGCGCTGCCCCGTCAAATAGGCCAAGTCCATCGCGTCTCTCAGCTCCTGCGGAGCTTGTCCATATACTGCCGCCCAGACCATGTCATTGGCGTAGTAGTCCCTGACCTTTTCCTTGTTCTTCCGAACGCCTGCGCATGGGTTCTCCCGATCGGTGAAGCCCCATTCCCGCGCCATATTGAACACATGGGACAGCAGGGCAATTTCCCTGTTCGCCCTGGTCTTGGCCGTCCTTGCATCCCGATACTGCGCAACCATGGACGGGGTGATGGCATCGATCGGCGCGTCATCAAACGCATCTCTTAGATACTTGAGCTCAGCCCTATTGTCCTTCTGGGTGCGTGGAGCCTTCTTCGGGATAATGTCCCGCGCGTATCTGTCAAAAATCCCCTTCATGACCTTCAGGTCGGCGGGCTTGGCCTTGGCTTCCAGTTCGGCCCATTTCAACCTTGCCTTGTCGAAGTCACTGCCAAGCGATAGCTCCTTGCCGTTCGCATCCCGATAGTAGTACCCCACCCAAACAGTACCGTTCTTGCGGGGGCGTTTGCGCCGCACCATGCCTGGTGGCAAATCCCTATTTTCTGTCTTGCGGGGGCGCATATCATCTCACTCTGGAAAAGTCTGGCGTCCAGGCCGGACGCGCCGGAGGCGGGTTTGGGTCAGCGATTGCCGGAAAAACCATGCCCAGCTTCATGCGGGCGTACATTCGGCCAACGAGTGGGCGCTTGCCGCGGCTCTCGACGAACACCCAATGGCGATCTATCAGCCAGCGCCGCTGGTAGGCCCTCGCTTTGTAGCCGGTGAGTTCGGCCAATTCTTCGTCCGAGAGAATTTCTGTTTCCATGATGATTCTCCATGCCGCGCGTGGCGGCAGAAGGTGGGGAGGGGTTAGGCCGATCGGCGCCCGCTTTCTTTCTGGCGCTCCAGGTCGATCTGTTCATACAGGGCGTCGACTTTTTTACTTTTTCTGTCGATGGCCTGAGACCGCTTGATGTGGTCTGACATTGCTTTGTCATAAGGCTCTATAAGCTTGATTAACCGCATCTTCTCTTCTGGGTCTTTAGATTCGTTGAACCTGACAGCCAGTCGGTCGCGCTCTTTGAAATCCACACCATCGAGTGCGCGGGTTTCCTTCTGCATTTCCTCGAGCACCTCGGCCGACTGCCTCTCCCAGCGCAGATACAGAACATCGCTTCGTTTGGGGCGCGAGAAGTGGTGACTTCTGATCCAGGCCACCAGGTCTTCCTTGGTCATTTCGTCGAGAACATCTTTTACGGTTTGTCTGGTCATGCGTGCATAGCTCCGCCCGCCGTTCACCGGCAGACTTGTAGATGGATTGTGAAATCAGATGAAGGGTGAAAGGGAGGCTGAGCAGGCGAGCTATGGTCTATTGGTTCGCCTCGCCAGTTGCGTAACTCGCAGCTCCCCTTCTGAAGTGGCTGGCGGGGCGAACCCTTACCGCCATGGCTTCGCCCATGACAAACTGATCAAGTGAGCTATTGTTTAAGCTTACGCCTCATCAGTTGCCGAACACCTGTCCGGTTCATTCGGTGGCTGATGGGGCGATTTTGATTCACCGCGGCCCCTTGTAGCAGTGCACGCAGGCGAACCAGGCGAGGGCGATCATGGGGTCACCTCGCCAGTCAATTCCGCAGCCAAACCAACAGGCCACCAGTAACGCGCTCGCTGGTAATCTGGGTGGGTGTCCTCCCGAAGCACCAGTCCTTTCCGCTGAAGCACCTTGAAGATGCTTAGCACGGATGGAGCGGATATCCCGAGGCGGAACCCAACCTGACAGGTCAGGCCGCCAAGGCCGAACACGCAAGCCCGATCACCCTTGGCCAGCTTCTCGCAATCCCGCTGGTACAGGTAAGGCTCGACGTCGCGATAACGGTAGAGGTTATCCCGACCGATCTTGCGCAGCTCGTCGAGGACGCTCTGCTGCTTTTCTGTCAGCCTCATGGCGCCACCCGTGCTGTTGCAATTTCATCAATGAGCGATTGCGGGAGCTGTGCGGCGAACTCGCCTTCCGACCACGATAGGGGTTCAGACTTGCGGATCATCTCGTTCAGCAGTTCGAATGCCGCAAGTAACTGGTCATCGCGGATCTCGCCGTCTTCCGGCAGGTCATCGCAGAAATGGTCTGCCGGGTTGATTTGACTTGGATAGTTCGGTTCGCAGATGCAGAGCTGTAGGTCGGCCAGTTCGATATCGCTGTCGATCAGGTAGTCGCGCAGGCTGTCTTCGTCGAAGAAATACGTATCGCCGTCGAAGATAACCAGCGGCTCGCCGGCCCACTCTTTGACTGGCATTGCCGCGAATTTTGCTTGGCGCCGCGCTTGGCGACACTCATTGCAGGAACTGTTCACCTGATAGATTTGGTGCTCAGGGTTCACGTCACAGCGGCGATGGGTAGCGCCGCAGTAGCGGGCAAGGTTTTCGTCGGCTCCGAAAAAGCGACCGTCGGCAGAAACCCATCCGGTTACCGTTTTTAGGCTGGCCGCTTCCGGAGCGTCGAACATGATGATTGGCTTTTGTGCAGGCATGACTGTTCCTTTGCCGCTATAGCGGCTGACTTTGAAGGGGGAGGGGGTTACTGCTTGGGGTGTGTTGCGTTCCAGCGTTCGAAGGCTTCTTGCGTGGTGGCTGCTTCGATCTTCTCGTCACACTGGTAGCAGTGCGCAACGCCGCCGGCGGCACCTACATCGCGGTGCCCTTGCTTGCACGGGTTCATGCGCCAGTCGTCATCCGAGTCCGGCACTTCCTCATCGGACGCAACCACCAGCGACTTTCCGCACGAATGGCAGAAGTTCATGCCGTTCTCTTCCGGGCCGTCCTCGTGGAATGACCAAGTCTCACCACAGCCACTGTTCCAGATGCCGCTGTCAGCTTCACGGTGCCACTCGCATTCGCCGCCGGCGAAGTCATCAATCCGCTGCTCCGCTGCGTTCAGGCGCAGCTGCAGGGCGTCACGCTCTTTGATGGCCTGGGCATGCTTGCCGCGCCAGTGCAGCACTGCGTCGAGTTCTTCTGCCGCTGTGACTGGCGCGGCCGGTTTGTTTTCTGCGGGCATGGGGCGTCCTTTCCGGGTCATGCCCGGGCGGTGGAGTTATTCGTAGAGGCGGGGTATTGGTTAAGATGAGATATGGAGTAGGGCCGAGGAGGGCTCAATGATTGACAAGCATAAAAAAATAATTGGAATTCCAGAGGGCCATAGGCGCCGCCCTCCGTGATCGGATGCGACATTTTGTTGAGTTTTCTCAAAGTTAGAGGTTGTAGATATTGGTTTAATATTTTTGGAGTATTTCTCTCCGCCCGGTATTCAGCCGAAAGGAGTAAATGCGGATGATTACAGATCGTGAAGTTGCGCTTGAGCAGGCGCTGGTAGCCATCATTGGCGCGGCCATTGCCAGCGGACTCGATGTAAAAACTTTGCTGGATGACGCGGCGGCGGGCTTGTTGGGTAACGCGCCATACCGTTGGGTAGGGCACCCGCATGTATCAAATGCCATTCAAGTGATGAACAAGGCTCATGAGATGGCGTTGAGCACTGCAGGACCGTAATTGCTCAAGCGAGATTATTCGTCACGACAGATGCGCAGGGCTTCGCGCTTGTAGGCCAGCTCAAGCTTTCGCGCCACGGGCTCGGGCACTTCGTATTTTTGTCGCGGTGGCGGCGCCAGGAAGCAAAGGGCTTGCTGAGGTCCGACCTCATGAAGCGCCGGAATTATCAGCCTCATGGCCGCGCTTTGATCGTGTGCGCCAGTCCATTTCACCAAGTCATCCAATGCTGCCAGGGTTCCCGGCCTGGCGCCGAACCTGATCGGCGCGCTGTCTGTAATGCGCGCCACGTTTTGGCTATTTTCGATTTTGTGGCGCGAGCCAACAAACCGCACAACGCCTTCCGGGCCCAGGTCTTGGACATGATGAATCATCAATGTCAGCGCCTCGCCCTGCTCAGTAATCTCGGCCCATTCCATGAGCTTGGCCAGCGCATGGCGTGTGCTGGGCGGAACGCGCAACCTCAATTCCTCTTCGCTGAGCGCAGCACGCTTTACTCAAGCAACCAATGCCGCCGCCTCAGCTACTGCCGCTGAATCGGCCTCCGGCTCTATCGGCAATCTCGCGCTACTCCACGCCGTCGCCCTCTCTTTCTAAGGAATCACCATGGCCAAGACATTTACCGCGCCGTTTGCGCAAACCTACAAGACTAACGCAGCAGCTGTGACCGCGGCTCTGACCGGCATCGGCACTTCTGCTGTGACAGGCGCAGTCCTGCTTGCTACCGCTGGCACCAACGGCGCGCTGGTGACCAAGGTCACCGCCATTCCACGCGCAACAGTAACCGCTGCATCGTTGGTCCTGTTTTTGGTGAAGGCGAGCGCCCCCGCTGTCTACAACCTGATCGACTCCGAACTGATGGCGGCTTATACCTTGGCGGCAACGACTGCGATTCCGGAGACGGCATTCGGCAACATCGCCCCGACTACACCATTGCGCCTTGAAGCTGGAGACATGCTCTATGTGGGCTCGCAAGTTGCTCTTGCTGCCGGGATCGTTTTCTACGCTGAGCAGGCCGACCTATGAGCCTTGGTAATCCTTTAGGCAGCCCGCTCGGTAACCCGCTGGGGTTGGCGCGTAATAGTGCCCTAAAGCAGGCCGTACGCGGCGAAGTTTCGTGGACAGTGCCGGGCACTTACCAGTGGGTAGTTCCACCCGGCGTAAGATCTATTTGCTGTGTAGCCATTAGTGGCGGCGGCGGTTTTGGGAATACGGGTAGCACCTCAAATTATTTCCCCGGAAATGGCGGGGCGCTGGCATACGGTAATGATATTGCGGTAAGCCCCGGCCAAGTATTGACCGTGGTGGTTGGAGCGGCGGGTTATACGTCAGGGATGAACGCTGTCGCTGGTGGGACAAGTTATCTTTCTCTAGACGGAGGGGCTAGCAAAGTTGTTAATGCCCCTGGCGGAGGAATACTTGGGGTTATTCCCGACGCGCCTACCCCGAACGGTAAGGTTGGCGGCAGGACATTCGGTAATGTTTCTGGAGGCGGAGGCGGAGGGGGCGCAGGAGGTTACACCACCGCTGGCGGTAACGGCGGGTCTAACGGCGGCACTTGGTATGGCGACACATCGCTGGATGGTGGCGCAGGCGGCAGCTATAACAACCAAGGGGCCGATTGCACTGGTGGCGGCTCTTGGCTTTATGGGGCAAGTGCAAGTAGGAGCGCTAATCAATCAAGCTGGGGGGCAACATCATCTGGTCTGGGTCCTGCCACGTCCAACGGTAACCCTAACAGCATTCCTGGCCAAAACTTCAACCTGTTTTTTGGTGGTGGTGCGGGCGGCACATTTAATAAACCCGCAGGCACTGGTGCACTTCGCATCCTATGGGGTGCCGGCAGAGCGTTTCCATCAACTGACGTAGGGCTACCAGTATGATCAAAGTCAAAGATGGCGCTGCCTCGCGTGAGCCGCTGCCGGACTTCCTGTATGGCTTGATGCCTGAATCCGTGGCGGACCTGTCATGGACCGATCCGTCATTGGGTGTGCAGGACGTTGCTTGGTGGCCAGAGGAAAACGCCGAAGGCGAACTCGGCACCAATAAGAAGTGGGGCGCCGAGGTGCTGACCCTGGATGCAGAGCGCCAAGTCGTACTAGTGAGCCGCAAACAGGTAGCCATGACGGCGGCAGAGAAGGCGGCACGGGATTCAGCTATTGCTGCAGAGTGGGCTGGTCGCATTGCTGCTCGACGTTTTCAGGCGGAAACAGGCGGGGTCACGGTACAAGGTATCCCGGTCAACACCGAGCGTGACAGCCAGGCGCTGCTCACCGGTGCCGCCTTTGCTGCATCGCTCGATCCTGCGTATCAGATCAAATGGAAAGCCGCGACGGGCTTCGTTGATCTGACCGGGGCCCAGGTGATCGGCCTGGCTTCGCAGGTGCGGGCGTTCGTGCAAGCCTGTTTTAACCGCGAGGCGGAACTGTTGGGCGCGGTGGCCGACAGCTCGATCACCGCCGAGATGCTGGAAGAGGGGTGGCCGCAGTAAGCGACCACCTAGCGTCTTAGGCGACGTATTCGATTCCGTATTGAACTTGGCCGGTCAAGGCAATCTTATTCTCATTCGATTCGGCGAAGTTCATTAGAAGGTGACTTGCATCTAGCGCATGACTGTCCAGTTGCGTCTTCCAGAAGTCTAAGCCTGATTGATCCGGTGCTCGACCCAGTATGTGCTGGTAGAGGCCGGTTACCAATTGCAGGTTCGATGGAGAGGCCCCGTTGATGGTTTGGAACTCTTGGCTCGCGATAAAACCCGCAGCGACCGAATCAATACTGGTCCCCTTGTCTAATTGTCCAATCCAGAAGCCAAGTCCTTCCTTGTCGGGAACTCGGTCAAAGGCAGCTTTATACAGCCGATAGGCCTGGCCGGCGTGCCCTTCAATGTCTAGCGCTAGTCGCTTTCCATCGCTGAATTCAACTCGCTCAATATTCACTAGCGTTGTTTGTTTTGTTGTTTGTGCCTGAGTGAATGTGAAGTTGTGAGTGGTTTGCGAGTATTCTTTGATGTATACAATTGACTCGCTGTTTAAGTGGATTGTATCGATAGCGTCTGTGCCAACAGTGTCTGCGATTTTTGTTCTCGACGACGAGGCGAGAGTGACGTCATCGCCGTAGAGAGACTCTCTGGCATCCAAGATTGAGGCCGATGTAACTGATTGCCCGCTGGCAAGAGCGAGGCCTACCGAGGCGATAAACGATTTCGGGTCAAGTTCGCCGCCGGAAAATTTTGAAAGAATTTTCGTGCGCTCTTGTCCATCGAGGTTTGGCGTCAGCCAGTCAACCATTACCACCGGAGTAAGGTATTTTTCGATGTATTTGTCACCGTGAGTATCCGAGGCGTATTGAGGGTTGTTGGTTTCAAAAGCGATTTTGCTACTGTGGCCGGCAGTAAGTATCGAAGATGCAACTGCTTTGAATGCATATAGATTCGATAGTTTATACATGTCGGGAAATTCCGGATTCGCTTCCGAAAGAGCGTCGTAAACCCCGATTTGAAAGTTCAGATACTGCGCCGGAGTGACATTGGAGTACACGGAGAGGTAGGGGTCTACGAAATTCTTTTCCAAGGCGATGATTGCAGCACGTGCTTTTGCGTCAATAAGTTCCATCTTTAATCCTAGTTGTCATCTGATCAGAAATGAATGGGATGATGGCCAAATGATGGCTGATTGGCAACATTTGTCTCGGAGGGGTTTCATGAGCCGTTCCGTCACCACACTGAAAACCGACCAGACCGACCGCCGCACCTACAAGCTGCTCGATGACCTGGTGCTGGCCGATGAGGATCAACGCACGATCATCGTACCGGCCGGCGCCAGTATCCAAGCCCAAGTAATTAGCGATGGTTGAGGCTGTGGAGTCTCGTGACCTGCTCCAGTTGCGAACTCCTCGGGGTCCTGAGGGGCTAGTGTTTCATATATTCCTGCAACAGCTCTATGCGCGGAACCATTTGACGTTCATAGCTGAACTCCCTAAGGATAGCCTTGCGTCCTGATTGTCCAAGCTGGTGCAGCGCATCTCGATCTTCAATGTAGTGTTGGAGGCGGTCACTGATCATGTTGCAATCACGAGTAATGATCTCCATCTCATTAGCCGAGAAAATTGGCGTGCCGTCCAGATGCTGGTTCATATTCTGGAAGTCCGTTAGGAGCATCGCTACTCCTTGCAAACCAGCTTCGACGACACAGGTAGTTGGGAAACCATCGAATATCGCAGGCTGAGACGGGTCAAGCGCGGAGATCTGGATATTAGGTGACAAAATCGCGTCCATGGTGGCATAGAAACCTGGGAAAAACGACGCAGGCCTAGTGCCATAGAAGGTCACGTTGCAAGCACCGCCGAGATCTATCACGGTTTTGTCAAAACCACCGACGACATGAAAGTTTATCGACGGATTGTTAGCGAATTTTTTAACCACTTCAGCAAATATGTCATACCCCTTTTCCGCGCCGATGGCGGAGTAGCGCTGTGCAACAAAACAAATATCTATCGCAGAGTGATTTATCGACCGTGAAGGGAGCATGGTCTCGGAGTAGAGTTGTGGAATGATGCCGCCGAAAATGTGAAGGACCCGATCAGGACTGCAGAACCCGTTATCTATCAGATAGCGGTACGAAGTAATTTGAGTTGTGATTATCTTCGCTACTTTAGGGTTGTCGCATAGTTGGCGAAGTGCTAAGTCTGATCGCTGGTTGTTTGGCGCAAACCCTCCGCCCGGGTAGAGTGTGAAAATCAAGTGCTCCGCCGAAGGCATTCCAATCTGCGTGAAAAATAGGTCGGCAAGACTCAAAAATACGCAGTAGGCGACCTTCGGATTGCCAATTGAAGCTGAATCAAAATGTTGGATTCTATTGTGTTTTACTCCGCTAGCTTTCGAGAATTCGTCGATCTGGGTTTTGAAACTGTTTGATTCACCAAAGCGCAGTAGGTTTCTATCAGGACGAATCTGAATGGAACTATCTTCTATGGTGGTTAAGTATGTAGAAAACTCACCATATCGAAAAGAGGATATCAATGAAGGGAAGGCGGAGTCTAAAAGCAGAAGCCCGTTATCTGGTGCGTGACGGACGCCTAATTTTGCTGAATCCGTGATCTGATCTATTGCATCGCGACAAATATTTGCTACTTCGGCTGATACTCCATCTAGATGTGGATTCAGCTCGAAGGCTCGGCGAGCTAACTCTAATTGGCCGCTCTCGAATAAGGAGATTGCATGTAAAGAGCACAGAGTTAGGGAGTTAGGAAAAGTTTTTCGAAGCTTTGAAATTAGTTGCTCAACATCTCCGATACGTTGAGTGCCTTCAAATCTTATCCAGCGGCTCAATATGAGTAGTGCGGCTTGCTCGAATGGATTGGTTAGATATGTCTGAGGTGGCTCATCCATGTATGAGTTTTTATCAATTGCAACGGCTTTTAGAACTCTATCTAAATCACTAGATGCCAATTCTATGGCTACATGCAGCGCGAGCGCCATCCGGTCAGATGGGTTGTGCTCCAAAGCGCGACTGACTTTTGTGGCGGCTGTCGTGGAGTAGACGCTAAGCGGGTAGCGGCCTTCAGCATGTCCGAACTCGATGTAATGCTCCAGCGGGTCGACGCCTGCACTGGCTAGATCGGAGTAAGTTTCGAGATAGAACTTTTTATCCAGGATTGCTTCACACATAAGCACATGAGTGCTTGCTGCGTCTCGTGGCTTTTCTTGCACCCCCGAAACGGGAATATCCGCGATAACAGAACTGTTTGCATTTACGAAACGCTTAGAGAAAAAGCGAAACATCCTATTCATTTGAAAAGCTTTCCATCGCTGGTAAATGGTGAATGGTATCACGCCACCTTTATCTGAATATTGAAGCCCGCGATGAGCGGGTATTTTTTGCCCGGAGATCGCCATGCCCATCACCACACAGCAACTGCTGCAGATCCTCCCGAACGCCGGCGCCAAAGCCGGCGTTTTTGTTCCTGTCCTCAACACGGCCATGGGCCGGTTCCAGATTGTCGGCTCCAAACGGGTGGCGGCATTCATTGCCCAGATAGGACATGAGTCCGGTCAGCTGGTCTACGTCCGGGAGATCTGGGGACCGACTCCAGCCCAGGCCAAGTACGAAGGCCGCAAGGATCTGGGCAACACCGTCCCGGGCGATGGCTTCAAGTATCGTGGTCGGGGCCTGATCCAGATCACCGGACGGGCGAACTATGCGGCGTGCGGCGAAGCCCTGGGCCTGGACCTGATCAATCAGCCGGAGCTGCTGGAGCAGCCGAAGAACGCCTGCCTGTCGGCCGCATGGTTCTGGGCAACCAATGGGCTGAACACCCTGGCTGATGCTGATGACTTCGAAAAAATCACCCGGCGGATCAATGGTGGCCTCAATGGACGGGCGGATCGGCTGAAGCTTTGGAGTAAGGCGACGGCGGTGCTGGCATGAGCCCGGCAACGCTGAAAGTTGCTCTGGCTGGCGTATTGGCTCTATTGCTGCTGACGGCGGGCGGAGTCTGGAAGGTGCAAGACTGGCGCTATGGCAGGCGGCTCGCCGAGCAGTCCGTCGCGTATCAGGCCGATCTGACCACCATCGGCAATGCGGCTGCCGCACAGCAACGCACCGAACAGGCTAAACGGCTCGCACTCGAGCAGCGCCTTACAGCTAGCGACCAAACCCACCACGAGGCTTTGACTAATGCTCAAAAAGACCAAGCTCGCCTGCGCGATCGCCTTGCCACTTCTGATCTGCGGTTGTCAGTCCTCCTCGCCGAGGATTCAACCGGTGGCTGCTCAGTGCCAACCGCCACCGGCGCCGGCGGCGTGGTTCATGGAGGAACGCGCGCCCGACTTGACCCAGCGCATGCTCAACGAATTATCGGAATCACCGGCGACGGCGATCAAGGACTGATCGCATTGGCGGCGTGCCAGGCTTATGTAAAAGAGGTTTCAGTGCGTAGGTAAAAGAGCGGGGAAGGGCAGATGCGTAAACATCCATTCCGACCACCGCCTCTTCGGAGCGCCTGCAAGTGCAGACACAATGCTGTTGAGCTGTCTTTAACTGACGCAACGACCAACCACCGACAAGTTTTCAAGCCTGCAAAAGTAATGCTATCCCGGAATCTACTTGGCCTGTGATCTGAAGTGTCATCTCGCTCGACGCTAAAAAGCCTTCCATCACCTGCGCGCGGCCTTCTGTGCCTGGTACCTGCGCCAATTGCTGCATCCAGTATGCAAACCCTCCAGCATCGGGCGAGCGATCAAATGCATTGCCATACAGTTGGGTGAGGAAGGCGCTGTCGGAAAGCAGCCCCTGCCCTGAGGTGAATTCGCTGCTCGCGACAAACGACGCGATTATCTGGCTGGTGGTCGCGCCGCTGTTGCTGACCCCCATGTGATACTGCAAGCCGGCATCATCCGGTTTGCGGCCCAGCGCGAGGTGATACAGTTCGGCCAGTCGTGCACTTTCAGGGGTGGCATCAATCGCTAGCGCCTGATCGCTGAAATTCACGCGCTCGATGTTCTTCATCGCCACGCTGACTGACGGGTCCAGCATGTCGCGCACGGTGTAGGTTCCGTCACTGTTGTGGGTCAGCGTGTACTGTCCCCGGGCACCACTGAAGACCACCGTGTCGACGTTATCACCACCATCGATGGAGTCCGCACCGCCGCCTGGGTAAAAAGTGTCTTTGCCTGCCAGGCCTGTCAGGATATCGCCATAAATTGTGCCGTTCAGCACGCCGCCTTTTTCTGGCGCCGTACTCACGACGCCTGTGCCGCCGCCACCGTAGGTTGGCGCGGTGGGCGCAGTGGTGTTGTTGATCACCGGTGTCGCTGCGAGGCTCGCTGCATCTTCGCCCGTACTGCTTTGAAGTGCATGAGGGTCGTTACCAGATGTGGGGTCGGTATAGGCGATGGTAACTGCCTGGCCTGCAGTCACTGCTGTTGCAAGGGTGAGGGTTGCAGTTTTTGCTGCAGAGTCGACCACTATTGCCGTCACTGCATTGGCTGCACCGTCTGCGGTTACATGGTAGGCACTGAGGTCAGGAATATTGATTGAGTCCAGCGAAGTGGCAGCGAAATAGCTTATAACAAGACTATTACCATTGACCGAAGCACCGGTGAAAACAGGAGCAAGGCCGTTGACGTTCACTCCAGCGGTGCTGGCCACCGAGTTAAGGGTGGTCACCATGTTGTTGCCTGCCGTGTCGTGCAAGCTTCCTCCATTTGGAGACAGCGCACTCACGGATATACCGTCAGCGTCTTGGTCACCTGGTTTGACGGTATAACGAAAGACTAGAGCGGTCGAGCCTGAGCCGCTGACGTAATTGGCGTAGACCGTTGTGGCACCCACTATCAACTCTATGCGAGGCGTACCGCCAGCGGTGTCAACGGTAATGGCTTCGTCGGCATTGACGGTGAAGTCGAGGTTCTGTCCGGGCTCATAGGTAGCGTCTGCAGGGACGGCAACACTGCTAACAGTGGGGCTGGTAGTATCCAACGTGTAGTTTTTACTGGCAGTTACACCGTGATTTCCAGCGGAATCCTCCACTCTTGCTAGTAGCCTGCTGCTGCCGGACAGTGTTTGTCCGGCAAGCGACCAAGTATTAGTGCCGGCAACAGTAGTGGCAGTAGACCAGGTGCTGCCATTATCTAAAGACACATACACGTTCTCGCCCTCGGCAAGATTCGCGCTCAGCGTCCCGCTGATGGTTTGAGAGGCGGTTTTGGTGATGAAGTCCGTGCTGGAACTTCCTGTATCAGCCGAGAACATAATGCTGGCGATGGTGTTGGTCGGAGCTATGTTGTCAATCGTTACTGACGCTGTAGTAGAGGTAAAGGTATCAGTTGTTTGCAGGCCGGTTTCGACATAGGAAAGACCTACAGTGAAAGGTCCGCCGCCGGGTGTATCGGTACCCGTCCCGGTAATCGTATAACTCACTGGATAGACGCCGCTAATAACAATGCCAGAAAGCGTTAGGGCCGAGCCTGGATCCAAGACAGCAGCCCAGCCAGTTGGGATGGCAGGCGTGAAGCTGACTTGAGTCCCGATCAATGCTACGGATGAGGTGATGGTGACGTTGAATGTGACGACAGTCCCGGCACCTGGACTGATTGCTACAGTTGGATCGGTTGGCGTTATTGTCCCAAGTACACTCATATCTGCTCCATGCGAAGGTAGGATGTCGTTCGAGCCTTATGGTAAACGCCGATGTACTGACGGAAAACAAAAATAATTCAATGTCCAGGAAACCGTCGTTTAGTACGGGATATACAGGCTCGTTAAACTGGCCAATGCTAGTCACTCCGGCGTCATCATCACCGCCAGCGTCATCTTGATGAATTCCTCGTTCCGGTCGATTGCGTCCAGGGCGCTGCGAACGTTGTCGGCGACGGCGACCAAGGACTGATCGCGCTAGCAGCGAGCCAAGCATATGTCAGGGACGTATCTCGCTGAAGTTGAAGGGCTGCAATCGACCCTTGGCTCCCTTTCGCGGATGTCAACCAACGGCAAAAACCGCTCACTGCATCTAGGGCTATCATTCTGCCTGTAATGTCGTAATGATATTGCCAACCCCATCACGCCGATGGGCTGGAGGAATTGGCATTGAGGGCTTGCAGAAAGGCCGAGAATTGGTGAATAAGGCGGTATCAGGCAGCGCCATACTCACTCCCCCCCACGGTTGGACTGTCCATTCTTTGCTCGATAGTCATGGGCACAGAGAAAGATCGGTGTCTTTTCCTTTCAGCCTCACTATCAGCCACTAATTAAACGGCTCAGAAGAAGTGTTTCATGATCAATTTTGAACAGATGGCCTTGATTCTTGAGGCCTTGCCGGATCCCGCTTTTATCCTGTCCCGTAGTGGAAAATACGTTGCTGTGTTCGGTGGACGTGATGTGCGCTATTACCACGATGGTACCGGCCTTGTCGGTAAGTATTTTTCAGATTTGATAAAGCCTGGGAAGGCAGACTGGTTTCTCGAACAAATTGCCAGGGCGCTGGAGTCTAAAAAACTATTAGTCGAGGAGTACGAACTGAGCAACAGGGATGTAATAGGTCTACCCGATGAAGGCCCTAAGGAACCGATCTGGTTTGAAGGGCGAATCCAGGCCCTGAGTTTTTTAGTGGACGATGAGGAGGTAGTGCTCTGGGTCGCGAGTAATATTTCAGAGCGACACAACCTAGAGATGAGACTGAGGGAGCTAAGCGATACCGATCAGTTAACCGGCCTTTTCAACCGGAGAAAACTCGAGCATGAACTGACGCTTCACTTCGAATCATTGGTACGGTATTCCGTGCCGACTTCCATCTTTTTGTTTGATCTGGACAACCTCAAAAAAGTCAATGACACCAAGGGGCATCACGTAGGGGATGAGATGATTCAGGTTGTCGCCAACATTTGTCGCTCAGCGCTCCGGGCAATTGATTTCGCATGCCGCTTGGGTGGTGATGAGTTTGTGGTTGTTCTGCCCAATACTGGGCGTGAGCAGGCAATACAGTTCGCCAAGCGCTTACATGATCGCCTCAGAAAAGAGCTAAGCCGTTTTTCAGTGGAAGGAACTATCGTCACAGCGAGCATTGGTGTGACAACCATGTTGCCGGAAGACCGCTCATACGAAGACACACTCCAACGGGCGGATGGTGCCCTGTATGAGGCCAAAAGCATGGGCAAAGACAGGATTGTTTCGGTCTGACGTAATGGTTTTTACGAGCTTGAATCGCCTTCGTTTTGATAGGCGCATCTGAGTGGATGCTCCTGGCCGATTTCTGCCTGTTAGCAATCACTCCGGCGTCATCATCACCGCCAGCGTCATTTTGATGAATTCCTCATTCCGATCGATTGCCTCCAGCCCTCCCACAGTCCGGAAATCCCCATCTGCTCGCCATCGCCGGGCTCTACCCGTCTGCTTTAGCGCATCGCGGGATCGTAGCAAATGGCATCTAGCATCGCAGCTCTACCCATCCAAAGCTGCTGCTCGACCCCCTCGCTGGGCATTTCTTCCTGCCACCAGGGCATCAGTTGCATCGGCGCCACCACGCGATCCCAGTAGTTGTCCAGGCTGAACGTCGAAAAGGACGTTGCGAACACATCGGCCAGTTGCCGCTTGTTTGGATTGCAGATACAGACGAAGTAGTCCGGTCTTTTAATCGCCAACAGGCGTGTACCAAAGCCAATCCATGTGGCCCTTGCCGTAGGTATGCGCTGAAAAACTTCGGCGAATGCCTCGTAGTGCCGACGCTTGACGGGGCCCACTAGCGGGATCTTATCGAGGGCCTGAGACAAGAGACTGGCATGGGCTCTCAGCACCTTATTGAATCTGCCGTGGGCGCTCATCTGGCCAAAGTATCCCCAGTCCACGCCATCGAGTTCGGTAGGCTGTAGAAGCCCAGTTACGCACTGTTGCTCAGTGACGGTAAACTCCCGAAAGGTGCGGCCACCTGCGAAGAGTTGCCGCGCCTTAGCGAGGACCTCAAGCCGCATGTCCTTGGAGTGGTCCTCGCTCACCAACTGAACAAACTGCTCCCACTCCGTCCTATTGAGATCACTGTGGAGTGAGGTGGAGGCTGTGAGTCTTGGCTTTTTGACCCAGGTGAAATTGTCGAGTTCTTCAAGGGCGTCCTGTTTGAGTTTTTTGTTGGCCGTATAGGACTCTATGAGTGGATCGTTTATTTCCCGGGCTCTAGCCGCCTGCTCCTGGATGAAAGTGAAGAAGGATAGAAGGTTGGGGTCGAGATGGTCACCGTTGAGGAAGACGCCAGCCTCTATGTTCTTGTTCAAGCCAGCTTTGGTGCAGTTGGCGCTGCCCACGTAGATGGTGACCTTCTTCTCATGCCGAAAGGCATAAAGTTTGGGGTGAAACAGAGGCCCGGAGTCGGGCAGCAGAACCTTGGCCTGAGGGATGTCGATGCACATCTGAAGGCAGAGCGGATCAGTGATGTACATGTGAGTGCCGATGACGATGCTCTCAAGTTTAGCCTTGGCCTTAATTGCAGCCTCAAACGTTTTATTCGGCGTGATCCATGCGCTGGCCCAAGCAAACGACTGGCACTGAGCTATGAGCTGCTGTAGTTTTTTTCCGGTCTCTTTGGAGCCGACAACAGAGGTGATTTCGACGGACATCGTATGGCGTTCCTTGCAGACTTTATACAGCGGATAGTTAAACGCGTTCATGCCAGCTGCATCGATTGGAAAAATGAAAATACTCGGTAGCAGGGTAAGGTTTGGCCCAGGGCCATTTAGTAGATAGAGACGCAGGCCTTTACACAGTACCGGGACAGTTTCGGAGCAGTAGATCGGGTAGATAATGCGGACAATGTCTGTACGGATGCGGCGGCAGCTGGCGCGGAAGCCCAGTAGGGTTTTTTCTAGTTTTATCTGGCCCCCTGTTGATGATGAGCTTCTCGACTCCCTCCAATAATCTCTGGGCTTCGTTAGAGTCCATTTGAGATGTTAGCCTGCAGCAGAGAATGTCCGCTTTCGGCTGTAGATTCAACCGATTGCCGCTAATCCGGCGTCATCATTACTGCCAGCGTCATCTTGATGAATTCCTCATTCCGGTCGATTGCGTCCAGGGCGCTGCGAACGTTGTCAGCTACATGGGCTGCGCCACGCTGCTCAACCCATAGCGTGAGCTCCATGATGGCGGCTTCCAGGGCGAGTTGGTTTTCGTTGATCTTGAATAGCAGGGAAGGGAGCAGGTCTGAGTTTGGCATGGAATTTCCTCCGCGGAGGAAATCAGCTTAGCAGGGGAGTTTGAGGTCGGCAGAACGCCGGGGAGGGGCGCACTTAGCGTGCGTGACTTTTGCGTGACTCTCACACGCACTTATAAGCACTTGTAGGCAGTCGATTGCAGCGAGCGCCAATGATTACGGCCTATACAGAGGGTCTTGCTATGGCTCTGCGTGCATGGGGTGCTAGGGGGCGAGGGACGCTGAATGGGAATGCGTGCTGAGTTACAGGTCGCCGTAGTAGGAGTTAGTGCTTGTGAGAAATTTCAATATTGCCATCAGCATCCTGTCGAGGAATCGTGTACGGCAAGGCCAATGTATCCAAGACTCCCGAGACTACTAAGTCAGCGAGGGTCCAAAGGGTGGCCGGCGACGGACCATAGTTATCAAGGTCCGCAGGGGGTGCATTGAGCGCGCAGAAGTCATACATGACGCCGCTATACACGCGCGGGACCGAACCGCAATAGCTCTTCGACTTTCCCAGGTTTCTGCTAGTGACTGAGTCATCCCTGAATACGGTGTTGATTGTCCCGCAGCCAGTAATAGTGGAGATCATTATCGCTAAAGCAATAGCTTTCATACGCTCATCCATGAGAGATAGCGCAGACAAGCGCCATTGGTTTCAAGTCTACAGATATCTGGTGGTAGCAACTAGCTGCTGCACTCTTCGCCTTCAACAAGTCCAAGTCTGGTAGCGTGAGTCGAAATAGAGGCTTAACGCCTTCGATCAGAAACGCGCGCCAGGGGAGTTTGAGGTCGGCAGAACGCCGGAGGATTGGGGGGGAAATCAGTTCCCAAACTCAAAGGCGAGCCCGCATTCTACGCGGTCTGTAGAGCATCTGTTTCGCCTTGGTTTCGGAACAAAAAAAGGCTACAGGCCGCAGCCTGCATGCGTTTCACTATCGGATTGCAAATCCGCCTACGCCGGTTCGATTCCGACCTCGGCCTCCACTATTGAAAGCCCCGCAGATTAACGTCTGCGGGGTTTTTTATTGGGCTAAATAAAGTGAAGCGTTCGTCTATTTCAAGGATGAAGAAAGCCCAGCCCCGCGCTGGGCTTTCTATCATCCAGATCAGTGAGCGAGCCCGGGTCGCTCCACACAATGCAGGCATACATCATTGCGTATGACCTTTCCGCCGATCTGGTGAAGGACGACAGAGATATCTTCAATCTCAAGATGCGTACCCGGAGTTCCCCGATAGTCATCTGTGTCAAGGTCAAGGTGCACACCAATCTTCAGGTGGGGCAGCGGGCCATCTGATTCGATGCTTGCGACCTGGCGGTCGTCGCCAAGGATAAAAAGGTACGTGTGCTTCATAAGAGTCGCCTTATCTGTAAGGGGTAGGGTTGCCGAATTGGAGGGCAGGCATGCACCCCTAAGCGTGTCAGCAACCCATTGATTGATGCTCTTGCGTGACCGCTTGCACCTTATATAGCGATGGTGGCGTGCAGCTCAGATTCAAGTCAGCGGATTGTGCATTGACAGGTCGTTGTTCGAGCACGCCCTCAACAGTGCCGAGGTAGCCCGTAGCCTAATTTCGGACCTGTTCTAAAGGATGCCTGTTGGCTTCGTCAAAGCCCAGCGCGAGTGACTTATACCCTAACGGTACATAGTTTTGTCAGCAGGGACGGAAGATCTAACAGGTGTCGGCTTTCAAGCATCCTAGGTTCTGCACGAAATCCTCGCCGTATCGCACAGATACTAAAGTAGGGGCAGGCGGTTACTGCCCCCGTTTTCAGTTACGCTAGCAGCCTACTAGATGAACGACCCGCAACACCTTTGCAAGCAAGGCTGCCGATGTACAAGACGATTGAGAATGAAGTAACGAAACAGGCAACACCCAAAGCCCTCCAATACGAGTTTTATCAATACGACGTCGAGCGTCTGCATAACTTCAGTGGGCTGATTTATATCGGAGGTATCGGCATTTGGGTGTTGTTCGACTTGATTATTGGTTTTATAGGCGATCAACGTCATTACGCGCTTTCGCTGCTGCTCGTCGTGCTACTGCTCATCACCGTCGGTGTACAGCGGGTCGCCCGTAAAGCCCGCCACTTCCACCTGCTAAACCTCGTGTATGTGCTCATGATCTGCCTGGGCATCCGCTTGGGTATCGAGGGCTTGCCGGCCCACCTGCACCCGACCTGGCTGATCCTCTCGGCCTCCAGCATTCTCTATAGTGCCTCGGTATTACCCTTGAGCCGAGAAGCATTTTTCGGCGTGCTGGGCATCGCCTGGGTTGTCCTCAACCCCTTTATGATGACCACACTCTCTCTGTTCGACTTCAGCGGTACCATGGTTCTGCTGTCCGCCGTCTTTATCAGCGCGCTGACCATTTACACCTACCTCAAGCTGCGCCGATCCAAGCTGCACAACTACATCATGGCCAAGCTACTGATAGAGCACGCCTACATTGACACCCTGACCGAGATCCCCAATCGCCGCGCGTTCATGACACGGGCCAGCAACCACCGGAGCACCCCGCCAGAAAGTGGCGAGTGCTACCTGGCCATGGTCGATGTCGACAACTTCAAAAAAGTCAACGATGTATATGGCCACGACATCGGTGACGAAGTCCTGAAGCGCATCGCCGCCGACATCAAGCACATCATGGCCGATCACGAATATGCCCGCCTTGGGGGAGAAGAGTTTGGGGTCTACCTGTCCGGTGTCACGCAGGCGGATGCCGAGCGCTTGGTCAACACCCTGTGCCAACGGGTGCGCGAAACGTCCACCCACCACCCGGCAACCATCAGCGTGGGCGTAACCCGGATCGAGACCGACACCTTGCATGCCGCGCTAATAAAAGCAGACCACGCGATGTACGAGTCAAAGCTCAGCGGTAAGGACCGCTACACCTTCTTCCGGCCCGACTAAAGGCACCTGAAGTCTTCACCGCCTGGCAGCAGCTTTCGCTTCGGCCGGCAGACATGGCGCCGGGCCCTCATCTGCTGCTGGGCCGCACGGACCGAGTAACGTTGAGCCGGTCGAGGAGCCAGCGCCTTTCTTGGGTCCAAAAAAATGGCCCGCGTGCGGGCGGGCCTAGCTGGGATTCTGCAAAGGAGTACAGGTAAATTGCGCTCCATCCTGTGAGCGCTGCGTGAAAAGGATGTCGCAAAAACAAGAAGTCCGGCCCATCGCAAACCGGAGTCCATGTTTCGAGACCCAGCCGCTACCTGATTCGTACCGTTCGACCTGACGCTGCCGGGCAGACTGGCTCTCAGCCAAATGCTGCCGGGCGTCATCCAGTGGTGCCCCGGCTGTGCGGTGGTTGATCCAGATCAAACGCTATGTGGCAATCGGCGCCATGCTTCTGGCAAAACCTGGGCGAGAGATCCGGTCATGACGAACAATAAATTCCTCAGCGGGGTTCTCGCGGTCCGGCACTGGGGCAGGGGCACCGTACTCAGGTGGCTGCGTCGGCCGGGCACGAAGTCCTGGAAGCGCGAGGCCAGCATCCTGATGTCGATCATGCTGGTACTGACGGTGGGATATCTCACAGCGTTTCGCTACGCCTCCTACACGGTGCAGGATTTAGTGGGTACATGCACCGCGCGTTTCGAGATCGAGCTTGAAGGTGCCGACATCGATCCCCTCGAAGAAGCGCTGCCACGGTCCTTGTGCGAATGCCTGGCGCAATCGCTCCTCGACAAGAACGGTATCGTTCGCCTGGCAATGGTCAATCGGCACTGGTTTGATCCGCAGTCCCTCGAACCGGTGACAGAAGCGGAAGAGGCGTTTTGCATCAATGCCCTGTGGGTGCCAGATTCCGGATTGGCCACGCGCCTGGCCCTCTGAATGAAGTTGCCGAATGTAGTCTGGTAGCACGCAGGCTTCCCCGATCTCACGCCAATGGAGCTTCATCCCCCATGCAAGGCCACCGAAGGGCAGGCCGCCGAAACCGGACTTGAATAGACAACAGCAGGTGAATGGCAATTGCCGCGTGGCGTGATCGCCCAGGCGCCAGGCTTCAGGAATCTGCGGCGCCCGGTGGTATTCGTCACGTCTCCAAGTGGCGCTCAAGCCATACTCATTATCGCCGTACCGGTAGTCAGAGTCGCCTTTGTACGCGGCTTCCAGCGCATGGCCGATGCGGTGGACAAGATGGATGCCAGTGGTGGTGACGATCAGGTCATCCCCTGAGTCAGTCAGGTTGATGATGCGCTACAGGGCATGCTCGGCTTTTTCCTTTTTCTCGGTGTGCTCGATCAGGTTGACCATTTCAGTGCGATGGTTGAGCAAGAAGCTGCCCGAAAGCTTCATCACTGGTTGCACGTCGTGGATGACCGTGTTTTCAGGGCTTTTCCCGGTCCTTGGTAAACCGAGTCGCGCTGTTGTGCAATGACGGCGTGACCATTTGCACCGACATTGCCCCTCTCGCGAGCGCGAGCCGGGCGTATCCAGTGTGCAGTGAGCCCATCGCGTCCTTCTGATGCAGATCAAACGCCTACGACGTCGTGTCGCACCGCCGCAGGTGAGACTTCAGACGAAACGAAAGGCTGGTTCGGCGTCGATTTGATCTAAATCAACAGCGGGTGCCGGTGGCTGGCCGACTTTATGGAACGCCCCCCATTTTGTGGTACGCATTCATGAACATTGACCAGGCCATTTCCGGACGGCGCTCGACGCGCGAGTACACGACTGAAGCCGTGGATGAAAAAATCATCCGTCGTTTGATCAACGCCGCTATCCAGGCGCCCAGTGCGGTGAACCAGCAGCCATGGACGTTCACGGTGATCCGCGACCAGGAACTGCTGGACCGGATCTCCCGTGAAGCCAAGGCCTACATGCTCGCGACAATGCCGGCAGGCCCGCACTCCGGGCACTTCCATGGGTTGCTGACTGACGAAAACTTTCAGATTTTCTACCACGCGCCAGCACTCATCCTCATTTCAGGCAATGTGCCGGGACAGTGGATTGTCGAAGACTGCGCACTGGCGGCCGAGAACCTGATGCTTGCCGCGTACGCAGAAGGGCTGGGTAGCTGCTGGATTGGTTTCGCCCAGAGTTTTTTCAATACGCCGCAGGGCAAGAAGACCCTCGGCCTGCCGGCCGAGTGGGCGCCAGTGGCACCGATCATCGTCGGCTATCCGGAGACCACCCCGGTGCCCGTTACGCACAAGGAGCCGGTGATTCGCTGGATGGGTTGATCGTCACGCCCAAACCCGATGCACCTGCCTAAACGCTATCAAAAGCGCCATTTTCAGCGAGTAAGGTGGCGATCAGGGCGGTGCTGTCGACGACATGCACATGCTGCTTCACACAGTCGGCGGACAGGCGAAACGGCGGTACGCCGTCAGCAATCGCAATGTGCTCGAACAATGGCGGGTCAAACAGCTGCTCGCCATTGGTGAACAAACCATGGGTGGCGGCGGCGAATATCCGCGCCGCTCCATCTCTTTGGCAGGCAAGGCCGGCACGTTTCAGCGTTTCCCCGGTGCTGATCAGGTCGTCGAACACAATGGCGGTCTTGCCCGCGACGTCGCCGACCAGCAGGGTGCCCGTCAATGTCATGTGAACTCGGTGTTTTTCCATCAGCGCACTGCCTACCGGACGCCCCAGTTGTCGTTCCAGGGCCTGGCGAAACTGTTCGGCGCGCTTGGCGCCGCCGGAGTCCGGAGATACCGCCACCACATCGGCGTCACCGACGTGCCTGGCGAAGTGTCGGGCGAAAATTTCTGCGCACTGTACGTTTCGCGCGGGAATGCGAAAGGCATTGTCGAACGCCGCCGGGTTATGCACCTCCAGTGCCATCAGGCGATCGATGCCGCAGGCTTCAAGCAGGGTCGCCACGTAGCGCGTGATCGTTGGGTCCTGGGGTTGGCTGCGACGATCCTTGCGCCCGTAGCAGAGGTAAGGCGTGACCACCTGAACAGGGCGAGCGCCGGCATCCTTGAGCGCGCCGCAAAAAAACAACAGGCGGCACAGCTTGTCGTTTGCACTCTGCCGGCCATCCCCATACAGGGAATGGAACACCACGACCTCGCGACCGTTGACCGATTCGAGCGGCCGGCATTTATGCTCGCCGTCTTCGTAGTCGCGCTCCTCATGAAGCGCCAGCGGGCAGCCCAGTCGCTGCGCGACACCGGTTGCGTAGTCCTCACTGCCTTGCAGAGCGAAAAGAAGCGGGCGATGGCTGGGCATGGATTGGCTCCTTTGAGGCTCATCGAGCGAACAGTCGCGCCGTCATCGGGCGGCACCATGACGCCAGACTTCAATGCAGAACTCCGTTTCATAGGGCGGGACATTGCATTCGACGATGTCCTGGGCGGCGACTTGCAGATGCACGCCGACAATGTCGGCACGAATCGGCTGCTGGCAGACATGCCGGTCGACCAGAACTGCAGTGTAGACCCGACGGGCACCGAGCTGCGCCAGGTACGCGCAGGTGCGCAGCAGCGAATGGCCTTCGAACAGCACATCATCGACCACCAGCAGGGTGGTATTGGCCAGATCCAGTCCGATAAGCACCGGGTTCTCGGTCAATTCGGTGTGAGCATGCAACACCTTGAGATCGTCGGCATAGCGCTTGACCTTCAACGGGTAGATCGGCAGTTCCGGTTGTCCGGTCAGGCGGGCTAAATGCTGCTGTAAACGCTGTGCCAGAGGCTCGCCGCGGCGCTGGATACCAATCAGTGCCGCTTGGGTGGGCGGCAACAAGGCCGCCGCCTGGTGCGCCATCGCCTGCAGCACGCCATCGAGTTCGTCGCTGTCATACAAACGCAAGTGCGGACTGGCAATGAGGGGCGACATGCACATCTCCTGTCGAGGACCGATTTTTTTAAACTAGTACCGTTCGGTCCGGGCCCTATTGATATTGATCAAGTGCGCTGACATGACGCTCGATGCCAATGCGTGAATACGCGTTTTTGCGCGGGGATTTGATATTGATCAACGCCATGACGACCTCAACGGAGGAACCTGATTCAACGCGGGTGCCTTAGTCGGCGTCTGCGAAGCGCGAGCTGAATGACCGCATCATTCAACACGCCACCAACCTGGCGTAACGTCACCCCAGGCCTCACCGTCGGTGGAGGTTTTCCATGACTCAAAGTCCCTCATTGCAAACCACCTTGCAGGACCGCGTCGAAGCCGGTCAACGTCTGGTGGAACCGTTGCTCAAATACGCGCAGCGACCCGATGTCATCGTTCTGGCCTTGCCCCGGGGCGGCGTGCCGGTCGCCTATCAAGTGGTCAAGGCCCTGGACGTGCGCCTGGACCTGATGTTGGTGCGCAAGCTGGGCGTGCCATCGAACCCGGAGTTCGCCATGGGCGCCATTGCCAGTGGCGGTATCCAGATTCGCAATGAAGACGCGCTGCGGGCTCACCCGATTTCCCCGGCCGCATTCGAGGCCGTGGTGACGCGCGAAACACAGGAATTGCAGCGGCGCGAGCAACTGTACCGGGGCGCCCGGCCACCCTTGCAGCTCAAGGGACAGGTGGTGATTCTGATCGATGACGGCCTGGCGACGGGCGCCTCGATGATGGCGGCTATCCGCGCGGTGCGCCTGCAAGCGCCTGCTCGCATCGTTGTCGCCGTACCGGTTGCACCACTGGAAACGGTGGAGGCGCTGAGCTTCGAAGTCGATGAGGTGATCTGTCCGCTCATGCCTGAATGGATGATGTCGATCGGATATTGGTACTTGAGCTTCCCCCAGACTTCGGACGATGAAGTCATTGATCTGTTGCAGCGGGCATGGCAGCGGGAAGCCACCAGCGATTCCTCCGCTCGGGAGCCTTTCGATGACTGAGACTCGATCCCGCCAGCTGGACTTGCAAGACGTTGAGTTATCCGCCGATTTGCGTCTGCCGCTGCAGGCTGACGGTCTGGTGATCTTCGTTCATGGCAGCGGCAGCGGCCGTTTGAGCCCGCGTAACCAGTTTGTCGCCGAATCGCTGGCGCGGCGGGGGCTGGGGTCGCTGTTGTTCGACCTGCTGACAGAGCCGGAGCAACGCCTGGATAACCTCACCGGCGAGCTGCGGTTCGATATCGACTTGCTGGCCAGACGGCTGGTGGAGGTGATCGACTGGGTGGGCCGGGACGCGGATTTGCGCTCGCTGCGCATCGGTCTGTTCGGTGCCAGCACCGGTGCGGCTGCGGCTCTGTTGGCCGCTGCGACGCGCGCGGACGTGGTGCATGCGGTGGTCAGCCGGGGAGGGCGAACCGACTTGGCGGGACCGGCACTGGCGCAAGTCCGGGCGCCGACCTTGCAGATCGTCGGCGCACGGGACCCGGTGGTGCTCGAATTGAATGAGCGAAGCCGCCATGCCTTGCGCTGCGAGCAGCGTCTGGACGTGGTGGCGGGCGCTACGCATCTGTTCGAAGAGCCCGGAACCCTCGAGGAAGTCGCCCGACTGGCGGGCGACTGGTTTGAAACGCATCTGCAAGGTGGCCGCCAGTCGGCACGATGAGCCTTGATCCGCTCAGACGCCAATCCCTCCCGGATCCGCGCTTGCCATCATGCAGCGCGGGCATTAAGAGCGTTGACCTTTGAGATGGCGCAACGCATCTGCGGCAGATGCACGGTGTCGAGGGCGCGGCACGGGTGTCTTTCACTGGCAGCAAGGCGCATGACACTGCGATTTGGCAGCGGGCCCGGAAGCAAGGCCTCAAGCTCAATGAAGATGGTGTGTTCAAGGCCAGGGCGTGTGTGGCCAGCGCCACCGAGGAGGAATCCCGAGCCATCAGGGGGCGTGGACGATTACAGGTACAGCAGGTGAACGACTTTGCTGGTCTCGAAGGGATCGTTGCGCGTCTCGAAACCCAGGGATCTGGCCAGGGCGCGCATGGGCGCGTTGCTGGATTCGTCGACCGCGTAAATGTGGTGGAAAGCATTCTTGCGCGCGGCCGTGATCAAATGCTCCATCAGCAGCGTACCCAACCCCAGTTGCTTCCATTCTTCGGCGACTGTCACGGTACATTCACATTTGTGCTCACCCGTGGCGCCATAGCGGCTCACGCCGATCTCGATCAGTCGGCCATCCTCGTGGGCCAGTGCGATGTACGCCATGCGCTGTTTATTTTCTTTGTCCACCCAGGGGCCGGGCATGGCTTTTTGCGGTTCGTTGGCCCGCGCGAGAAAGCGCATGTGCCGGGACTCGGGGGACAGGCGTTTGATGAAGGCGTATTCACGCTCGCGGTCTTTATCCGTCAATTGCCGGATCAATACGTGACGACCATCCCGGAGTGCTTCGATCCAGTATTGGCCAGTGACTTTGGCATAGGCTTCAGCGGACCGAAAATCATGATTCTTGACAGTGAACATCGGACGATCCTCCCGCCGGTATCAAAGGTTGGCGCGCAGTGATGAACCACATGGTTCACTTCTTTTTACAGCGTCGGCGGTTGTCGAACATGATCTGGATCAGCACTGGACACCGCCAGCAGGCTGCCTGGACCGGTGGCCGTTTTGCCTGCTTGTGGCCACCAGCAACGTGAGCAGCCTGATCACGGCTTTAATCATTCAGCCAGTACTTGCGGCGAAACCACCCAGACGCTGCAAGGCATTTTGTACAGAAGATGTTCCACCGTACTGCCCACCAGACGGCTCATGCCTCGATGACCGACACGGCCCATGACGATCACGTCAATGTCATAGGCATCGGCGTAGCTGGCCAGGACCTTGGCCGGGTCACCCATGATCATGTGCTGGCGTTCCGGCGCAATGCCGTTGCGTTCGGCCAGTTCGTGGAAGGCATCGGCCTGAGCATCGAACAGGGTCTTGGCTTTGCTCGAGGAGAAAAACGTCGTGGCGTTATCGAAGCCGAATTCGTCGGCGCTGATGGAGGAAAGGTCGTGTGCATAGATCACGTCGAGCTCGGCGTTACAGGTAGTCGCCAGTTTTAACGCCTCGTGCAGTATCCGGTCATTGAAATTTTTGTACTCGCCGTCGCGGTGGAAAGGATCGACGGCGGCGACGATGCGGCGCGGCAAGTCATGCTGTACCTGGCTGACAAAGTGCAATGGCACCGGACATTCACGCAGAAGATGGATGTCCAGGGGGGTGAACATCAGGCGTGACAGCAGTGTTTCGTGTTCCAGTGCCTTGATCAGCAAGGCCATCGGCTGCTCTTTGATATGAATGAGGATTTCCTGCAAGGGTCTTTCCACCCAGACCACTTCGGTGGTGACGGGTATGCCGATTGTGCGCAACGGACGGGCCTGAGCCTCCAGCCATTGGCGATGGCGCTCGACATAGCCGATCCGCATCTGCTCGCGCGCCTCGTCATTGACCACGCCAGCGCTCGCCAGGCCCTCCAGGTAATCGAATGCGACGATGTGCAGTGCTGCCCCCGAAGCCTTGGCCAGCGCGGCGGCCCGGTCGAAAGCCGGTGTGTTTTCCATCTGGTGCGAAACGACCAGCATGAAACGTGGTTGATCAGGCATGGCACCTCTCCCGTCGATAATGGTTTGGACGCAAATGCGCAGTGGCGTGATGCACCCGCTCGGTGAACCCAGCCTTTATCCTGCGTCGGTCTCTGGAACGGGGCTTGATCTTTGTCAATCAGAGGTGGCAAGGACAACGGTGCCCGACATGCGGTGAGCGTGATGTGGCTGGCCGTTTGCTCAACTGACCTGAGCTCAACGAGAACTGACAAAGATCAAGTCGACGGAACGTGGTGCGTTCATTCTGTAGGCCTGTTCCATGCCATTTCCGTGTGCCGAGGTGCCCCATGTCGCAACACCAGCGCTTACTGTTGATTGCCCCTACCACCATGACCCGTACGCCCGCATTCGACCGGGCTGGCGCATTGGCCCATGCCCTGCAGTTGCCCCTGCACATTGTGGCGTTTGATTATGTCCAGGCCCTGGCGGTCGCCGGTTTTTTTGCCCCCGAGCAAATCAGCCAGGCCATTGATGGCTACCTGAAAACCCATCGGCAATGGCTTGCCGAACAAGCCGAGTCCTTGAGCAAACTCGGCGTTGAGGTCACGAGCGAAGTGGTGTGGGTCCAGCACCCTTACGAGGAGATCGTGCAGTTCGTCAATGAAATGCCGGTGGCGATGATCATCAAGGATGCGCAGGAAGAACCTGCCTTGAAACGCGTGTTCTTCGTGCCACTGGATTGGCAGCTGTTACGCGACTGTCCGGTGCCGGTGCATCTGGTGACCCATCCGCTTAACGCGCGCCCGCGCAATGTGTTGGCGATCATCGACGTGCTGCGCGGTGAAGATCAGGATCATGTGTTCAACGACCAGATCATCGACGCCGCCGTGAAGTTGGCCGAGGTGTGCAATGCCCGGCTGGAGCTGTTGCATGTGTTTGACTGGACATCCTTGTACACCCAGGACATGGGCTTTGGCGCATTGCCGCTGGCCACCGGCATTTATGAAGCGTTGGGATCGGTTCAGCACGAGGCGTTTGCGGCGATTGCCGAACGCCATGGCGTGCCACCTGAATGTCGCCACTTCATGGAGGGCGTACCAGTGCCGAGCATTTGTGGCTTCGCAGTCGAGCACCACACGGATGTCATTGTCATGGGCACGGTTCAGAACAAAGGATTGGAAAAGTTGCTGGGGGCCACGGCCGAGCAATTGTTGCATCGGGCGCCCTGCGATGTGTTGGCGATCAAGCCAGACCGGATGTTGCAGTCCTGAGCGGGGCGCTGCAATCGAACACTCACCTGATTAGAGGCAGATCATGAGCCAGTACCAAAAGCTGTTATTGATCATCAACCCGGCCTTGCGTCATTCCCCGGCGATCAATCATGCGGCCGCGCTGGCCAAGGCCAGCGGCGCCAGTTTGCATATCGCGGGTTTGATTGGGCCGCTGGACCTTTTGTCCTTTCTTGAACAGGGTGACCGGGAAACGGCGCGGGAAGCCTACCTGCAGGATCACCGCGACTGGGTCAAGGCGCAAACCGACAATTTGCGTACCCGGGGACTCGAGGTGACGATCGAGGTGGCCTGGGCCGATGACCTGCGCGAAGACATCCTGGCGCATGTCGCGGAAATGCAGCCCGACCTGTTGATCAAGGAGGTTCAGCATGAGTCCTTGCTCAAGCGCGCCTTTTTCACCCCTCTGGACTGGTACTTGCTGCGGCACTGTCCGATACCGGTGTACCTGGTGGGCGCCAGCAGCTTCGTCTTGCCGCGCAAGATTGTCGCGGCGGTGGAGGTGTCAGACAAGGAATCGCCGGACAACGAACTCAATGAGCGGATCATTCAGCAAGCGACTTCCCTGGCCATGCAATGTGGTGCCGACCTGCATCTGCTTTTCGCCTGCGACATTTCGGCGGGTTATCTGGCAGACATGGACGGCCTGGCGCTCGCTGATCTCACCAGGGAGTTGCGCAAGGATCTCGAGAAAAACTTCCTCAGGTTGGCGGGCCAGTACGGGGTGGCCGCCGATCATCGACACTTCGTCATGGGTCACCCCGTCTCGGCACTGAGCGAGTTTGCCAACGAGCAGAACGTCGACGTGATCGTGATGGGAAAAGTCCAGTCCGGTGGCGTGGACAAGCTTCTGGGCAGTACGACCGAACACATTCTTTATCAGGTCCCTTGCTGCGTCATGGCGGTCTAGAAGCGTTGAAGGGTGACAGGCCTCAGGATGAGGACACTGTCACCCGTACGGAGGCCGGAGCGGTTTTTAGCGGCAGGAGCGCGGGAAACTCTTCGGGCGTCAGGGTTTCCTTTTCCAGCAGCAGACGCGCACCGGCGTCCAGATCGGCACGACGACTCTCAAGCAAGGCCTTGGCCCGTCCATAGGCTTCATCGATCAGGGCGCGAATACCCAGGTCCACCTCCCTGGCCGTTTGTTCCGAGTAATCTTTCTCGCCCATGCCCTGCATGCGCTCGCCCAGGTACGTCGCGCTCTGGCGTTCCAGTACCGATTGACCGAGCTCGGGGCTCATGCCGAACCGGGTGATCAATTGCCGGGCGATATCCGTCGCGCGGGCCAGGTCATCGGCCGCGCCGGTGGAAATCTGGCCATAGGCAAGGAATTCGGCCGCACGCCCGGCCATCAGGACCACGATCCGGTCCTTGAGCATCTGGCAACTGATGAGGAAGTGATCTTCGGTCGGCCGCTGCAATGTATAGCCCAGCGAACCGATGGCGCGCGGCACGATCGACACCTTGTGCACCGGGTCCATGGCCGGCAGGCTGCTGGCCGCCAGGGCATGCCCCATCTCGTGATAGGCCACCACCTGGCGCTCTTCGGGGCGCAGCACACTGCTCTTGCGCTCAACCCCGGCGACAATGCGCTCCACGGCGGCGGTGAAATCGTCGAGGCTGACCGCGTCGGCGCCACGGCGGGTGGCCACAATGGCCGCTTCGTTGACCAGGTTGGCCAGGTCGGCACCGGTGAATCCCGTGGTGATGTCGGCGATTCGCTCTTCATTGAGGCCGGGTGCCACGGTGATCTTTTGCAGGTGGACCTTGAGGATCGCCTGGCGGCCCTTGCGGTCAGGGCGATCGACCAGAATCTGCCGGTCGATACGACCGGCCCTGAGCAGGGCAGGGTCCAGTACCTCCGGCCGGTTGGTCGCGGCCAGCAGCACCACGCCTTCACGCGGGTCGAAACCGTCCAGTTCGGCCAGCAACTGATTGAGGGTCTGCTCCTTTTCGTCATTGCCGCCGAACGCGCCGACGCCGCGCATTTTGCCCAGGGCGTCGAGTTCGTCGATGAAAATGATGCAGGGCGCGGCCTGCCGCGCTTGCTCGAACAAATCGTGCACGCGGGCGGCACCGACGCCGACGAACATCTCGACAAACTCCGAACCGGAGATCGAGAAAAACGGCACGCCGGCTTCACCGGCGATGGCCTTGGCGACCAGGGTCTTGCCGGTGCCCGGCGGGCCGACCAGCAACGTGCCCTTGGGAATATGGGCGCCCAGGCGTCCATATTTCTCCTTGTCCTTGAGGAACGACACAATCTCCACCAATTCGGCCTTGGCTTCATCGATGCCGGCCACGTCGGCGAAGGTGATCCCGGTGTCGCGCTGGACGAACACCTTGGCCCGGGACTTGCCGATGCTCATCAGCCCGCCCATGCCTTGTTTTTCCGCCAGCCCGCGAAACAGGAAGTGCCAGAGCACCATGATCAGGACAAAGGGCAGAACCCAGCCCAGCAGGCTGGCGAGGAAGGTGTTTTCGTTAACCCCGGTGAACCCGACGCCTGACTGGGCAAGGTCGGTGGCCAGTGTCGGGTCGACACGCACGGTCGAGAATTGGTTGTGCCCGTCAATCGGCTCCTGGAGTTTGCCGTTGATCTGGTCTTTCTCGATCTGCAAGTCGCTGACTTTCTGCTCGCTGAGCAACTGCAGGAACTGGCTGTACGGAATGCTCTGCACCGCTCGCCGTTCGATAAACAGCATTTGCACCGTGCTGAGCACGACAAACGCGATCAGGAAGTAGGACAGGTTCCACTGGTGATTTTTTTTCATGGACTTGGCTCGCACATGGGCTCAGGCAATCAGCAATTGATCGTCCACCTGGCTGACGCCTGGTACCGCCCAGGCAGCCCGTTCGGCGATCTGACGCTCGCGCCAGAAATGCACCCGGCCTTCGAGTTTCACCAGGCCGCCTTCGACCTTGACGCGTATCGCCTTGGCGTCGACTTCGGCATTGCGTTTGAGGGCTTCTTCGATGCTGTGCTGGATATCGACGACCTCTACCCGCGGACGAAGGGTGAGGCGGTTGTCCACGCCCACCACACCGGACAATTTGCGCACCGCACGCTCAGCGGTTTCTTTCTGGTATTGCCAGTGCACCTGGCCTTCGAGGGTAATCCAGCCTTTTTGCACGATGACCTTGATGTCGCCCTCTGGAATATCGGAGCTCCAGGTGATGATGTTCAAGGCGCGGTTCGCGATGGTGTCATCCGCCGTACCAGCGCCTTTTTCCAGCCGGACCTGGATTTCTTCGGCCACGGCGCGCACGCCTTTTATGGCCTTGACCGCGTGTTCGGCACTGACTTTCTGGGCGTAGCTACTGACATGGCCGGAGAGGGTGACAATGCCGTTTTCGACGCCCACGCCAATGTGGGCGGCGTCGATGTGGGGCTGGAACTCAAGCTCTTCCAGAATGGTTTTACGTAGGCTCAAGTCACTCATGATCGTGTCCTGTGTCGGATATACGGGATGACGGAGGGTCACATGAACCCGGTCTGTTTTTTTTACGCCTGATCGACACAAACACCTTGAGCTAAATCAACAAGGCTTCAGTGAGTGCTGTGCAGACCGCCAGTCAGCGATCTGTTGACAAAAATCAGATTGCGCAGGCGTTGACACCCGAATACTGGGTCCAGTTGTGCGAGATTTTTCAGATGCATTCAACCGAGGGAATCACCATGAACAAGTATGTGTCCGTTGCTTTGCTGAGTGTTTTGTTGGCCACGACGGCCGGGTGCAGTAACAAGCACGCCAAGGAAATCGACGCCCGGCTGGAGTCCGCCGAAAACAATGCCGCTTCCGCACGGCTCAGGGCCGATGAGGCCTACAACAAGGCCGAACAGGCAGCGCAAGCCGCCAGTCAGGCGCAACGCACGGCTGATGAGGCGAATACGCGCGCCAGCCGGATGCTGGAAAAGGCGACGCGCAAGTGATGTGTGATTGCCCGAAGGACCGACAGGACGTCGGATGAGCATTACGCCGGTATACAGGGTCAGGGCGAGGTCTGTGATGGTGAAACTTAAACGTATCCTGTTGATAGCGCCCTCCGAGAGGGTTCGCACCCCGGCGTTTGATCGGGCCCATGCCCTGGCCAGTGCAACCGGGGCGTTGCTGCACATCGTTGCATTCGACTATATCCAGTCGCTGGCAGTGGCCGGGCTGTTTGACCATGACGCCATGGCCCAGGCACGGGAAGGCTACTTGCAGGTGCATCGCCAGTGGCTGGAGCAGCAAGCCAGGTTCCACCGCTGCGTCGGGCTGCCGGTGACCACCGAGGTGGTCTGGGCGAGGAACAGCCTGGCGCATGTGCTCGCGTATGTGAATGACTTCCATCCGGACCTGGTGATCAAGGACACCCAGCATGTCCCGGCCCTCGACCGCGCGTTTCACCGTCCCCTGGACTGGCTGCTGCTGCGCGACTGTCCGGCGCACTTGCACCTGGTGACCGGTGCGAAAAACCCGAAACCGTTGAAGATCCTCGCCGCCGTCGATCTGTCGCACCTTGAGGAAATGACCCAGGGCCTGAATGACCGGATCCTTGATTTTGCAGCGACGCTCTCGGCTTCCTGTGGCGCCGCTTTACACCTGCTCAACGTCAACAGTTGGTCGGTGACGGGCGACTCGGTGGCGAGCCTGCCGACCCCCGCGCTGGATGCCAGTTTGCGAGACGCAATCAACGATGCGCAGCAAGAGGCGTTCGATGAACTGGCCGAGCGCTACGGGATTGAGCAAAAACGCCGGCATCTGGAGGCGGGAATCCCTCATCGGGTGATTACGCGGGTCGCCCGAGAGCACGCCTTCGACATCGTGGTGCTCGGCACGGCCTACACCCATGGGATCGACCGGTTCATCGGCAGCACCGCCGAAAGCGTGTTGAACAAGGCCCCGTGCAGCCTGGTGGTCGTCAAACCATTGCCCTGGCTCGACTGACGCGTCCGTTGTCGCGGCGATCGTTGATAAAAATCAACTGCACATGGGACGAAAAGAGCGATCACTAGCGCTCCCATGTACCTTCAAGGAGACGGCCATGCGCATGACATTTCTTGGCGCGGCGGGCACGGTTACCGGCAGCAAATACTTGCTGGCGCATCGTGACCAGCATGTTCTGATCGATTGCGGCTTGTTCCAGGGCTACAAGCAATTGCGCCTGCACAACTGGGAAGCGTTCCAGTTGCCCGTTCACGACCTCGATGCCATCGTCCTGACCCACGCTCATCTCGATCACAGCGGCTACCTGCCGGTGCTGGTGCGCAATGGCTATCGCGGCCCGGTCTACGCCACGCCCGCGACTTGCGAACTGGTGAAGATCCTGCTGCTCGACAGTGGCCGCTTGCAGGAAGAGGAAGCCGAGTTTGCCAATCGACACGGGTTCTCCAAGCACACGCCGGCGTTGCCGCTCTACACCGAAGAGGATGCACAACGGGCCTTGAGACTTTTGCGGCCGATCGAACTGCACCACCGGGTGGAAATTGTTCCCGGCATGAGCCTTTTTATGCGCTGCGCCGGGCATATCCTGGGCGCCGCCACCGTGGAGATTGTGGCTGATGGCACCACGCTGGTGTGCTCCGGTGACCTGGGACGGCCGAACGATCCCTTGATGTACGCCCCGGAACTCATCGAACAGACCGACTATTTGTTGGTGGAATCGACCTACGGCGATCGCAAGCACCCGGACGAGGACCCTGAAGCACAGTTGGCGGACGTCATCACCCGCACCGCGTTGCGCCATGGCATCACTCTGGTGCCATCGTTTGCCGTCGGACGCGCGCAGTTGTTGATGTATCACCTGTACCGGTTGATGCAGAAACGCGCCATCCCGGACTTGCCGATCTACCTGAACAGCCCCATGGCGACCGATGTCACGCTGCTGTACCAACGGTTTCGCAGCGAGCACCGGCTGTCACTGGAGGAGTGCGAAGGCATGTGCCATGTGGCGCAGTTCGTACGCACCACCAAGGACTCCATCGAACTGGACCTGCGAAACACCCCGGCAGTGATAATCGCCGCCAGTGGCATGGCCACGGGAGGACGGGTGATTCACCACCTCAAGACCCTGGCCCCCAACCCGGTCAACACCTTGCTGGTCCCGGGCTTCCAGGCCGGTGGTACCCGAGGCGCGCAGATTGTCGCGGGGGCGCCTTCGGTGCGGATCCATGGCAAGGATGTACCGATCCGGGCCGAGGTGGTCCCGATGCAAACCTTGTCCGCCCATGCGGACGCCGACGAAATCATGCAATGGCTGCGCGGGTTCAAGCGACCGCCCAAACACACCTATGTCGTGCACGGAGAGCCTAACGCTTCGGATGTGCTGCGCCGACGCATCAGCCTGGAACTGGGTTGGTCGGTCTCGGTGCCGGAATATCGCGACAGCGTCGACTTGACCCACATCGACCCGCCTTGACATCCGGCAGAGAGGAGCACGCATGAGCAACGCCGCAGTCGCCACGGCCCATCATCCGGCAATCGTTTCCAGCGGGCTGAGCAAGTGGTTTGGTGAAGGGAATGCGCGGATGAAGGCGGTGGATGAGGTGGCGCTGGTCGCGCAGTTTGGCGAAATGGTGTTCATTGTCGGGCCTTCGGGCAGTGGCAAGACCACGCTGCTGAGCATGATTTCCGGCATATTGCGGCCCGACGCCGGGACGGTCACGATCAATGGTCAGGACATCTGGAGCCTGAGCAGTGATCGACTGGCCGAGCTGCGCCTCAACAACATCGGGTTCGTGTTTCAGGACTACCACCTCTTCACGCGGTTGACCGCTGCGGAGAATGTCGCCATTCCCCTGATTCTCCAGCACCACGACTGGGACGATGCCATCGCGCAGGCCAGGCAAAGCCTGGAAGTGGTCGGGCTCAAGGATCGGGGGGACATTCTGCCGGTCAAGCTTTCCGGTGGTGAGCAACAACGCGTGGCCATTGCCCGGGCGATCGTGAGCAGGCCGCAGATCCTGATTCTGGATGAGCCCACGGCGTCCCTCGACGGTGATACCGGGAAAATGATCATTGCCTTCGTCAAGGAGCGGATCCTCAACCAGCAGTGTTGCATCTTGATCGTCACCCACGATGCGCGGATCAACGAGTACGCCGATCGGATCATTTACATGGAAGACGGCCGAATCACCGAGCCCCAGCGGACTTCGTCGTGAACAAGCCCATGCTGTTCACGCTGGCGATTTTGGGTGTCCTTGGCGGATTGATCGCGGCCTACCTGCTCGGACGTACTCCTCAGACACTGCCACCGGCCTTTGCCCCGGCGAGCAGTACCTACGACACCGCCATCTATGCCAACGGCATTATCGAAAGTGAGCAGTCCAGTGGCAGCAACATCGTGATTTACCCGCAGGTGGCCGGGCCCGTCACGCAAGTACTGGTGCATGAGGGGCAAGCGGTGACCCGCGGCCTGCCGTTGGTGACCCTGGACGATGCCTTGCCCAAGGCTAACTTCGAGCTGGCGCAGGCCACGTTGAACACCGCTCGGGACCAGTACAACAAACGGCTGGTCTCCTATGGCATCGATCCGAAGTCCATCAGCAAGGACACCCTGGACACGGCCAGGGACATCGCCAGCCAGGCACAGGCGGCGCTGAAGGCATCGGCGGTGGCGTTGGCGCAATACGTGATCAGGGCACCGACCGATGGCGTGGTGTTGGCGATCAACAGCACCGTCGGCAGCTATGTGTCGCCCCAAGGGGCCTACGATGTGTACACGCAGGGCTTCAGCCCGCTCATTGTCATGAGTGCCGACCAGAGCCATCTGGCGGTGCGCTGTTACGTCGACGAGATCCTGATTGCCCGTTTGCCTGCTCCCGAGCACATGCGGGCGCAGATGCTGATCCATGGCACGGATATCAAAGTGCCGCTGGAGTTCGTTCGGGTGCAGCCCTATGTGTCGCCGAAAATCGAGTTGTCCAATCAGCGCCAGGAGAAGGTCGACCTGAGGGTGCTGGCGGTGGTTTTTCGCTTTGAGAAAAAAGATCTGCCGATGGTTTACCCAGGGCAGTTGGTGGACGTCTTCATAGGTCAGAAATGATGGACAGGCCAGGCCGGTTGGGCCGAACAGGGAACGGTTGCCTCGTCTTAAGTCTGCTGATGATGAGCAGCGCCTGCATGGTCGGGCCTGATTTTTCGCGCCCGGCAGCCCCCGCGCAGGAGGCTTACCTGCCCGAGCCCGCGCCGGCTGCGGTGGTGGCTGAGGGGCAGGCCCAGCGCTTTGTGCCCGGGGGCGAGGTGGCACCGGACTGGTGGCGGTTCTTTCAATCGGCACCGCTGGACACACTGGTGCGCCAGGCGATCTCCCACAACTTGACCTTGCAGGCGGCAGAAGCCCGTTTGCGCCAGAGCCAGGATACGCTCATGGCCGGCTATGGGGTGTTCTACCCGCAGCTGGATGCCCACTTCGGCGCGAGTCGCGAGCGCAGTTCCCTTGTTCAGCAGGGGCTGTCCACCAACGGCTCAATCTTCAATGTCCTGACCCTCAGCGGGACGATCAGCTACACCTTCGATGTCTTTGGCGGCGAACGGCGAGCGATCGAGGGCCTGCAAGCCCAGGTGGAGAATCAGACCTGGCTGACGCAGGCGGCTTACCTGACCTTGACGGCCAACGTCGTCAACACCGCGATCGCCCGTGCTGCCTACGTCGCGCAAATCGAGGCCACGCAACAGCTGATTGAACTGCAACGCCAGCAGCTGCAATCCACCCAGGCACAGGTGCGCAGCGGTACCGCGCCTTATTCGTCGACCTTGAGTCTGCAAAGCCTGATTGCCACCAACGAGGCGTTGTTGCCGGCGCTGCAGCAGAAAGTCAGCCAGGCCGAACATCTGCTGGCCACGCTCGAAGGGGTGATGCCTGCGGACGCCAGGCAACCCGACATCCGCTTGACGGGCCTGTCGCTGCCGGAGAACCTGCCCGTCAGCCTGCCCTCGGTACTGGTCCGCCAGCGGCCGGATATCCTTTCCGCAGAAGCGCAGTTGCACCAGGCCAGCGCCGATATCGGGGTGGCGACGGCGGCGATGTTTCCCAGTTTCAGTCTCACGGGCACCTACGGAACCGCCGGGTCTTCCACCGGATCTTTGTTCGGCGGTGCCGGACGATTCTGGAGTGTCGGGCCGTCGATCGACATCCCGGTGTTCGAGGGCGGTCGCCTGTGGTACGGCCGCCAGGCTGCGATCGATGCCTATCAGCAAGCGTCGGCGAACTATCGGCAAGTGGTGCTGGTGTCTTTCGCCCAGGTGGCCGATGTTCTCAAGGCGCTGGAGTACGATGCGCAAGTCCTGCAAAAACAGGCCGAGGCGCAAGTCGCTGCCCAAGAGGCCTTGAGGCTGTTGCAAGCCAACTATCGTTCGGGCCTGGTGACGTATCTGGAGCTGTTGGTGGCCGATGTGCAGTTGCATCAGGTCAACATCGCTTACTTGCAGGCACTGGCCCAACGGCATCAGGACACCGTCGCGCTGTTCGTGGCGCTGGGCGGCGGCTGGTGGAACCGAGCCGATGCCGGCGCTGGCAGGCTTGCGCCATGAAATACAACGGCATCCTGCGCATCGGCTACAAACTGCTGGTCAATGATCGGGCCAAATTCTCCGCGTTGCTGGTGGGTATCACTTTTTCGGTGTTCCTGATGATGCAGATGACGGCGATGTTTGCCGGCATCCTGAACAGGGCTTACTCGACGGTGACCAACATCGGCGCACCGATGTGGATCATCGATCCGGCGGTGAACACGCCGACCAGTGTCATCCCTCTGCCGGATTACCTGCTCGATGCGGTGCGCAGCATGAAGCAGGTTGAATACGCCGTGCCGATATTCATCGGAAGTGCGCAGGTGCGCTTGTCCAACGGCAATTACCAGGGGGTCAGCGTGATCGGACTGGACGACACCAGTCTGTATGGCCGTCCGGTGCTGGAGGAGGGCGTTATCGAGGACATCTACGCGGAGAACGCCTTCATCATGGTCCACGATGCCGAGTTTTCGAAACTGGGGAACCCGAAGATCGGCACCTCCTTTGAACTCAACGACCACCGCGGCACCATTGTTGGCATTGCCAAGGTCCTGGTCGGCGGCTTGACCGGCGTGCCGACGCTTTACACCACTTACCGGCGCGCCACCGAGTACATCCCGACCACTCGCTTCAAGGTGTCTTACATCTTGCTCAAGCCCAGGAATAAACAAGCCGAGGGCGCGATCAAGCAACAAGTAGCGCAATTGGGTTATGTCGCCCTGACCAGGCAGGAATTCAACCAGCGCATCGCCAATTACTACATTTATCAAACCGGGGTGGGCACCAACATCCTGATGATGACGATCATCAGTTTTCTGGTCGGCCTGTCGATTTCCGGCCAAACGTTTTACACCTTCATTCTGGAAAACCTGGACAAGTTCGCCGCCCTCAAGGCCATTGGGGCCAAGAGTCGGGAGCTGGTCTACATGATCCTGTTCATGGCAACGTTTACGGCCATGACCGGTTACGGGCTGGGCATCGGCCTGGTGACCCTGATGATCGCCATTGCGCGGACCTACCTGCCCAACTATGCCGCCATCATCACGTTCTGGAATCTTGGCCTGGCGTTTGGGCTGGTGCTGTTGATTGCCGGTTTTTCCAGTTACCTGGGGATCCGCAAAGTCCTCAGGATCGAGCCGTTCGATATTTTCAGAGGGTGATGCGGGGCTGGGCCAAAGGTTAAAACCATCGGTCTTCACACCGATCCGCGAGGCAAAAAAACCCTTGCCGGTTTCCCGGCAAGGGGCGCAGCCGCCTGGGATTTACTCGCCTTTGACTGGCACGACTTTATCCGCTTTCATGGCTTCGGGCTTTTTCGGCAACGAGATGCTCAGCACGCCTTTGCTGAAACTCGCTTCGATCTTGTCGGCATCGACCCCTTTGGGCAGGTTGAACATCCGCTCGAAGGCGCCATAGTGACGCTCGCTAAGGTGGTAACCCTTCCTTTTTTCTTCCTTGTCTTCTTTCTTTTCGCCTTTGATGATCAGATTGCCGTTCGACAGTTTGATCTCAATGTTCTTCTGATCCATGCCGGGTAACTCGGCGGTGATTTCGAAGCTTTTTTCTTTTTCGCTGATGTCCACGGCCGGCATGCCATGCCCTGTCAGCTCACGCTTCCAGAAGGGTTCGACATCGAACAGCCCGCGACCGAATGGCGACAGGCTCGAACCGCGATTGAAGTCGTCGAACAGGTGATCGACCTGTTGCCGCAGTTTTTCCAGCGGTCGCCAAAGGTCTGTCGCCACGGGGTGCTGACTGGCCTTTTCGTCAGGATGCTCCGGCATCTTTTTCACGGAATTGCTCATTTTTCGTGACTCCTATGGTGAAGGGCAGGCTGGGAATGCCAGTCCACCCAGATCAAACGGGTAGTCAAAAATGTTGCCGTCTCGGGCTTTTGGGTGCGTTTTCATGGGCAGCCTTTAAGAGACGGGCGTTTGCGCAGACACCGATTCAGGGGGCGAGTGCTGACTTTAATTTCTGCGTAAACGCGCAAAGCGTGTTTGATTTAGATCAGGAGGAGGGCAAACACTACTGCTGTCCGATAAACGCCATCACCGAGAGGGTCCAAGGCCCCGGGAATGAGACCAGCCCGTGATTTTCGACGGGCTCATCCCTTGAATATCAGTGGCTTGCGCAACTCATCTCGTGCTAGCCTCCTGATCTGCCTGACTTTTTCAGTGGACAAGACATTCGCCTGGGCCGGACGATTCCGACTTTGGCCAGCACCCTTAAACAAGTTCTGTAGATCCATGATTTACGGAGCTTTTTTATTCGCGCTGGCTTGAAAGATTTAGTCTACAAAAGTACATTTGCGAACTTGCTTCACCAGGACGGGATGTATATATTCCCTCCTCTGCTGCACAAGGGTCAGCACTGCCAGATCGTAGTAGGCAGGGTTCAGACCGCTTTACCGCGCTACCGCCCGAATGGCGAAACTGGTAGACGCATGGGACTTAAAATCCCCCGCTCGTAAGGGCGTGCCGGTTCGATTCCGGCTTCGGGCACCATGAATATCAAGGGCTTGCATGACATACCTCATGCAAGCCCTTAGTTCTTTTTTCCGCAATCGAAAAATCTTTTCCGCAATTCGTGACCGTCAGTCACTTCGTAGGGGTTACCTTCATGCCCTTTCGCATTCGGATGTACTGTTCTGTCATCCCGACGGTTGTGTGTCCCTATGGGTCCCGAGCTTCGCGGATGCTCCCTGTTGACGCCTCTTTGTCCGTTGCCGTTTTTGCTCGTCAGTCCCGCATCTGAAATTGTGCATTCGGGATCCCGGCTGCCTCTCTGGCGTCATCGAATCTTTTCCTTAGCACGCTCCTCGTCATCGGCTGTCCAGAATCGATTACCACCATCAGGATGCGCCTCAACCGCCTTGCGGTACTACTCGAGCCTCATTACCTGAGCCCTGAATATATACATTCATGCCCTTGCTCAGGGATGGATTGATCGGCTGAGTCACCGACACCAGCACACCGTTTCGTACCCGCACGATCACCTGCTGCGCTTCTACCGGCTGGTCGTACTTTTTCTTCTCTGCGTAGTTACCGCCGACGGCCCCCGCAAGCGCACCGGCGACCATGGCGACATCGCGCCCGGTACCACGACCGATCAGGCTGCCGATACCCAAGCCGCCAAGGCCGCCAAGTACGGCTCCGACGCCGCTGTCGTGATTAGTCTGCATTTGCGTCAGTGATATTTGCTCGATCTTGCCCGCGCGAATCTGGCTTTCACCGGCGCCGCCATCGTTGGCTCCCACGGCGGAGCAGGCACTGATCACCACAGCCATCGACACAAGCGTCAGCCAGGACAGAATTGTTTTCATTTCGGTACACCTCTTTTACTGATAGCGGATGGCAATGCCTTTGAGCTTGCGGCCCTGAATCGTTTCGATATTGCGACTCCACAGCGGGCCTGTCACATAAGTGGCGACGGGTTGGATATGGTCATACACCACGACCACTGCGTCGGCGCCGAGCGTGGCGGCCTGTTCGCGCAGTTTCTGTTCGACCTGCGTGATGGGAGGCGCCGGGTCGACGCTGGCATCGATCAGGATTTCACCCAGCTGCACATTGGGCCGGGTGGGTTCTACCCGTAATACCTGGACCTGGCTGGCCAACGTTGGCGCCGGGTGTTCCACCCCGACGTAAGCGGTCGTCTGGGCGTCGACCGTTGCGCACGCACTCAATGCGAGCACGCTCGCCAGGAGCGCAGCGTCCAGCAAGGGCCGGAGTAATTTCGATGAATAAACCTGCATGTCGGATGTCCTGTGCTTGAGGATTATTCAGTCGCCAGCGGGTGCCGGCGACTGAAGGGCGGCTCAGCTACGGATGAACGCCCAGATATCGGCGTTGAGTTTTTCAATCGCAGCCTTGAAGTCGTTAGTGGTGATCTTCTGGCTGGCGTTGGACAACTGGCTGCCGAACAGCTTGCGCACCACCTTAACCACGGGCTGATTGGTTTTTGCGTCGATGAGCTCGGCCTCGATGAACAGGTTCGTGTCCTGATCCCGGTGACCGGTCGCGGCCTGAGTTGCCCCAACGACTGCCGCGACGGGCACGACTTCATACCACTTCATGCCTTCGTTGGAGGCGTTCACACCTGTGATGGCCGAACGCAGGATCAGGGTTCTCGAGGCGGCCGGTGCTGCGGACGGGCTGGATACAATCCGGTATTTCTGGCCCAGTACGCCTTTGGCCTTGGTGGTCATGTAGTTTTGAAGGTCATCGAGCGTCTGTTGGTTGACCCGCTCATTGGGCTGAGGCGCTGGATACAGTTGCAGCTTGTTGAAGGCCACCGTGTCATACGCATTGGCGTTCCACGAAGGACTCACCCAGCGCATCGCCGTACCGCCGCTTGGCGTGCTCACTTCCTGCAGATTGTTGTAATCGGACAGGAAGCCGGAGTACTGCGTTGTCTCGGTGACTTTCGAGGTACAGCCACCGAGCAGCAGGCCGGTCAGCGCGACGCCGACCAGCATTTTTCGGGACAGGTTCATAGTGTTGTGTGCTCCTTGGATCAAGTCGTGTTTGTTCAAAGGCAATCAGAAACGCCAGGTCTGTTTCCGGTCACCGCTTGAATCCAGGCACTGTCGAATTGACCGGAAATTCGATCACCTGACAGGGTTTTGCTCTGATCCACCGGCATGTCGCCCAGCCACACCAAGGCCCAGCTGACGTTGATGTCGGTGTCCTCGTTCAGCGCATAGGTGGCTCCTGTCGCAATGCGCCAGGATTCGGCCATCGGCACGGTGACCGTGCGATTGCTGTCCGAAACGGCACTGCTGTCGTACGCCACGCCGACGTTCCACAACAGCTAAAGCCCCAATCGTTGTCTCTGTACTTGAACTGGCCGTCGCTGCGGTCGGTCAGGCCGAAGGGCGAGTTGGTCGAGGTTAGGTGTGCGCCCGGCCATCATGCCCTGGTTATAGACACCGATATTGGACCAGCCAATATCGTCACCCATGATGACCACAATGTTGGGCGCCGATTTATCGGCGGCTTGTGCCATGACGGGTAGAGCCATAGCAGTCAGCAGTATCGGCAGAGCAATCAACGAGGGAAATGGTGTCCGGTTCATCTCGAGATCCTTTGCCGTGGTGCGAGCGCTGTGAGAGAAGCCTCACGCCTGCTCCTGAAAATTGGATCCCCCGCGAGGAGATTAGGTAGCAATGCCGAAACTTCCAGAAAATTTTTACGCTGGCGGGCTGTTTTGTCTGGATGTGTACAAGTTTTTTATCGATTGAATGGCGATAGACACAAAACTGAGCTTTGCTGAAATGACCGCGTAGGCATCAGCAGCAAACCGGCGCATTTCGGATGTTGCGAAACGGCCGATTGCAGGTTGGCTGGCGTATCGCGACTGTTCGTCAACTCGAATCGTCCCAGCTCTACGTCTGCGCGGAGAACAAACGATGCGAAGTCTTCATCAGCATGTCCGGTTGTTCTCGCTCGGTTTAGTCTTGGGACTGTTCGCTATACCACTGCACGCTGCACAACCCCCTGCTGTCGATCCCCCGCCGGCGCAGTTGGAGCCCAAGGCCCTGGAGATACTCAAGGCCATGAGCGCAAGGTTGGCGTCCACCCAGGGCATGAGTTTCAAAGCGGTGACAACCTATGAAAAGCCCAGCCGGCTGGGGCCTCCCTTGGCCTATGGCACGGTGGACCTGGTCAATCTGCAACGACCGGATCGCCTTCGCGTGATGAGTTCGGGCGACGGCCCGGTTACCGAGTTCTACTACGACGGCAAAAAAGCTTATGCCTTCGAGCGCAAAGACAACCTCTTGGCTCAAGCGGATGCGCCACCAACCATCGATGCAACCCTGGAGGCCGCGTACCAGCGTGCCGCGATCTATTTTCCCTTTACTGACGTGATCGTCACTGATCCGTACAAGGATTTGTCACGGGACATGCGTGTAGCGTTTTACATCGGCCAGAGCACAGTGGTCGGGGATACCACCACTGATGTGCTCGCTTACACCAGTGAGAGTGTGTTCGTTCAGGCGTGGATCGGCGTACAGGACAAGCTTCCACGTCGGTTGCGCGCCGTGTTTCTGGATGATCCGACACGATCCCGGCATCAGGTCGATTTCAGTGACTGGAAACTTGAATCAGCGATGTCTGCGGAATTTTTCAAACCTGACCATATCGAAACGGCGCATCGGATTCAGTTTTCCCCGCCGCCCGATCTTCGTGCACCGCAAGGGGTAAAAGAGCCGGTGTCGAAACCTTGAGCAAGGAGACTGAAGCATGAACAGATCTACCTTGAAATTCGCCGGCCTGATTGTCGCAATACTCTCCTGTAACGAAGCGGGAGCCTGGTCTCACGCATCCGGTTTTGGGCGCACCTCGGGAGGGGGGGGCTCATGGAGCCATTCGGGCGAATACGGCTCGGCGTCGGGCGGTGGAGGCAGTTGGAGTGGCGAAAGCAATCGTGGCGGCTCGGCGTCGGGCGGCAGCGGTAGCTGGAGCGGATCAGGCTATCGCGGCGGCTCGGCGTCGGGTGGCGAAGGCAGTTGGAACGCCAGGGATGAAAATGGCGGGACTGCCTCCGGTGGCGGAGGGAGCTGGCACGGTACGGGCGCCGAGGGTGGAACGGCTTCGGGTGGTGAAGGTGCATGGCATGCCCAGGGTGAATATGGTGCGACGGCCAGCGGCTATCACGCGGACGGTTATGGCACGACCGCTTACCGTCCGCCTGTCTCCGGTGCGAGTGGGTATCACCCCGTTCCTTATGGCACGGCCTACTATCATCCGCCCACCACTGTCATTGCCAACAGCGGTTGCTATAACTGTGGTTATAACGAGGGAGTCAACCCGGCAGCTGCGGCTGCGGCAGGCGTGGTGGCGGGAGCGGCTGTCGCGACGGTGGCAAACCAGAATGCCAACAACAATGCCTACGGAGCAGGGTATAACGCGGGCATGGTCGCTTCCGCGCCGCCGACAATGCCCATAGGCGCAACCTTTGCCAGCCTACCTTCCGGATGTGGGTTGAGAACCGTTGCGCAAGGCACATTTTACCAGTGCGGCAATTCATGGGTGCGTCCTGCTTACGGTGCCAATGGCGTGTTCTACACTGTGGTGCCGATGCCTTGATCTACCTCAGGTGAAGGTACCCGCCAGAAAAATTTTGCCGATCAAACAGGCTAGTGGATTGACGAAATTCAACAATCGCTCGTCCACCCGACACCGCTGCTCAGTTGTCCGAAACGCTTGCCATCTGTCACATCACTAAAAGTGATAAGCTTTCGGGATTTTCAGCCATGTCTCCAACTGGGCTGAACGTAGAGGATGATGAAATACTTCGCCCTCTAACGGTCGAGGCAATTTCGCTGCTAGGCCTATGTGTGATTGATTGCGCTTGTGCCGATGACGCTCTCCCCATGCTGGAAGACTCAATTTCAATTGCGCTGGTCATTACTGACATCCGTTTGCCGGGCAAGACGAATGTGCTGCCTGACTCGACCTGGCCGAATGCGCATTGCGGCACCTGGAGTTGATTGCGCAATGTATTTCGGTGGTGGTGTTTTCTTGCGTTCGCGATGGTGGTTGCCCTATTCCCTCACGCCCTGGGGCAGCGTCCGAATGGACGGCGCCAGGCGCTCAGCGGGATTGAAAAAGCAAAGCCCCGGCGGTTCGCAATCGCCGGGGCTTCTATTTTCCCCCACATCCCTTAATGCATGGAGAACGTGGGCGCGATGGTATCAACGCCAGCGCAATGAATCACTCCGACTAACGACTACCCGTGTCATCAATCCAGCCCGACGCGTGCGGTTTTTTTGCCTGACGTAAAGTCATGACTGGCCGCACATCCGACGTTAAACGATGTCGTCGATCAGTATGTGATGCAGTCCGCGACTGCACTGTTCTATCCGCGCTTCGACCTTGTAAACATTGCGCAACATTTGCTCGGTAATCACCTCGAAGCAAGGGCCGCTGCCTTGCGCGGTGCCCTCAGCGATGACCAGCACCTGATCAGCGAACCGCAGTGCCTGATTCAAATCGTGGATGGCGATGAACACGATCACCTCGCGTTGGCGGGCCAGTGTGCGCATGAAGTTAAGCACCTGCACCTGGCGATGCATGTCCAGGGCGCTGGTCGGCTCGTCCATCAGCAGGATTTCCGGCTCGCGCACCAGGGTTTGCGCGATGGACACCAACTGCTGCTGCCCGCCACTGAGTTCACCGAGGTTGCGAAAGGACAATCCGGTGACGCCCAACGCCGCGAGAATCTCATCGACCCGTTTCAACTCATCGTCGTGTACGACCCAGCCCGGCGTCAGTTGCTTGCGCGCCAGCAGCACCGACTCATACACCGTCAACCGCGCACTGGCGTTCAGGCCCTGCGGCATATAGCTGATGCCTGTCGGACCTTTTTTGGAGTCCTGCAAAATCACCTGTCCGGGGCCGTCGATCAGTCCGGCGATGCGTTTGAACAGCGTCGATTTGCCAGCGGCGTTGGGACCGACCACGGCGACCACCTGACCGCCGGAAAATACGGTAGACGACACACCGCTAATGATCTCGCGCTGCCCATAGTGGGCACCGAGATTATCCAGCTGCAGCTTCACCATGCGTTTTTCTTCCCGCCGAGAATCAGAGATATGAAGAACGGTACGCCGATCAGCGACGTGACCACGCCGATGGGGAATATCGCGCCGGGGATCAGGGTTTTGCTGACCACCGAGCTGGCCGAGAGGATCAATGATCCGGTCAGCAACGAGGCGGGCAGGAAGAAACGCTGGTCTTCACCGATCAGCATGCGGGCGATGTGCGGGCCGACCAGTCCGATAAAACCGATGGTGCCGACGAACGCCACGGGAAACGAGGCCAGCAGGCTGACCATGATCAGTGTCTGAAAACGCAGCCTGCGCACGTTGATGCCGAAACTGGCGGCCTTGTCGTCGCCCAGGCGCAGGGCGGTCAAAGCCCAGGCGCGTTTGGCGAAGATCGGCAGGGTGATGAGGATCACCAGACAGATCACCCCGAGTTTTGGCCAGGTGGCTTTGGTCAGGCTGCCCATGGTCCAGAACACCACGGCGGCGACCGCTTGCTCGGTGGCGAAGAACTGCACCAGTGCCAACAACGCGTTAAAGGTGAACACCAGTGCAATGCCGAGCAGCACAATGGTTTCGGCGGTGACGCCGCGACGCATGCTCAGGAAATGGATCAACAGCGCCGAGAGCATGGCCATGATGAACGCATTGAGCGGCACCATGAATTGCGCCGCCAGCGGGAACAGCGCGACACCGAACGCCAGTCCCAACGCGGCGCCGAAACCGGCGGCTGCGGAAATGCCCAGGGTGAACGGGCTGGCCAGCGGGTTATTGAGGATGGTCTGCATCTGTGCGCCGGCCAGTGACAGCGCCGCCCCGACGGCGACAGCCATCAGCGCCACCGGTAGACGAATGTCCCACATCACCACGCGAACCTGCGGCGATGCGCTGCCCGGCGAAAACAACGCGCCGAGGACTTCGCTGAAGCTGTAGCTCGCCGGCCCCAGCGCCAGGTCGAGCAGCACACTGCATGACAACAGGGACACCAGCCCTGCAAGGATCAAGCGCTTGCGCAATACCAGGCGGCGATAGGTCTCGCGCTGTACGACCACGGCGTCAGTCAACGAACTCATGGTTTGACCTCCGGTTGCGGCAAGCTGACAAAGTAGCCGGGCTCATAGGGCACGGGCAGGAAGCGTTCATGCAGTTCGCGAAATGACGCCTCCGGATCGAGATCGGCAAACAGTTCGGGATGGAACCATTTCGCCAGTTGCTGGATGGCCACGAACTGATAGGGGCTGTTGTAGAACTGATGCCAGATGGCGTGAAACGCCTGGTTGTCCTGAGCCTTGATGCCGGCGTAGGCCGGACGCTGTGTGTACCAGGCGAGTTTTTTCCGCGCCAGGGTCATGTCTGCGCCAGGACCGACGCCGACCCAATGGCCGCCGGGAGCAAAGGCTTCCCAGTTGGCGGTGGTGATCACCACATGGGCCGGGTTGGCGACAATGACTTGCTCGGGATTCAACTGGCCGAACGTGGTGGGAATGATGCGCCGGGCGATGTTGTTGCCACCGGCCATCTCGACGAACAGACCGAAGTTCTCGTTGCCGAAACTCAGGCAGCAATCATCGGTGTAGCCACCGATTCGCTCGATGAACACGCTGGGACGTGGCGGATGATTTTTCTCGATGACGTCGGTGACGCGGTGAATCTGCCGGTTGCGGAAATCGATGAAGGCTTCGGCGCGCTGTTCCATGCCGAACAGTTGACCGAACAGGCGCATGGTCGGCTCGGTGTTCTGCATCGGGTTGTTACGGAAGTCGACGTACACCACCGGAATGCCCAGCGCGTCGAGCTTTTCGATGTAGCGTGCATCTTCAGTGGCGTGCTGTGCCTCGATGTTGAGGATGATCACGTCCGGTCGCTGGGAAATGGCCTGCTCGATGTCGAAGGTGCCGTCTTCAAAACCGCCGAAGGTGGGGATTTTGGCGATGCCGGGAAATGTGCGCAGGTACGCGTTGTAGGTGTCCGGATCAGACTGGATCAGGTCCTTGCGCCAGCCGACGATGCGCTCGATCGGGTTTTGCACATCGAGGGCGGCGACCAGATACAACTGTCGACCTTCGCCAAGGATGACGCGCCTGACCGGCAGGTGAACCTTGACCTTGCGCCCCAGCAGATCGGTCACCTCGGTGCGCGCTGTGTCCGCCTCGGCGGCATGCGCAGGGCGCGGTACCCAGGAAATCAGCCCCAGAAGGCCTGCCAGTAGCAGTGCAACCCATGCATAGCTGCGTCTATCGAAAATCACCATGGTCAAAGCCTTTGCAAAGTCAGGTCGGTCAACGGTTCACACCGTCAGCCGGCTGAACGTTTCAGAAATCGACAGTTGCCGACAGTAATAAAGTGCGCGGTGAACCTTGGGAGAACGCGCCGTAGGAGGCCACGCCCGACCAGTACGCCTGGTCGAACACGTTCTGCACGGTGGCGCGAAACGTGGTCGGTCGCTCATCGATGAGCGTGGTGTAGCGCGCGCCGACGTCGAAGCGGGTCCAGTCATCCAGTTTCTGAGTGTTGGCCTGGTTGACGTACTGGCTACCGGTATGGATCGCGCCAGCGGTCAGCGTCAGTCCCTCCAGCCACGAGGCATCCCGTTCGGCCCACAGGTTGGCTTGCACTTCGGGTACGCCAACCGGTTTATTGCCACGGTTGCCAGCCACCGAGGTTTTGCTCAGTTGCGCATCGAGCAGGGTCACGCCACCGAGCAGTCGCGTGCCTGGAGCGACTTCGCCGAACACATTCAGTTCCAGGCCGCGATTGCGCTGTTGGCCCTGCACCGCAAACACCCCGGAGGCCAGTTCCCCGCTGGGTTTGGTGATCTGGAACAGGGAAAGGGTGGAGGTGAAGGTGCCGTAGTCGGCCTTGACGCCGAGTTCGTGCTGACGGGAAACGTAAGGGGCAAAGATCTCGCCGGCGTTCGAGGCGGTGGACGGCGCAATGTCGCCCTTGCTCAGGCCTTCGATGTAGTTGTAGTAGAACGAAACGTGATCCCAGGGCTTGATGACCACGCCGTACAGCGGCGTGGTCCGGCCATCATCGTAGGACGTGGTGACCACCCCGGTGGCGTTGTAGTTGTCGGATTGGATGTTCTGCCGGCGTACGCCGACGGTTAGCTGCACCCGGTCATCCAGTACCGACAGCGTGTCCGCCAGCGCCACGCCGGTCAGTTCACTTTCGGATACTTTCGGCGTGTCCGGCTTGGGGAGGTACGGCTTTGGCCGATCCACCGGGTGATAGATGTTCGACAGGATCGGCGCGCTGGAAATGATCCCGCGCGACAGCACATCGCGATAACGGCTGACTTGCAGGGCGGTGCGATGGCTGACCGGCCCGGTGTCGAAACGCAGGCGTGCACCGGCGTCGAGGGTGTATCGCTCGACTTCGAACTTGTAATAGCCCGGAATCGAAGACGTATCGCCGACGGCATTCATGAGGGTCGGCGTCTGGTCGGACATCCGCGCGACATCCGACTGGCCACCGCCGGCATGGGCGAAAACAGTCAGTGCGTCGCTCAGGTCGTATTCGCCACTGAGCAGGGCGGATTTGTCCCGGGTGCGCGACCAGCCCCATGCTTGGCTCACATTGATACGGCCATTGGCCGCCGAGGGAATGTCCACGCCCGAGGCGATCAGGAAGGGGCGCGAAGCAGCGTCGAAACGTTCTTCCTGATTGAGCCAGTCGAAGCTGGTACGCAGGCGTTCGCCTTGATAGTCAAGGGACAGGGCACCGATATCGACATGCCGCGATTGATCGTCGATCGCGGTGTTGCCCAGTTGGGTGCTGCCATTGAGGCGCAGGCCGAAGCGACGTTCTTCACCGAAGCGTCGACTCACGTCGAGGTGCCCGCCAAGCTGCGAGTCCATGGCGTAGCTGGCGGTGAAACGGGTCAGGTCTTCATCGAGGGAGCGCTTGGGCACCACGTTGATAACACCGCCGACTGCGCTGTTGGGCGACATGCCATAGAGCAGGGCACCGGGGCCTTTGACCAGTTCGACACGCTCGGCGTACTCGGTGAACACCCGGTAGTTGGGCGCGACACCGTAGACGCCGTCGAACGCCAATTCACCGAGGTTGCCTTCACCGACGGGAAAACCACGGATGAAAAACGAGTCGACGATGCCCCCGGCCTGCCCCGTGGAACGCACCGAGGAGTCGCGCTCCAATACATCGCCGACAGTGACGGCCTGTTGATCCTTGATCAGTGCCGAGGTGTAGGTGCTGATGCTGAACGGAGCATCCATCACGTCGGTATTGCCGAGAATACCCAGACGGGCACCGCCGGCCACCTGGCCACCGACATACACCTGCGGCAGGGCATCGGCGCGTTGGTCGGTACCGATGACTGCCGTCTCATCCAGCGTCACCCGGCGCTGTACCAGCGAGTAGCTGCCATCGCTGAGCAAGACCATGTCCAGGCCACTGCCGTCCAGCAAGCGAGTGATGGCTTCTTGCGCGGTGAAATGGCCGATCAGTGCAGGGCTGGTCAGGCCTTCGGTCAGGGAAGGCTGAAACGACAGCGCAATACCGGCCTCGACGGCAACGCTGGAAAGGGTGGCGCCCAGCGGCCCGGAGGCAATGTCGTAGGCACGGACCGCGACAGAGTCCAGTTGGACAGGCACGACGGCCAAGGCAAACGGGCAAACGACACCGATCAGGACAAGGCTGAGCAACGCACTGCGAATCACTGGTTTGAACTGACGATCCGGGCGCAGGAGGCGTGCAGCAGGCATGAATGGATGGACCTATAAACAGGACGGTAAAGTGTTTCTCCCCCATAGCCAGTCGAGATCAAAAAAAGTATCACCGGTGCGGCAATATTTTTCGGCGACTCAAGTGGGGGAAAGCATGACCCAGAAGCCATTCAAATGGCCGCTGACATGGATCGGGTAGGTGTGCGCCAGCATGTTCAAGGTGCGCTGGGTGTCGCTGATGGGGTAGGCACCGGAAATGCGCAGATCGGCAATGGCCGGGTCGAGGCGCACAACACCACGGTGATAGCGCGTCAACTCGTCGACGAAGTCCGCCAGGCGCATCTTGTCCGCCATCAACATGCCTTGCGTCCAGTCGCCGGCGGAGCGGCCGGCGACGCTGACCGGGCCGAAGGTGCTGGAAGAAAAGTCGGTGCGTTGCCCGGCACCGATGATCAGCGGTGCTCCCTTGCGATCATCTGCCAGCTCTACCTTTACAGCGCCTTCCAGGACGGCAAGGCGAGTGCGTGATTGCAGTTCGCGAACGGTGAAGCGCGTGCCCAACGCTTGCAGGCGGCCCTGGCGGGTGCTGACCAGGAAAGGCCGGGGCGACGGTGAATTGTCCGGCGCGGTCTGCACCAGTATTTCGCCTTCGCGCAGGTGCAGGTGGCGTTGGTTGGTGTCGAACAGCACGTCGATGGCGGTGTCGGTGTTAAGGGTGATTTTCGAACCATCGGCCAGGGTCAGTTCGCGTCGCTGGCCGACAGCCGTGCGATAGTCGGCCGACCATTGTCGGGACTCTGCCAGCTTCCAGCTGGCCCAGCCAACCGGCAGGATCGCCAGGATCATGGCCAGTTTGCCCAGCGCCGCACGGCGTTCCGGGCTGCTTGGGCGATCAAGCGCCGACATCGCCAGAGACGGTGGCAGTCCACCGAGTTTGCCCTGCAACAACTGCGCCCGCGCCCAGGCCCGGCCGCGCTCGGGGGTGCTGGCTTTCCAGCAGTCCCATTCGGCGCGTTCAGGGTCACTCAGTTCGCCTTCACTCAAGCGGATCAGCCAGTCGGCCGCTTCTTCAAGGGCCTGTCGATCGGAGGGCGGCGCGTTGCGGTGGGTGAGCATTCATTCCACCAGCAACAGGCATTGCACGAAGGCTTGCTTCATGTAGCGTTTGACGGTGATCAGCGAGACGCCCAGTTGCGTGGCAATGTCGTCATATTTCAGGCCGCTGATCTGCGAGAGCAGGAACGCACGTTTGACCAGTGGCGGCAGCGCGTCGAGCATCGCGTCGATTTCGTGCAGGGTCTCCAGGACCATGAAGCGCAACTCCGGCGAAGGCACTTCTGGCGCAGGCAAATGGGAGAGGGCATCCAGGTAGGCGCGTTCCAGGGCCTTGCGTTGATACCAGTTGACCAGAATGCCCTTGGCCACGCAGCTCAGGTAGGCGCGGGGCTGTTCGATGACGGTGACCTGGGAGGCGAGGATACGGGTGAAGGTGTCCTGCGCGAGATCCGCCGCATCCATGGCGTTACCCAGTTTTTTTCTCAGCGTCGCGTACAGCCAGCCGTGATGGCCGCTGTACAGGGCTTCGATTGCGCGCAGGTGATGGTTGTTATTCGCGGGAAGGGTTTCGCTCATGGCTGCAGCTTTATGCAATTGAGAAGTATTCCCAATTCTAGTTTGCAACCCGGCTGCGACGCAAGCGCCGATTGGTATCCCCGTCAGGCGCCCGGCAGACAGCTCAGTGCGGCGATCATCGTGTCGATTTCCGCTTCGGTGTTGTAGGCATGAAGCGAAGCGCGACTGACCTCCAGCAAGTCCCTGTGCTGCATATCGATCAAGGTCGAACGGAAGGTCGAGGTCGACACGTTGATGCGCTTGTCCTGTGCCGCCAGCCACTGTTGAACCTGCGCCGCGCTGCTGCCCTGATGAGTGAATGTCACGATGCCTGATGTGAGGCTGCCGACGTCGCGCGGTGTGACGCCCGGGATATCCGCCAGGCGCTGACGCAGGTAGCCGGCCAAATGTTGAATTCGCAACCACATGGGGTCCACGCCCTGGGCCAGTGCGTATTGCACCGCCGCACCCAGGCCCAGTTTGGCGGCGACGTTGCACTCCCAGTTCTCGAATCGGCGGGCATCGGCGCGGATTTCGAAGGTGTCGGATGTCTGCAGCGATGCGGCGTGCAGGTCGAGAAAGACCGGTTCGAGGTTCTGACACAAGGACCTTTCGACGTACAGGAATCCCATGCCCCGCGGTCCGCGCAGGTACTTGCGGCTGGTAGCCGCGAGCATGTGGCAACCGATTTTCTTCACATCGATCGGCATCTGTCCGACCCCCTGGCAGGCATCCAGCAGAAACAGTACGCCGGCAGCGCGGGCCAGGGCGCCAATCTGTTCGACCGGTTGCACGGGACCGCCGTTGGTGGCGATCACCGGCAAGGCGATCAACGCGACGCGTTCGTCCTCGAGCATTTTTTTCAGTGCCGGCAATGACACCTGACCGTGCTCATCGTTGGCAATGACGCGGATTTCAATGCCGCGCTGCTGCTTCAGTTGCAGGTAAGGAATGTAGTTGCCGGCATATTCGGTGGTCGAGGTCAGCACCACATCACCCGCTTGCAGCGGCAACGAATAAAAGGCCATGTCCCAGGCGCGGGTCGCGTTCTCGATCACGGCGATTTCGTCCGGCTGAGCGTTGATCAGCCGGGCGATGGCGCCATACACGTTTTCCAGCTCGGCCGAACATTGCGCGGCCGCTTCATACCCGCCAAGGCGTGCTTCGAGCTGGAGGTGGCGGGTCACGGTGTCGATGACCGGCGTCGGCATCAGCGCCGCGCCGGCATTGTTAAAGTGGATCAGTTGCGCGACAGCGGGCGTATCGGCGCGCAGTTGTTCAATGTTCAAAGCACGAACTCCTTGATCAATCCCCCGGCGGGGCATGGCTCGGTTGCATGACCGCCGGCCAGTAGCGCAGCGCGACAATCGGAATCAGCGCCACCCCATAGGCCAGACACACGAACAGGTAGGTGTATTGCAGACCGTAAACCTGACTGAGCAAGCCCCCGGCTGAAATCCCCGCGATGGAGGCAAATTGCGCCGTGCCCTGGGCAATCCCCAGCACGTGACCCTGTTGCGAGCTGTCGGCGGTTTTTGAGATCAGCGCCATCAGCACCGGCGTGGTCGCACCGAGCAGCACGCCCCAGATGAAGTAGGCGACAACAAATACCAGCGGATTACGCGTGATGCCCGCCACAGCGGTGAGAGCGATGCAGCCAAGCACAACGTAAGTCATGTGCTGCAGGGTTTCCTGCTGACCACGGTGTTCGAAATAGCGCGACCAGGCCGTGGCCGAGAGAATGAAGCCCAGCGCCAGCAAGCCGTAGCACAGGCCGACCACCGAGTGGCTGACCTCGAACACCGAGCTGACATACAGCGAGAAGGCGGTCTGCGGCAGCATCCGCGCCAGCAGCAGAATGCCCATCACACCGAGTAACGACAGCAGTGGCGAGCCCTGCCACACACTGCCTGAACGGCCGGTGGGAGTTGCCTTGTCGGCGGTCGGGGCTTTCTTCACCGGCGGCACGTCCGGCAAGGTCACGGCGGCGATCACGGTGCACACCGCACACAGTGCCGAGGCGATGATGTTGATCCAGAAGAACGTCGCGTAGTCGAGGATCAATCCGCCGACCACGGCGCCGAGCAACGAACCGACATTGGTCGAGATCTGCAGGATGGCGAACAACCGCGCCCGCCGCGAAGGGGCCTCGATGCTGACGCCATAAGCCTGTGCCGGGGCGATGTAGCCGGCGAACGCGCCTTGCAAAAAACGCAGGATCAGAATGACCCAAATGTCGCTGAACAGCGCCAGCCCAAGTTGGGTCAACGACAAACCGGCGAGGGCGCGGATCATCATCAACTTGTGACCGTAGCGATCGCCGATGCGGCCCCAGAATGCGCTGGTCAGAATAATGCCCAGCATCGGCCCGACGTACACGGCGATGCTGGCGAAGCTGAAAACCGACTCCGAAGTGGTCAGCCCACGCAGGTGGACAGGCCAGAACGGCCCGCTCATTTCCATCGCACCCATCGATACCAATTGGATCGCAAATAGAAGATAAATCAGGATTCGTACTCTTGAACCCTGGATGACACCTGCATGGGACATGAGTCAGCCTCGGTTAAACGCTAGCGAGCGGGTTGGTCAGGGTGTGTTGCAAACGATAGTTGCTGTATTGCATCAAGTGCATGCGCAGCAACGACCGGGTTGGCCATGGGTCTTCGACGAACGCCTTGTGTTCGACCTCCCACAATGCCGGCGACACACGGTGGCGCACAGCCTCGAAGGCCAGATCGGTTTCTTCGCGCAACACTTCCCACAGCCGTGTGTTGTTCAACCCGTATTCCTTGGTCAGCCACAGCGCCATCTCGTGCAGATGCGTGAGGAACGCCGCGTCGAGCACGAACATGCGCACCGGCTCGATATCGCCGCGGAACACCGTCGGCAGAATACCCGGCTGTACGTGGGGCTGCAGGTGGTAGCCACGCGCTTCCAATAACGGAGCGTACGTGCGGCCATCGCCGAAATCGCGGATCAGGAGACTACGTGCTTTGCCGTCGGGGGAGAACAGCACCATGGTGTTTTGCTGATGCGCTTCAAGGCCGATGCCATACATCAGATAGATCGCCACCACCGGGTGGGTCACCACGGTGGCGTACTCACGGAACCAGTGTTCAACCTGGATAGGGCTCGCCCGCACGCCGTCGCGCTCGATCAGATCGGTGAACAGCGGCCGACCACTGCCGGGCAAGCGGGTGAACAGTGACGCCACGGTAATCGGCAGCCAATCGTCGGTGCGCTCGAACGCTGGCTGGCTGGCGCGATAGACCACGGACAGATGACGGCCGGGATGATCGTCCTGAGTGATCGCGTTCCTGTAACGCACGCCGATTTCTTCCGGGAAGATTTCCAGACGTTGATCGAAGCCGTTTTCCGCCTCAAGAATCCTGGTGATCACCGTGCTGATGCGCGGCCCCATGTGAATCGATTTGGCTTGCAGGCTGCGCAGTTCACTGGTCATCCACACGGCGATCGGCAGCTTGATCAGCGGCGCGCAGTTGTCCAGCACCGGCATCATCGTGCGATAGGACATGGTCGGCAGGGTGGCGATATCGGGGCCGTCGGTGATCAGAATCCCCGCTTCGATTTCCGCCGCGAACGTCTTCAGGACATAGGCCTGCAAGTGCCAGGCGTGTATCGGCAACGGCAGCCACTGGCGTTCGTCCAGCCCTTTGCTGTTGAGCGAGGCTTTCCATTGTTCCCATTGCGCCGGGAAATGGCTGGCGAACCAGTCGTGGTAACTGGTCACGTGCGGCATGCTCTCGCTTTTCGCGTTGTCGGCGCGCAACGAGGCGATACGCAACGGCACCTGGGCATTGAACTCGGGGGACAGTTGCTCGATTTCGGCATCGGTCAGACCCGGGCGCGATTTCCAGGTCGGGTAGTACGGATGACCTTCCAGCGAACCCCACTGGTCGAGCAGGATCGCAGCGTCCTTGGTGTTGGCCTGCTGGCGCAGGTAGTCGGTGAAACTGGCGAGGCCCTGATCCCTGGCGGCCTGCTGCAACCGGGCGTTCCATTGCTGGCGATGCTGACGGGCGTGCGCGTCGTTGGTCAGGCTGTTTTCCATGTCGGCCTTCAGTCCGGCCACGCCCTCGTCGGTGGGTTCGAAGTCGAAACTGGCGCGCAGCACATCGAGCATGTCCTGATGGCGGGTGATGACCTGGCGTACGCCGTCGTCGGTGACCAGCACCACGTCACCGTCGTTGACCACGGTGTCGGCCGGACCGTTGGCGATGTCGGAAAAGGCCAGGTGAGCGCGGCCGCCCTTGAGTGGGTAAGTGGCCTGGTGGCCCTCGTCGGAAAAGCTCAGGGCCGAACGGTCGAGGATATTTTCGGCAAAAAGGCAGCGAATCAAGCGTCGCATCGCGTTTTTGCGGGAGTAGGCGATCAGTGTCTTGAAGTCATCCATATCAGCGGTCTGCTCGTCGAAAAATTGAATGAATGGGTCAGGCGGCGGTTGCCGGGCGTGGCCACTGGCTGGGGAAGTAGTCGAGTGCCGAGTCGCGCAGGCCCTGCATGTAGCCAACGCTCCAGTGCAAGACTTCTTCGATGTAAGGCACCTTGAGGTCGAAGCGCCTGGCCATTTCCACCAACAGCACCAGGCCGTAGGCGACGTCTTCGTTGAAGGCCCGGCTCTCGCGTTCGATCACGTAGCCGGCGCGGTTGTCGGCGGCTGGCACCATCGGCGCAAGGATGTCGTTGTAGGCCTGATTGGTGCGCAGGATTGCCAGCATGCTGCTCTGGTCGCGGATTTGCCCGCCGTAGGCGTCGACGATTTCCTGTTTCAGGGATTTGACCGAGGACAGGTCGATGCCCAGACGCTGACTGATGACCGCGCACAACGCCTGGCTTTCCTGATCCATGCGTTCGAGGAAGTAGGCGCCCAGTTCCGGGCACTCGGTCCACCAGCACATGGGTTGCGGGAAAATCTTGCGGTGCCACTGGCCGTAGGGGCCGATCAGTCCGTAGATCACCGAGCTGTGCATGATCGGGTTGCCCGGGGTCAGGGTGATCTCCAGGTAGTGTTCCAGCATCGTCACGCAAGGGCCGTACAGCCGGGTCAGCATTTCCTGCAGCTGTCGGCGTGATGCCTGCGACTCCCTGGCATGGGTCGCCACATACAGCTGGCTTTTGCCGCCGCCCATTTTGATCGAGCGCCCCGGCGCCAGTTCGAACGCGGTATGCGGGACATCCTTCATGCCCCAGATCACCAGGTTCGGACGGTCGGGCAGGGTGGCTTCGGCCAGCCAGTCGAAACCGCAGAAACCGGGAATCGCACCGATGTATACCGGTTTGCTTGCACTCAGATGCGGCGCGATGGCTTGCAAGGTTTGCGGTCGGGCATGGGCAGGCACGGTGATGATGACGATGTCGGCATCCTCGACGGCTGTCCTGGCATCGGTGGTCACGCGATCCAGTCGGGCCTCCAGTGTCGAACCGTCGGGCAACAGCGCCTGCATCGGCGACTGGCGGGCGTGCCGTTCGATGATCTCCTGATTGCCGGTGAGCATCGAAACCTGAACATTGGGCAGTTGTTTGAACAGGATGGCGTTGAGATGGCCGGTCCTGCCGCCACCACAGATGGCGACTTTCAACACATTCATCGAGCGGTGCTCCTGTGTGATGGGTGAGTCATGCGACGCTCAATTGCAGCGGTGCGGAGAAGGATTCCAGCCATTGGGTCTTGCCCAGCCAGGCATCCAGTTGCGGCGCAATGCCTGGATCGATCAGATCGCGTTCTTGCAGCCATTTCTCGTCGAACACCGTGTGCAGGTATTTCTCGCCGCCGTCGGCGATTGGCACCACCACGTTGCCGGTCAGCACGCCTTTGTGGATCAGTTCCAGCGCCTTGAAGATCGCACCGCCGGTTGAGCCACCCACCAACAGGGCGAGGTTGCGCGCGATATAGCGGGCGGTTTCGAAGGCCTGGGAATCGGTGACTTGCACACCCAGGTCGATGCAGCTGTAGTCGAGCACCAGGCCGACGGTGTCGCCGGCCGGCGTGCCGGTGCCTGATTGGTAGTAGGGATAGCCGGGATGGCCGAACACGATGGAGCCGGCCGGTTCCACCGCCACGGTGATGGTGTCCGGGTTATGCAGTTTCAGGCCGCGAGCGATGCCGGTCATCGAGCCGCCGGTGCCGACGCAGCCGACATAGGCGCCAATCACGCCTTCAACCTGGGCGATGGTTTCGCGAACGAAATCACTGTAGCCACCCGCATTGGCCGCGTTATCGGACTGATTCATGAACACGGCACCGGGAATTTCACTGGCCAGTTCGGCGGCGAGTCGTTGCCGCTCGACCACCGCGACTTCATCTTCCCGATAGGTGCCTTTGACGAAACGAATGTCCGCACCCAGTGCCTTCATCACGGCGATCTTGTCTTGTGCGGCGTGGTGATCGACCACGGCGATGAAGTGCAAACCAAACTCCACCGCTGCCATGGCCAGCCCAATCCCGGTGTTGCCGGAGGACGATTCGACGACCACGCCGCCGGGTTTCAGGCGACCGGACTTGAGCGCCGCCAACACCATATTGCGTGCCATGCGATCTTTGATGCTGCCGCCGGGGTTGTTCTTTTCAATCTTCAACAACAAACGTGCATGGGTATCCGGAACTTCAATGCCCAACATCGGTGTGTTACCAATAAGATCCGAAGTTTTATTCAATATCATTTCAACTGTTCCCTTTAGTAGTCAGGTGAAAACGCATAGTTACCTTCCGTACAACAGGTCGCCGTCAACCGCCGGGGCAGGGGATGGCGATGAAACTCGTTTTCCAGCAAGTCCATCTGGTAGCCGGCAGTATTGATGTAAATCAATAAGTCGCCTGGCTGTGGTGCAGTCGAGAAGTTAATCAGGCGGTGACTGATAACGTCATCGTCCAGGCAACTATGGCCGGCGATATAAGCTTGAGTCGGGGTGTGGGGCGGGGCGTGTGAACTGATAAGGATCGGATCAACCAGGTACTCAGAGGCAAACCAGGTTTCGCACGCGCTGAAACTACTGCCTTCAACGAAGATGACGGTTTTGTTGTCGGCGAGTTGTTTGGTGCGGGTGACGCGAAACAATGAAATCGCTGCTTGATCGACGAGACTCCGCCCGGGTTCCAGCGCCAGGGTTATATTCTGCAGTTTTAAATAATTGGATATGGACAGTCCGGGTGAATGCTCGGCCTCCAGCAATAACGTCAACCATTGTGGCGCCGTCAGTTCTGCGCCGTAGGGATAATAGGCGTCGGGCACTTTCTGGTTGTGATAATGGCTCGGTTGATTGTCGTTCTGTAAGAATCGGGCATAGGTCTGCGGCTCGACATAACGAATCGGCAAACCGCCACCGATATCGATCATCTGCGGACTCAGGCCCATTTCCCGAGCCGCCTCGATGAACCCGGTGACCTCGCGTAACGCTTGTGCGCGGGATTCGAATCCATAGCCGCCCAGATGAAAATGGAAACCCTCGAAGTGAAAAGCATCAGTGCTCCTGGTCAGCCGTTGAAGACTGTCGAGCAAGTCTTGCGAGCTCATGCCGAAGCGACTCTGTGGACTGCTTTTGGGCCTGTAACGCAGTAAAACCCTGGCTTTGGTGAGGGGGCGCCGTGCTTCGACAGTGCTTTGCAGATGATCGAACTCTTCCAGCGAATCGACGCAAATCAGTGAACCTGCGCTGACCAGTGCCTGATGAAATACCGCAGTTTTGGCCGGTCCGGTGGCGCAGATTTTGGCGGCGGGTGTACCGGCTCGCAGCGCCGCTTGCAGCTCGTGGATGCTTGACACATCGACGCCGATCCCCGAATTCGCCGCTGCGCCGAGCATGCTCTGGGACTTGTTGGCCTTGGCGCCATAGAAGATGGCGTAAGGCACGTTGTAGCGTTTCAATACGGCCAGTAGAGCCTGTGTATTTAATTCAAAGGCATGGGGCCAAACCAGATTCAAGGGGGAACCATGTTGTTTGACCAAATCGGCCAGCCTACCCGGGAATTTGTTGATGAGTGTGGAAATGACCGGGTCGATCAGCGGTTTTAACATGTGTGGATGGTGAACTTCTGTTAGTTGTTCAACTGGCAATGAAGTTGCTGTAGGCATCGTTAACCCCTGGCGTCGAAAACAACGTCGCCACTGATAGGTTGATCACTGTTTGCTATCGAAATCTTTTACTCGTTAGAAGCAAGGTTTAGACATTCGGAGGCGGGTGCCAGGCGATAGCTGAAGTTGGATGCTTAACGCTGACCGTAATAAATGGATCGCAAAAAAATCGCATTGGAACCTCATTCCATTAGTTTTGTACGGACGTTCCGATTGGCCACCCGTTTACGGGTAATGCCCTGTAGATGGCCGGCAACTGAGATTCAAATGACATCACTGGCCTGTACTTCCCGAGGTGCTGATAACGCGCTTTGAAGCGAGGGTAGTTCCTCTTGGCGGAGCGAACAATATTGCGAACGAGAACTATTATCAAGTATGGTTTTCAAATATTTTTGAATAACGACCGGCGCAAGGCCACTCAATGAACGTGTATTTACACGCTCAAGGAAGCGGTCGTCCCGAAATAAAAAAGTCCTTTAATGCCTTGATCCCCAAGGCGTTAAGGGTTGTTGCAAGAGGCCCCGGACGAGCACCCGGATCTGACGCTGACGGGGCCGGAAAATGTTCAAAAACCACGACTGGTTCACGCCAAGGAGCAACGCCATGCAATTCGATCGACTCAGCAGCAAGGCCCCACTCGCGATCAGCTACCTGTTCGTGCCGGGTAATCGTCCCGAGCGCTTTTCCAAAGCGGTCGAAGCGGGGCCCGATGCGATCATTCTCGATCTTGAGGACGCCGTGCACCCGGACAGCAAACCGGCCGCCCGCGCCGCCATCTGGGCCTGGCAGGAGACTACGCCTTGCGTTGCCTGCGAGCGTTACATTCGCCTCAACAGCGTCAGCAGCACGTTGTTTCGCCAGGACCTGACCTGGCTCAACGACATGCGCTACCCGCAGCGCTGCAACGGGATTTTCCTGCCCAAGGCCGAGTGCCCCGAGGCCTTGAGCCGAGTGGTCGAACGTCTGCGGCAGTGGCAGCCGACGCTGAAGATCGTCGCAATCATCGAGACCGCCAAAGGGCTACAGCAGGTCGAATCAATTGCGGCGATCCCCGGCCTGGCACGCCTGGCGTTTGGTTCACTGGATTTTTCCCTCGATATCAACTGCAGCCAGATACCCGAGGCGTTTCTGTTCGCCCGCAACCGCATTGTGCTGGCTTCGCGCACCGCCGATTTGCCGTCGCCGATCGATGGTGTCACGCCGGCGATCAGCGATTTGGCGGTGGTCGCCGGGGACTCGCATTACGCGCGTTCGCTGGGTTTCGGCGCCAAGCTGTGCATCCATCCCGCGCAACTGGACACGGTGCAGCGCGCCTTCCTGCCGGACTCGCGTCAGTTGGCCTGGGCCGATCGGGTGATGAGCGCGGTGGCCACGGGCAGTCACGCGGTGCAAGTGGACGGTGAGATGGTCGATTTGCCGCTGATCGAGCACGCCCAGCGCCTGCTCGATGTCGCCCGCCAGCACACGCCCATTGCCCGTGTCGATGCCTGTTGAACCCTTGGCCAATCAGGAGATCATCATGGAACAGGGTTATCAGATTGCGTTGTGGCCACTGTGCCAGGTGCTGCAGTCGGAGCAGGTCGATCCGGCCAATGTGACGATGTTGCGTGAGTTGATCGTTCGTGCGGGACATTGGCTGGAACCGATCATCGTCGAGCGTTCGCGCGGCATCGTGATGGACGGTAATCACCGCTTCAACGCCGCGTTGCAACTGGGCTTGAAGCGGGTGCCCTGCATCCAGCTCGATTACACCGATCCGCGGGTCTGTGTGCGGCATTGGCAGACAGGGCAGGCATTCGAAGTGGCGCAGATATTCACCACCATCGCCCGCGGTGAACTCTTTCCGTACAAGACCACCCGGCATGCATTCGACCCCGCGTTACCAAGGGTCGCGATACCGCTGGAGCGGCTGTACGCCTGACCCTCGCCGGGCCCATCCAAAAAACTTTTCCGGGGGTGATACTTTTTCGTGAATTGACTGGCAATAGGAGTGATTACCATTTCCTATTGATGAAAGGATCTCCACGTCATGCCTGTTGTCAGTCGTCCCAGCGGTGAGCGCGTGCTAACGCTTGCCATGCGTACCGCCATGCTGAATTTTATTTTGGTCGCAGGAAGCGCCAGCGCCTGGGCCGCCAGCCCCGAGCAACAAGACGTTGCCGCCGACCCGCGTTCTAACGTCGCGCCAGCCACGCCGGCCGATGACAGCCCGGACGCGCTGACGCTCGACACCACTCACATCAACGCTTCCTACAGCGGCCCGACGTCGTTGCCGGAAACCTTCGCCGGTGGCCAGGTTGCACGGGGAGCCCGCCTGGGCATGATGGGCAACAAGGATGTGATGGACACGCCGTTCAGTGTCACCAGTTACACCGCCAAGACCCTTGCCGACCTGCAAACCGTGACCGTTGCCGATGCGCTGGAGCGTGATCCTTCGGTGCGCTCCACCGGTCAAACCGGCGGTATCGTCGATTCGTTTTTCATTCGCGGCTTCCCGATCGGCGAAGGCAATCTTGGCGAGCTGGCATTCGACGGTGTGTATGGCGTAGCGCCGAACTATCGCGTGTTTACCGACTACGCCGAACGGGTCGAAGTGCTCAAGGGGCCAGGGGCGTTGATGTACGGCATCTCGCCCAACAGCGGCGTCGGCGGCGTGATCAATATCGTGCCCAAGCGTCCGCTGGATGAAGACTTGACGCGGGTCACCACCACTTACGCTTCGGATTCCCAGGTGGGTGGTCATCTGGATCTGAGCCGTCGCTTTGGCACGGACAATCAATTTGGCGTGCGCTTCAACGGCAACCTGCAGGGTGGCGACACGGCCATCGACGATCAACACCGCGACCTCGGTATCGGTGCCATCGCGCTTGATTACCGTGGCGAGCGCTTGCGCCTGAACCTCGATTACATCAGCCAGAAAGAGAGTTTCGAGGCGGCGTCGCGGCCATTCACGGTGGCGCCGGGCATCGATGTCCCGTCCGCGCCGAATGGCCGCACCAACCTGCCGCAGGACTGGGGCTGGTCGGACACCAAAGAGCAGTCGGCCTTGCTTGGCGGCGAATATGACCTGACCGACACGGTCACTGTGTTTGCCCACGCCGGTGGCGGCAAATCCGACGTCAAGCGCCTGTCCGACCAGGTGCCTAGAATCCTCAACGACGCTGGCGATACCAGCAATATTCCGGGCTACTACAAGTTCAACGTTGATCGCTCAACGGCGGACGCCGGTATCCGTGGTGTGTTCGCCACCGGGCCGATCACCCACACGACGACGCTGATGGCGACTAAATATCAGGATGAGCTGTCCCGGGGAATCACCAATGGCACCGAGATCCGTTCGAACATCTATCACCCGGTCGATGTGCCCAAGCAATACATCAACTCACCGAAGGTGCTGCGCATCTCCGAGTCGGAACTGTCAGGCGTTGCGCTGACCGACACACTGTCCATGCTCGATGATCGTTTCCAGTTGACCCTTGGCGTGCGTCGGCAGGACATCGAATCTCGCAACTACAACGCAGCGGGTTCGGTCAGTTCGAAATACAACGAAAGCGCCAACACGCCTCTGGTCGGTGTAGTGGTCAAGCCTTGGGAAGACGTTTCCCTCTACTACAACTATGTAGAAGGCTTGAGCAAAGGGGATATTGCACCGGGGACGGCGGCCAATGCCGGCGAGACATTCGCGCCTTATGAATCGAAGCAGCATGAACTCGGTGTGAAATACGAACACGGCACCTTCATGACCACCCTGGCGTTGTTCCAGATCGAGAAACCGAGCGGTGAAATCGGCGCCGGCAACGTGTTTTCGGTACAAGCCGAACAACGCAACCGCGGGATCGAGTTGAGCATGTTCGGCGAGGTGGCACCAGGCACTCGCCTGATGGGCGGCGTGACGGTGCTCGACGGCGAATTGACCGATTCGGCGACAGCCGCCAACCGTGGCAACAAACCGGTCGGTGTGCCAGACGTGCAGGCCAATCTGTGGGCCGAATGGGATACGCCATGGCTTGAAGGGTTCACCCTCACCGGCGGTGCGATTTATACCGACAGTCAGTACGTCAACCAGGCCAATACCCAGGAGCTGGACGCCTGGACCCGTTTCGATGCCGGCGCCCGTTATGCGACGAAAATCGAAGGCCGGCCGACGACTTTCCGCGCCACGGTGCAGAACGTGTTCGATCGTGAGTACTGGTCGGGCGTTGCTTCGTATGGCGCGTTTTCGCCAGGTTATCCGCGGACCTTGCAACTGTCCGCGACGGTCGACTTCTGACGCACAGGGGCAGGCACAGTCCGGGGCCTGCTGCCTGCCCTGTTTCATTTGTGAACAGGAGTATTCGCATGCTGGACAACCGTGGATTCACCTCTGTTGACCGGTGTCGTCCGTTTCAGGCGACGACCCATCAACTTGCTCTGGTATTTGATTGCAGTGCGAATCGCCATATCCGCGAGATGTTGCGAGTTTACGGACTGCGTACCAGTCTCATAAGCATCGCCGCGCAGGGGGCGTGCGGTGCACCTTGAGGGGGGGAATGAAAAAGCCCGACATCGGGATCGGGCTTTGCAACATCAGCTGTTTTTAACGGTTCGCATCATCGGGCGGCGCTGCCTTGCGCCGATCCGGGCCTGCTGGATTGCCAGTGTTTATCAGCCTTCTTTCCAGCAGAATATTGTGCAGCGCTTCGCGGTCCGACGGGGTCAACTGGTGCTCTCGCGCTTTGAGTTCCAGCAGGATAGGGCTGGACCACTGACGATAGGTGTGTTCGGCACTACGCGTGGGTGACATCGCTTCCTCCTTGATCAGGCTCCTGCCAATAAAGGCACCGCAGTTCGATACGTTTGAGACCCTAGTCGAGGAAACTGACTATCGCCACTGCAGCGTGTCGGACATCAGCCTCGCGAGTCCGCCGGATTGTGACCCATGAAATTCGGGCCGATGTGATCGGCCCGAATTTTTTGTCTAGACGTAAGCCTGACTACCAAAGCCCCGTGGCAATCTTTGCCGTCCCGCCATGGCCGACAACCGTTCGGTCCAGGCCTGGCGCCAGTCAGTGACGATGTGTGGGACTTTGGCCTTGCGGGCGGCGCGGCGTGCCGCGTTACGTTCGTTTCGGCGTGCTTCCTTGAAAACCTCGGTGTTGCGGCAGCTTCTGCATTTCACCCGGTTGAGTTCGCGGGTCGAGGTGAGATGGGTACCTTTGTGACCGCAGGCCAAATGCCCGCTGACTTTGAAGTGAGTGACCATCAGAACGTCTCCTTGGTGACGTGTAAGCGTTTGACCACTCACGGTCGGGGACGTTCGGTCGTGACCCGGGCACAAAAAATCCCGGCGCGGGGCTGGGCAGGGGAGAAAGGAAGACAATCAGGCAGGCACGCAACCGGTGACGATAATCTCGCCAATCATGCCTGCTACATCGGGTCGCGCCTTAGCATCGAATGTGCGATTCGAATCATCTGAACCGTGGCAGCGGAGGCTCGACAGGTTTGAGCGACGACAGGGTGTTGCGAATCAGCGGCGTATCCTTTTCGATGTCGTTCAGGCGATCACGAATTCTGAGGGCTGTCGGATGTCCGCCTTGATGATCGACCCAGTCGGCGATTTCCTTGCACGCCGCAGCCAAGCGAACCTGGCGCGAGTCGAGCAGGGTGAGCAGGGTGGTGATGGACTCTTTTTCGGACATGGAAAACACCTCCGTTTGAGAAACCTGGCAGTTGGCAGTAAAAAGCCCGCCGGGCGCGAGCTTTCTACCGATGGATTGCTGGTCCTTCAGCTCCTTTCAGTATAGACCCCTACAAGGCACGCTAAAGCTCATCAGCCTTGTCGGGCCATGATGTGTGACCTGGCGTTGAGCTGTCGGCAAACGTGCCGGGCGTCTTCCTCGAGATCGTAACCGTCACCGATGAAACCGTGGGTTCGGGTATCGGCGATGCGATACCAGACAGCGGCGTCAGGAGGCGAGTGAGCGGTTTCTCCGGCCCGGCGGCCATGAATGATGATCTTGTTGCATCGCTTCACGACGAAAATGTCTTCCATGGCGTCACCGCAGCTGATTCGTTTACACATCAACTATAGAAGTCATTTGTAATCGTGCAAAAAATAGACAAGTCAATTCGTCGGCTCAGACACCAGTTTCTCCAGCAACATGGCCAATCCGACTTCCTCGGCGCGCAGGCCTTTACGCATGCGCGGCCTGGGCAACTGCGCCAACGTACCCAGCACAAAGCCTTCGAGCACCGCCGGATGGATGTAGCACTTGCGGCACACTGCCGGCGTATTGCCTAGCTGTCGGGCGACGTTTTTCACCATCTCCACCACGTGCCGCTTCGCCTCCGATTCCGGTTGCCATTGCAACTCTCGCAGCACCGCAAGGGCGAGGGCGCTACCGGCCCAGGTGCGGTAGTCCTTGGCGGTGAAGTCGGCACCGGTCAGGGTTTGCAGGTAGGCGTTGACGTCGGACGAGGTAATGCTGTGTCGCTCGCCGTTTTCATCGAGGTACTGAAACAGGTTTTGTCCGGGGATCTCCTGGCAGCGCTTGATGATGCGTGCCAGTCGCCGGTCTTTAACGGTGATCTGATGTTCGACGCCACTCTTGCCACGAAACTGGAACAGGATCGCACTGCCGTTGATCTCGACATGCCGGTTGCGCAGCGTGGTCAGGCCGTAGGAGCGGTTGTCCCGGGCATATTGAGTGTTGCCGACGCGGATCAGCGTGGCATCGAGCAAGGTGATGACCGTGGCCATGACCTTGTCGCGGCTGAAACCCGGCGCGGCCAACAAGGCTTCCAGCCGTTTGCGCAGTTTCGGCAAGGCCAGGCCGAAATCCCGCAGGCGCGAATACTTGTCCAGATCGCGAACTTCACGCCAGCGTGGGTGATACCGGTACTGCTTGCGGCCCCGGGCATCACGGCCGGTGGCTTGCAGGTGCCCGCGCGGGTCGGCGCAGATCCACACGTCGGTGTAGGCCGGCGGCACCGCGAGCGCGTTGATGCGCCGGATCACGTCCGGGTCGGTGATGCGTTGTCCCGCCGGATCGAAATAGCAGAACTTGCCGCGCTGTTTCTGGCGGCGGATTCCGGGTTGGGTGTCATCCACGTAGTGCAGGTCGGACGGCAGCGCATCGGGCATGGCAATTGTCCTTGGCGAGGAGTCAGGGGGCCGTTAAAGGCATTGACCCCGCGCCGCCTCAGTCGTGCCAATGCCTTTACGCGAGCACCGCCACGGCTTTGATCTGCGCCCAGAGTTGCTGGCCGGGATGGACATTCAACTGGTCGCGGGAGAAGCGGGTGATACGCGCCAACAAAGGGGTTCCCGCCGCGTCGAGACGGATCAGTACATGGGCGGCATTGTCGGCGCCCATCTCGCTGACCACAGTGACCGGCAGAAGATTGAGGATGCTGCTGTGCTCGGCGCTGTGCAGGCTCAGGCTGACATCCCGCGCCTGAACCTTGCAGCGCAACGCCTGGCCCGTGGCCATTGGCGTGTGCGCCACGCGAATGTTCAAGGCCGTGTCGGGCAGTTGCAGGGTGAGCAATTGATAGTGGCTGTCATAGGCACAGACGCGCCCCTCAATCACCACGCCGGCGTCGTCGCCCAGCGCGAGTGGCAAGTCCAGGCGTGCCAGGGTTTGGCCGATCGGGCCGCTGGCCAGCGCCTTGCCGTTGCTCAGCAGGACGAGGTGGTCGGCCAGGCGCGCCACTTCATCCTGGGAGTGGCTGACATACAACACCGGGATGTCCAGTTCGTCGTGCAATCGTTGCAGGTACGGGAGGATTTCGCTTTTGCGCTGGGCGTCGAGCGCCGCCAGCGGTTCGTCCATCAATAACAGTTTCGGGCTGGTGAGCAGGGCGCGGGCGATGCCGACTCGCTGGCGTTCCCCGCCCGACAGGTGTTGTGGATGGCGATCCAGCAGGTGGCCGATGCCTAACAGTTCGGTTGCGTGGGCCATGTCGACCCGACGCTGGGGTTTCGGGATACGTTTGAGCCCGAACTCCAGGTTGGCCAGCACCGACAAATGCGTAAACAGGCTGGCCTCCTGAAAAACGTAACCCAGGGCCCGCTTGTGCGGCGCCACGAAAATCTTCCTTTCGCTGTCCTGCCAGACTTCATCGTTGACCTGGATAAAGCCTTGATCGGCCTTTTCCAGGCCGGCGATGCAGCGCAGGCAGGTGGTCTTTCCGGACCCGGAATGGCCATACAGTGCGGTGACACCACGGCCGGGCAGTTGCAGGTCGACATCGAGGTGGAACCCCGGGTAGCTCAATTTCAGGCGCGTTTGAATCATCGATCAGCTCCAGCCCGCTTTGGTTTTACGGCTGGAGTACAGCGCCAGCAACACCGCAAAGGAGAACACCAGCATGGCGCCGGCCAGCCAATGGGCCTGGGCGTATTCCATGGCTTCGACGTGGTCGTAGATCTGCACCGAGACCACTCGGGTTTTATCGGGAATGTTACCGCCGATCATCAGCACCACGCCGAATTCGCCGACCGTGTGGGCGAAGCCGAGGATGGCGGCGGTGATGAAGCCGGGGCGGGCCAGCGGCAGGGTTACGCTGAAAAAACTGTCCCAGGGATTGGCGCGCAGGGTCGCGGCCACTTCCAGCGGGCGGGTGCCGATGGCGGAAAAAGCGTTTTGCAGGGGCTGGACCACAAACGGCATCGAGTACAGCACCGAACCGATGACCAACCCTGCGAAACTGAAGGTCAGGGTGCCCAGCCCCAGCGATTGGGTGAAGTGGCCGACAAAGCCGTTCGGGCCCAGCGCCAGCAACAGATAAAAACCGATCACCGTGGGCGGCAGCACCAGGGGCAGGGCGACGATCGCCCCGACCGGGCCGCGCAGCCAGGATTGGGTGCGCGAGAGCCACAACGCTATCGGAGTGCCGATCACCAGCAGGATGACGGTCGTCAGGGACGCCAGTTTCAGGGTCAGCCAGATGGCGGAAAAATCGGCACTCGATAGCGTCATTTAGAGTTGGTAACCGTAGGACTTGATGATGGCGGCGGCTTTCGGCCCTTTAAGGTAGTCAACCAGGGCCTTGGCAGCCGGATTGTCCTTGCCTTTGTTGAGGATCACCGCGTCTTGTTTGATCGGGTCATGCAGGCTGGCCGGAACGATCCAGGCCGAACCGCTGGTGATTTTACCGTCCTTGTAAATCTGCGACAGCGCGACAAAACCCAACTCGGCATTGCCCGTGGAGACAAACTGATAGGCCTGGGTGATGTTCTGGCCTTCAACGATCTTGTCCTTGACCTTGTCGGTCAGACCTTCCCTGGCCAGTACCTGGGTGGCCGCCAGGCCATAGGGAGCGGCTTTTGGATTGGCAATGGACAGATGCTGGTATTGATTGTCGCTCAGGACCTTGCCCAGAGCATCGACGTAGCCTTCCTTGGCCGACCACAACGCCAGGGTGCCGACGGCGTAGGTAAAGCGCGAGCCCTTGACCGTGTCGCCTTCGTCTTCGAGTTTTTTCGGGGTGGTGTCGTCCGCCGAGAGGAGCACTTCGAACGGCGCGCCATTCTTGATCTGGGTGTAGAACTGACCCGTCGCGCCGAAGGCGGTCACCAGCGTGTGACCGGTGTCTTTTTCGAAGCCCGCCGCGATGGCCTGGATCGGCGCGGTGAAGTTGGCAGCGACCGCCACCTGGACTTCGTCCGCCTGGGCGCAGCCGAAGGCGAACACCGCGACAAGGCTGGTCAGGCAAGCAGGGGCGAAACGTGAGGCGCTATGGGACATGAAACGGCTCCGTGGCAGGCATTACATAGAGGGGCAACGCTATATATAAGAATATATAGCGAAATGCCTGCAAACGGAACTTGGGGGCATTGGACTGTGGCAAGCCCCCTTCACCACAGGTTTGTGTTGACTTGAGGAATCGTCAGCGTCCAAGCAATTTCGCCAACCCTTCTTCAGCAAGTCGTCGGGTCAACGCTGCCGTGGTCATTTCCACACCCAAAGGGAATGCCTGTCCGGCCCAGAGATTGCTGAAATCCGCTTCGCCCTTCGCCCGCAAAGGCATCAACGCGCCGCCGGCCAGTGGAAAGGCCGGCGCCTTGTCGCTCATCGGTCCCAGTTCACGCATGACCCGATTGAGGATGCCGCGCGCCGGGCGCCCGGTGAAAATGTTGGTGACGGCGGTCTCGCTCTCCCGGGCGGTACGCAACGCCTGGTGATGAGACGCACTGACTTTGGCTTCCGACGTAAACAGATAGGCCGTACCCACTTGCACCGCCGAAGCGCCCAACATGAAGGCTGCCGCGACACCTCGCGCGTCGGCAATGCCGCCAGCGGCAATCACGGGTACCTGCACCGCATCGACGATTTGCGGCACCAGGGCAAAGATCCCGACCTGGCTGCTCAGGTCATCGCTGAGAAACATTCCGCGATGTCCTCCTGCCTCGTAACCCATGGCGATGATCGCGTCGCAGCCATGGTGTTCAAGCCAGATGGCCTCTTCGACGGTGGTGGCCGAAGACACCACCTTTGCCCCGGTGGCTTTTACCCGATCCAGCAAGGATTTTTCCGGCAGGCCAAAGTGAAAACTGACCACTTCGGGGCGAAACGCTTCGATCACCTCACAGGCCGCGACATCGAAGGGCGCGCGGTTGGACACCGGCGTCGGCGCCTCAAAGTCGACGCCCAACTCCCGGTAATAGGGTTCCAGCAGGTTTTTCCAGTCACGCGCGCGTTGCTCATCGGCAGCCGGCGGCTGGTGACAGAAGAAGTTGACGTTGAACGGGCGTGAGCTGTGTTGACGAATGGTCGTCAACTCGGCGCGCAATTGCTCGATGCTCAGCATGGCGGCGGGCATCGAGCCCAGGCCGCCGGCATTGCTTGCCGCAATCACCATGGATGACTGGGTGGCACCGGCCATGGGGGCCTGAATAACGGGCAGCTCGATCCCGAACAGATCAAGAATACGAGTGTCTGGCCATAGGCTCATTTTTGAGGTCTCCGACGTTGAAACCGGGCAGGGCGGTTCAAGCGGTTTTGTAGCAGCAATGACTGTCCCGAGGCCAGTCTTGTTTGACGCTGAATCAGCGGCGAAGCAGCCCGCCAGCGGCGCCAAATGCGCGATGGGTCCGGTAGCGGTTCGCGGCGGGCAGGGCCAGCCGACCTGAGCACCGGAAAACGCATCCCCGCAGGTCATGGAAAGGCTCCGAGGTTTTATCGATTGGCTTAAAGTCGAATGCGGCATTTTTTTGCGATGTGGTATTTAATTCAAGCCACAACAAATAATCACACCAGGAGACAGTCATGTTCCAAGGTATTTTGATCGAGAAAGACGACAGCGGTTACCGGGCCAGGCTGCAGCAGATCCATGACGACCAATTGCCCGAGGGCGATGTGACTGTACGTGTCGCCTACAGCACGCTGAATTTCAAGGACGGCCTGGCGATCACCGGTAGTAGCCCGGTGGTGCGAAAATTCCCGATGGTGCCAGGGATCGATCTGGCGGGCACTGTCGAAGTCAGCGGGCATCCGGACTACAAGGTGGGTGACAACGTCCTGCTCAATGGCTGGGGGGTGGGTGAGGGGCATTGGGGCGGCCTGGCGCAGAAGGCACGCCTGAATGGCGACTGGCTGATTCCGCTGCCCAAGGCGTTTACCGCCGCTCAGGCGATGGCCATCGGCACGGCGGGCTACACGGCCATGCTGTGCATCCTCGCGCTGGAGCATAACGGCGTGACGCCCGAGCAAGGCGAAATCCTGGTGACGGGCGCCAATGGCGGCGTAGGCAGTTTCGCTATCGCGCTATTGAGCAAACTGGGTTATCGCGTGGTGGCGTCCACCGGCCGTACTTCGGAACACGACTACCTCAAGCAACTGGGGGCCAGCGAAATCATCGACCGCGCCACGCTGTCCGAGCCGGGCAAGCCCCTGGCGAAGGAGCGCTGGGCTGCGGTCATCGATTCGGTCGGCAGTCACACCCTGGCCAATGCCTGCGCCAGCACCAAGGCCAACGGTACGGTCGCTGCCTGTGGTCTGGCCCAGGGCATGGACTTCCCGGCCTCTGTCGCGCCGTTCATCTTGCGTGGCGTGACCCTGGCGGGCATCAACAGCGTGACGCAACCCAAAGCCAAGCGGGTCGAGGCGTGGAATCGTCTGGCCCGGGATCTGGACTTTGACCTGTTGCCACTGATCAGCCACGAAATCGGGTTGAGCGAAGCGATTGACGCGGCGCCACGTTTGCTCGCCGGCCAACTGCGGGGCAGGGTTGTCGTCGACGTCAACCGCTGACAAACCAGCCATCCTGCCTGCGGCAGATCCCATAAGGGGACGCGTTGCCCTGCAGGATTTACCGCCGTGTTTACCGCTACTGCGCTTCCCGTTCCAGCAACTGCCGCTTGCGCTCTACGCCCCAGCGGTAGCCCGACAGATTGCCATCGCTGCGCACCACGCGGTGGCAGGGAATCGCTACCGCCAGGCTGTTCGCGCCACAGGCTTGGGCCACCGCGCGAACGGCTTTTGGCGCGCCGATTTGCCGGGCGATATCGGCGTAGCTGGCCGTGCGGCCGACGGGAATGTCCCGCAGGGCTTGCCAGACCCGCTCCTGAAACGCCGTGCCACGCACGTCCAGAGGCAAGTCCAGGCCCAGCGCCGGGGCCTCGATGAAACCCACAACCCTGGCGATCAATTGCTCGAAGTCTTGATCGGCACCGATCAGATTGGCCCGGCGAAACTTGTCCTGCAGATCGCAGACCAGTTGCTGCGGATCGTCCCCCAGCAAAATGGCGCAAACCCCGCGCTCGCTCTGCGCCACCAGGATCGCGCCCAGGGAACATTGGCCGACGGCAAACCGAATGTCGTTGTTCTGGCCGGCCGCGCGATAATCCGCAGGTTTCATGCCCAGCAGTTGATCCGCTGCTTCATAAAAACGGCTGTTGGAGTTGAAGCCGGCGTCGTACAGCGCGTCGGTTACCGAACCGCCATCCGTCAAACACTCCCGAACCCTGCGGGAACGATGGGCAGCGGCGTAACCCCTGGGTGTCAGGCCGGTGACAGCCTTGAACACTCGATGAAAGTGAAAACTGCTCAGTCCCGCTGTTTCGGCCAGTTCGTTCAAGGCCGGGAGCGTTTGTGCACTTTCGATCTGCCGGCAAGCGGCGGCCACGGTGGCGGCATGCTGCGCGGCCACGGCGCTTTGATCCTTCGCCGCGCGTTTGCTCGGACGATAACCCGCTGCTTGTGCCTGTTCGGCCGTGTCGAAGAACTCGACATTCTGCGGATTCGGCAAGCGCGCCAGGCTACTGGGATTGCAGTAGATGCCGGTGGTTTTCACGGCATAGACAAATTGCCCATCGGCGTGTGGGTCGCGAGCGACGACGGCGGCCCAGCGTGGGTCGAGTTCAGCGGTGTTTTTTGTCGTATGGCTTGTCATGGCGGGAAGTCCGTTGACCTGTTTACGGCAGATTAACCACGTCGGCGTGCCGTCACACTCCGGTGCTTGCGGTCAAATTCGACAGGTTCATCCCGCCGTGCGGAAGGTGAAGTTGATCCGCTGTTCACCCAGCAGTGAATGCTGGCCTTCCTTGATCGGCAGGACACCGTGATAGCGCAAGCGATCAACGCCGCCCCAGACCACGATGTCGCCGTGCAGCAGCGGGACACGCTGGCTTTTATCGCTGCGTTCAAAACCGCCGAACAGGAACATTGCTGGCAAGCCGAGCGATACCGAGACGATCGGCGCGGCGTAGGTGCATTCGTTTTTGTCCTGATGCAAAGACATTTTCGCCCCTGGGAGGTATCGGTTGATCAGGCAGGAGTCGGGGAGAAACTCGCTGAAACCAGCCTCTTGCGCGGCGGCCTGGGCCAACTGCAAGAAAATCTCCGGCATGTCCGGCCACGGCTCGCCTGTCTGCGGATCGTGGTGCGTATAGCGATAACCGCTGCGGTCAGTGGTCCAGCCCAAGGCGCCACAACTGCTCAGGGCGACCGACATGGTAAACCCGCCCGGCGTGATCATCTGCCGAAACGGTGCCGCAGCCAGCACAGCCTCGAGTGCCGGCAGCAAACGTTCCAGCCAGGGTAAGGCAAAGCCTCTCAATATGTATGACTGTTCGCCGATTTGCTCACGCCGGGGTTGCTGCACGGGTTCCGCGTCGGCGAACAGATCAGGGGTGGTAGGGTTCATGGTGATCCATGATGCATTGTGGAAATAATGCCTGGGGAAAGCCGTTTTTCGCTGTGCAGGCGAGGGATGCCATGACGCGAATGATCAACGCCGGGAGCAGACATCCATGTTGCCGCTCCACAGGGTGTTACAGCGCTTTGCTGACGCTGATCTCGCTGATGACGTCTTCGCTCTGGCCGTGAATGGCTTCCAGCGCGGCTTTGGCTTCTTCTGCCGTGCCGTTTTCAAGCTGGGCGAACTCGAAGCGACGTTCGCCGTTAAGCTTGTATTTGATGACGTATTTGGTCGTTTGGGCCACGGTCATACCTGTCTGTGTGCGGACTGGGGCGTCACTCAGCTCAATTTCGAGCTGGTGCGGCGGATGATCTTGATCGAGTGAGTCAGGGTCGGTTTACGGGTCACGCTGATCGCCCGGCGGTTGACGGTATCGATGGTGATATTCCAGAAACCGGTGCTCGGCGCGGTGATGCGGGCCGGAAAGGTGTCGAACGCGCCACCGTGGTAGGTATGACGGCCGCCATTCTTGAAGCTGCGGAAGTTGGCGTCGTTCATCAAGCGGATGTTGCACATTTGGGAGCATTGGATGACGACGATGTCGTCTTCGTTGAGGTGCTCGCGCTGGTGGATAAATTTCATGGGCGCCTCCAGAAGGGCTTTTTCTACAAAATCAAAACGATAGCAATGGGCGATTGGCGCAGTTTATCAGCCCGCAGGCGTTATTATCGGGTCGTTGAGGTCCGATTTGGCAATAAAAAACCGATATCGGGCAATCCTTGGGCATTAAATACAGTGGGCCTTGGAGAAAAACAGCGTCTTTGCTGTCCGAGGGTCTTTATTGGAGGTTTTATATGAAGTGGGGTGCGTGGGTCCTGCCGTTGTTTCTGGCAATCAGTGGGTGTGCAAGTGTCGCGGAGATCAGCGAGACCCTGCCCACCATGAACGTGATTTCAGGCAAGAAGCCCCATGAGTACGCGCAATGCCTGAGCGAAAAGCTCGCCAGCAGCCGTGGTGCCTTGCAGATAGAAACGCATAAAGAGGACGTTCGAGTCATCGTGCCGCAGAAGTTCTCGTCCGGGCCGGCCGCCGTATTCGATATCGAACATCGCTCCGGCGGCAGCAGTATCAAGCTGCATGAGCGTATTTCCAACGTGCCCCTGCGCCCACGGGATGTGCGCGACGCTGCCACCGAGTGCATTTCCGGCTGATACAATACCAACGGTCAGCACCGATGCCGTCAAAGCAAGACTTTGGCGGCATTGTCATTTCTGGAGTCGAGCATGAAGCGAGAGCAAGTACGGGAGCGCCATTCAAAGGGGCAGGTCTCTGGCACCCACGTGATTCAGAACCCGGCAGATCCGGGCGAATGGATCGTTTTTTTCAAGAAAAGCGGAGGGCGCAGTTTTTTTCTGGTGGACGACAACGATGAAGTGGAATCCTTCAATCGCCTCGACGACCTGATCGAAACGGTACGGGGCCTGGGTATCAAGTTCGCCGAAATCCACATGTAAAGGCCGCACGCCTTACTTGCAGACCACCACCACGCTGCGATTCTTGTAGTTGCCGACGTCGACGCCCAGGGTTTTGTCGCTTTCCTTGGTGGCGGGCGTGCCATCGGTGCCCACAATCCGGTAACCGGTGCCGGCGCACGAGGCGTCGGCCTTTTCGTAGCAGGTGGCCCAGGAGTTGGCTTCCCCGGAACAATCAATGGCCAGACCCTGTTCGCCGTTATTCAAGTACGTGGTTTGGGACGTCGCACAGCCACTCAGGGCCAATACCGCGATCAGTGGCAAAAATTTAGTCATGTCGTTGTCGTCGTCAAAGAGGTGGGCAAAAGCTGTGACAGCGCCGGCAGCAAAAGGTTATAGCGATAGGCCACTTGTTGCCGGTTTTCATGAAAAAGCCCTGCGCAATGGCAGGGCTTGGGTGCCGATCAGTGCTTGTCCTTGCCGCGTCGCTTGGGCTCCGGGTGCTCAAGCTCCAGCACCGAGGCCACTTCAATCGCCATGGCTTCGGTCGGAAAGGGCCCGGCAATATTCTCACCGGCGACAGTGCCTACCCACCATTGTCCATCCATTGCCTTGTTGATCAGGAAACCGTTGACGCTCTTTGCTGCCGACATCTATCTGCCTCGTTGGCTGGTTCAATCGCGCCATGATAACGCCAAATGCACGCATCGGGTGCGGATGGGCGTATGGTGGGCCGATTGCCCGTTCAGATGACAAACCGTGCAAGTCTGGCAGTGTCTGCTATCAATAACAGGTTGCTGAGCAATCTGCGGAGCTCCCAGCGGAACTATCCGCTGAAATATTTCTCTATGATGGCATCGGTTAGCCAGTGCGGGGCATTGTAAGGTGCTCGCTGCCTGATTAGACTGCGCCGAAACTCGTACACACAGCCCTTTCAAGGACTTTTATGATCAAGAAATGCTTGTTCCCAGCAGCCGGTTACGGTACTCGCTTCCTGCCAGCGACTAAAGCCATGCCCAAAGAAATGCTGCCGGTGGTAAACAAGCCACTGATCCAGTACGGCGTCGAAGAAGCTCTGGATGCCGGTTTGACCGAGATTTCCATCGTTACCGGTCGTGGCAAGCGCGCTCTGGAAGACCACTTCGACATCAGCTACGAGCTGGAAAACCAGATCAAGGGCACCGACAAGGAAAAATACCTGGTCGGTATCCGCCGCCTGTTGGATGAGTGCTCGTTCTCCTACACGCGCCAGACGGAAATGAAAGGTCTGGGCCATGCCATCCTGACCGGTCGCCCGCTGATCGGCGACGAGCCGTTCGCCGTGGTGCTGGCGGATGACTTGTGCGTCAACCTGGAAGGTGACGGCGTACTCAAACAGATGGTCAAACTGTACAAGCAGTATCGCTGCACCATCGTCGCAATCATGGAAGTCGACCCGCAAGAAACCAGCAAATACGGCGTGATTGCAGGCGACCTGATTGGTGATGATCTGTACCGCGTGCGCAACATGGTCGAGAAGCCAAAACCGGAAGATGCCCCGTCGAACCTGGCGATCATCGGTCGTTACATCATGACGCCGGACATCTTCAGCCTGATCGAGCAGACCGATCCGGGCAAAGGTGGCGAGATCCAGATCACTGACGCCCTGATGAAGCAGGCGCAGGACGGTTGCGTGATTGCCTACAAGTTCAAGGGCAAGCGCTTCGACTGCGGTGGCGCCGAAGGTTATATCGACGCGACCAACTTCTGCTTCGAGAACTTCTACAAGACTGGCAAGGCTTACTGATAGCGCCTGAGCTGCCTGTACTGAAAAAGCCACCTACGGGTGGCTTTTTCATTTTCGGGCCCCATATCGATAGCAGAGCTTGCCCAACCCATGGCGGCGGGTATGCTGATGGCCTGCCGAGGAGATAGAAAATGGCCTACGATTTTGACCTTTATGTGATTGGTGCCGGCTCTGGCGGTGTGCGGGCTGCCCGATTTGCAGCCGGTTTCGGCGCGAAAGTGGCCGTGGCCGAGAGTCGCTACCTGGGTGGTACTTGTGTCAACGTCGGCTGCGTGCCGAAAAAACTGCTGGTCTACGGCGCGCACTTCGCCGAAGACTTCGAACAGGCTTCGGGTTTTGGCTGGAGCCTGGATGAAGCGCAGTTCGATTGGGCGACGCTGATCGCCAACAAGGACCGCGAGATCAATCGCCTGAACGGCATATACCGCAACCTGCTGGTCAACGGTGGCGTGACCTTGCATGAAGGTCACGCCATGATCGTCGACCCGCACACGGTCGAGATCAATGGCGAGCGCCACAGTGCCAAACACATCCTGATCGCGACCGGCGGCTGGCCGCAGATTCCGCAGATTCCGGGGCATGAGCACGCGATCAGCTCCAACCAGGCGTTTTTCCTCAAAGAGCTGCCCAAGCGTGTGCTGGTGGTCGGCGGTGGCTACATCGCCGTCGAGTTCGCAGGGATTTTCCACGGTCTGGGCGCGAAAACCACGTTGCTGTATCGCGGTGAACTGTTCCTGCGCGGTTTCGACGGTTCGGTGCGCAAGCATTTGCAGGAGGAGCTGACCAAGCGCGGCATGGACCTGCAATTCAATGCCGACATCGAGCGCCTCGACAAGCAGGCCGACGGCAGCCTGAAGGTGACGCTCAAGGACGGCCGGCACCTGGAGGCTGACTGTGTGTTCTACGCCACCGGCCGGCGTCCGATGCTGGATAACCTGGGGCTGGAAAACACCGGGGTGAAACTCGACAAGAAAGGTTTCGTTGAGGTGGATGAGCAGTACCAGACCGCTGAGCCGTCGATTCTGGCGCTCGGTGATGTGATCGGTCGCGTCCAGCTGACACCCGTGGCACTGGCCGAGGGCATGGCAGTGGCCCGTCGCCTGTTCAAGCCTGAGCAGTATCGTCCGGTGGATTACAAAATGATCCCGACGGCGGTGTTCAGCTTGCCGAACATTGGCACCGTCGGTTTGACCGAAGAAGAAGCGCGCGACGCGGGGCACGATGTGGTGATCTTCGAAAGCCGTTTCCGGCCGATGAAGCTGACCCTGACCGAATGCCAGGAACGCACGCTGATGAAACTGGTGGTGGATGCCAAGACCGACAAGGTGCTGGGCTGCCACATGGTCGGTCCAGAGGCGGGCGAGATCGTCCAGGGCCTGGCGATTGCCTTGAAGGCTGGCGCCACCAAGCGCCACTTCGACGAGACCATCGGCGTGCACCCGACGGCCGCCGAAGAGTTCGTCACCATGCGCACGCCGGTTGCCGGCTAATCGTCCTTGGCGGTGTCTGGCGCTGTCGCAACGGCAGCCGCCAGGCGCTCGCTTTCTTCCAGTTCAGCCTGTGCCTTGATCAATTCGATTTCCAGCGACTTGTTGATCTGCAGCTGTTCATCGACGTTCTGTTTCAGCGACTGACTTTCCAGCAGGGCGACGCGCAGGCGTTCCTGGAGGAGGGTGCGTTCGCCGTCAACGCGATTGGCTTGTTCCAGTAACTGATCCTGGCGACTGTTGCTCTGCTTGAGCTGCTCTTGCAGCGAACTCAGCTCGCGCAGGGTTCCCCGGTTTTCGGTCAGCAGGCGCTCGTTGTCGCGGTGCAACTGGGTGATTTCATCCTGGCGCACCAGGGCGCTCTGCTGAGCCTGGCGCAATTCCATCTGCAACTGCTGCACCTGACTTTCATGGCGGCTGTGTTCCTGCTCGCGCTGCTCTTTAACGGCGTTGCGGTAGTGCTCCAGCGCGTCGCGGGCATGCAGGTGTTTCTCTTCCAGCGAGCGGATCTGCTCGTCCTTGTCTTGCAAGCGCAATTCGAAATCCGCCAGTGCCTGGTTCAGTCCGGCATTGCGGGTTTGTTCGGTCTGCAGCATGGAGCGGGTGCTGTGCAGGGCCTCGGATTCCTGGGCCAGTGCCAGGCTTTGGAGTTCGTAGTGCTGCTGCAATTGCGTATTGGCCTGCTCGGCCTCGTGCAGCCGGGTTTCCAGGTCCTTGCGTTGCTGTTCGAACTGCTCGCGGGCCTGGTCGATAGGTTCTTGTGCCTGTTCCTTCAGGCGTTGCGCCAGTCGTGACACCAGGGCCAGTAATTCATCGTCGATAGGCTCCGGCGCTTCCGTGTCATCAGGTTGAGTGCCTTCCCCCAGTTCTTTCAGATAGCGATGGATCGTGGTCTTGGAGCCCGTATTGCCCATCTCGATCCGTACTGCATCGATGCTCGGGTTTTCGCCACGGGCGAGGATCGCCAGACGCGCGGCTTGAACCACTGCTTTGTTAACGCCGCCACGGGCCATGATTACTCCTGCGATTTTGATGTGTGGTACGTAATGCCGTATTACGCATTGTACCATCGAATATTAAAAGATAAATACAGGCGACGAATAACACGGGATATACTGGTATTACCCCGTGTGATCATCGGAAAACCGGTTTTTCACCCGTAAAAGCGGTACGCATTCGAGAGTTGGACCCATGAGTGAGCTGGATCGTTACCTGCAAGCGGCGACGCGCGACAACACCCGCCGCAGCTATCGCGCCGCCATTGAGCACTTCGAAGTCAGTTGGGGCGGGTTCCTGCCGGCAACGGGCGATAGCGTGGCGCGGTATCTGGTGGCCCATGCCGGCGTGTTGTCGATCAATACCCTCAAGTTGCGGTTGTCGGCGCTGGCCCAGTGGCACAACAGTCAGGGGTTCGCCGACCCAACCAAGGCGCCTGTGGTGCGCAAGGTGTTCAAGGGGATTCGTGCGCTGCATCCGGCTCAGGAGAAACAGGCCGAGCCCCTGCAACTGCAGCACCTTGAGCAAGTCATCGGCTGGCTGGAGCAAGAGGCGCAAACGGCCAGGGCTGAGGGTGATCGTCCGGGGTTGCTCCGCGCCCGGCGCGACACCGCGTTGATTTTGCTCGGCTTCTGGCGTGGGTTCCGTAGCGATGAGTTGTGTCGCCTGCAGGTCGAGCATGTGCAGGCCAGCGCCGGTTCGGGCATCAGCCTGTACCTGCCGCGCAGCAAGAGTGACCGCGAGAACCTTGGCAAGACGTACCAGACACCCGCGCTGCAGCGTTTATGTCCGGTGCAGGCCTACATCGACTGGATCGGTGAAGCGGCATTGGTCCGTGGTCCGGTGTTTCGCGGCATCGATCGCTGGGGGCATTTGAGCGAGGAGGGCCTGCACCCAAACAGTGTCATTCCCCTGCTGCGCCAGGCATTGGGGCGTGCGGGCCTTGCGGCCGAGCACTACACCAGTCACTCGTTGCGCCGCGGCTTTGCCTCGTGGGCGCATCAGAGTGGTTGGGACTTGAAGTCGTTGATGAGCTATGTGGGTTGGAAGGACATGAAGTCGGCCATGCGCTACATCGAAGCCAGTCCGTTCCTGGGCATGGCCCGCCTCGCGGAAAAGTCGTTGGGCCCGTAAATACGCTTTTCTTCTATTAATAAGGTTGGCTAATAGCCAACGCCAATCAGCGGCATGAGGTTTGCCAATGAGCCAACCGTCCGTCGAGTGAGTAAAGTTCTCCCCATCAACTTCTTAACCCCGATGGAGAGTCAACGATGCCTATCATCAACAGCCAAGTTAAACCGTTCCAAGCGACCGCCTACAAAAACGGCGACTTCGTACAAGTCTCGGACGCTGACCTGAAAGGCAAGTGGTCTGTCGTTTTCTTCTACCCGGCTGACTTCACTTTCGTTTGCCCAACCGAGCTGGAAGACCTGGCTGACAACTACGATGCCTTCCAGAAGCTGGGCGTCGAGATCTACAGCGTTTCCACCGACACTCATTTCGCCCACGCTGCCTGGCACAACACGTCGCCAGCGATCGGCAAAATCCAGTACACCATGATCGGCGACCCGACCCACGCCATCTCCCGCAACTTTGACGTGCTGATTGAGGAAGCGGGTCTGGCTGACCGTGGCACCTTCGTGATCAACCCTGAAGGCCAGATCAAAATCGTCGAACTGAACGACGGCGGTGTAGGCCGCGACGCTTCCGAACTGCTGCGCAAAATCAAGGCTGCCCAGTACGTCGCTGCTCACCCAGGCGAGGTTTGCCCTGCCAAGTGGAAAGAAGGCGAGGCCACTCTGGCGCCGTCCCTGGACCTGGTCGGCAAGATCTAAGTCTGTGACGCGCTTCATCAGGGCGGACTTCCGCACCTTCTAAGCAAGCTGCACCGCCCAATAAAAACGCCCGGGCGAGATTCGCTCGGGCGTTTTTTTTTAAAAGAATCAAAAGGAAATCGCCCGTATGTTGGACGCCAATCTAAAAGCCCAGTTGAAATCGTACCTGGAACGCGTCACCCAGCCGATCGAGATCGTTGCCTCCCTCGACGACGGTGCGAAATCCCGGGAAATGCTCGAACTACTGAAAGACGTTGCCAGTCTTTCCACCCAAATTACCTTGCTCGACAACGGTGACGACGCACGCAAGCCATCGTTCTCGATCAATCGCCCGGGGGCTGATATCAGCCTGCGCTTTGCCGGTATCCCGATGGGCCACGAATTCACTTCGCTGGTGCTGGCCTTGCTGCAAGTCGGCGGCCACCCTTCGAAGGCCAGTGTCGAAGTGATCGAACAGATCCGCTCGCTCAAGGGTGAGTTCAACTTCGAGACTTACTTCTCGCTGTCCTGTCAAAACTGCCCGGACGTGGTCCAGGCGCTGAACCTGATGGCGGTGCTGAACCCGAACATCCGTCATGTCGCCATCGACGGCGCGCTGTTCCAGGCCGAAGTCGATGAGCGCCAGATCATGGCGGTGCCCAGCATCTACCTCAACGGCGTGAACTTCGGCCAGGGCCGCATGGGCCTGGAAGAAATCCTCGCCAAGATCGACACCAGCGGCATTGAGCGGCAAGCCGAGAAGATCAGCGCCAAGGAAGCCTTTGACGTGCTGGTGGTCGGTGGCGGCCCGGCCGGTGCTTCGGCGGCGATCTACGCAGCTCGCAAAGGCATTCGTACCGGTGTGGCGGCGGAGCGTTTTGGTGGGCAGGTGCTGGACACCATGGCCATCGAAAACTTTATCTCGGTGCAGGAGACCGAAGGGCCGAAACTGGCGGTAGCGCTGGAAGAGCACGTCAAGCAGTACGACGTGGACATCATGAACCTGCAGCGCGCCGACAAGTTGCTACCCGGCAAGGACGGTGAGCTGCACGAAGTGCACTTCGCCAGCGGTGCGAAGCTCAAAGCCAAGACCGTGATCCTGGCGACCGGTGCTCGCTGGCGTGAAATGAACGTGCCGGGTGAGCAGCAATATCGCAACAAAGGCGTAGCGTACTGCCCACACTGCGACGGCCCGCTGTTCAAGGGCAAGCGCGTGGCGGTGATTGGCGGCGGTAACTCCGGTGTCGAAGCGGCTATCGACCTGGCAGGTATCGTCTCCCACGTGACGCTGCTGGAGTTCGACGTGCAGCTGCGCGCCGATGCGGTCTTGCAGCGCAAGCTGAACAGCCTGCCCAACGTGACCGTGATCACCCATGCGCAAACCACTGAAGTCACCGGCGACGGGCAGAAAGTCAATGGCCTGCGCTACAAGGATCGTAAGGCCGATGAGCTGCGGACCGTGGAGCTGGAGGGGATCTTCGTGCAGATCGGTCTGCTGCCCAACACCGATTGGCTCAAGGGCACCATCGAGTTGTCGCCGCGTGGCGAGATCATCGTCGATGCCCGTGGTGAAACCTCGACGCCGGGCATATTTGCCGCTGGCGACGTGACCACCGTGCCGTACAAGCAGATCGTGATTGCCGTGGGCGAGGGCGCCAAGGCATCCCTGAGTGCGTTTGATCACTTGATTCGCACCTCGGCCCCGGCGTAAACCCCGGCGCTGAAAACACAAAACCCCATGAGCGATCATGGGGTTTTTTGTGTCCGCGATCATTGTGGGAGCCGGCTTGCCGGCGATGGCGATTTCAAGGACGCCAACGCTGGGCCAGCGCCCACAAGACGGGTTTTTGCATCACAGCGGCGCAGGCTGAATGATCTCGACCCAATAGGCATCCGGGTCCTTGATGAAAGCCAGGCTTTTCATGCGACCGTCATTCAGGCGTTTCTGGAAATCGCAGCCCAGCGCTTCAAAGCGCTCGCACGCGGCAACGATGTCTGGCACCGAAATGCAGATGTGGCCAAAGCCGCGTGGGTCGGTGTTGCCATTGTGATAGGCGAATTCCGGGTCGTTCTCGGTGCCATGGTTGTGGGTCAGTTCGAGAATGCCGGGGATCGATTTCATCCACTCGGTACGTGCTGCGGCGTCGGCCGGGATCTGGCTTTTGTCGACCAGCGCGAGGAAATACAGGCTGAATTCCGCTTCCGGGAAGTCGCGCTTTTCCACGAGTGAGAAACCGAGGACACGCGTGTAGAAATCCAGGGATTTGGTGATGTCCTTGACGCGCAGCATGGTGTGGTTGAACACGAAGTTCTGGGTCGCGGTATCAGGCTGCGCGGTCACGCCGGGGAAGCTGTTCAGTTCTTGCAGGCTCATGGGCCCTCCGGAAAACAAGTGGGGCTGAAGAATGGCGACAATGATACGCAAGGCCTCTGACATCACCAAACCAAAACCGTCGGCTATTGCCTGACGGCCGGTCGAAGCTCAGACTTCCGGCCACAATTGGCGAGTGTTCATTGCAATGATTCGATTCGGTAAAACGTTGTTCCTCTTGATGGGCGTGCTGTCGACGGTCGGCATGGCTCACGCCGATGCGCCGGTCATGCCCTGGCCAACCGGCTGGCAAATCGAAGACGTGCCGCAAGGTGACGGCAAGGCGGGTGTCAGTCGCCAGCGCGCAGTGAAAAACAATCAGGCTGGCGAGCCGGTCATGGTGATGGAACTGACCATGACCCAGGTGGAAACCGGTCATCAGGTCAATCTGGAAGCCGTGCTACTGGAAATGCGCAAGTCCGTGCAAAAAGGCTTTTATCAGAGTGGCTATCAAAGTGCGTGCAGCCGGATCCATGCGACAACCTTGAGCCGATTACCGGCGTTGGAAACGACTTGCACCATCACGCAAAACGGACGTCATGTGCTTTCGCAAACATTGGTCGCTGCGGTGGACGCCGATAAAGCCTACGTTCTTTCCTATGCGGGGCAGGCCGACGCTTATAAAACCAGCCAGGATGAAATAGAGGCGGCACGTAACGGCTTGAAGCTTTAGTTGAAAACTTCAATAAACGCGGTCTTCAGCGCGCCCACAAATGTTTAGATACCCAATGGGATTAAGCATAAAGTTGATCGGCAACTAGAGAGTTGATCGACCCTCGTCGCTGAATTTAGAGGATATTCATGAAAAAGCCCTGCATTCGCAGGGCTTTGTGTGTCGGCGCGAGTGCTTAGCCACGCAACCAGGAATCAACGGTCGAGGCACCGTATTGTTCCTTCCAGGCTTTCAAGCCGCGGTGGTTGCCACCCTTGGTTTCAATCAGTTCACCGGTGTGCGGGTTCTGATAAACCTTGACCACGCGAGCGCGACGGGTTTTAGGTGCTACGGCCTGTTGCAGACCGGATTTTGCCGGGTTCGGATCGAGAATGGCGATGATGTCGCGCAGGCTCTTGCCGTAGGTTTTCATCAGTCCTTGAAGCTTTTCTTCGAATTCGATTTCTTTCTTGAGCCCGGCATCGTTCTTCAGGGATTCAAGCTGCTTGAGCTGTTCTTGAAGGGCCTTTTCAGCGGCACGAAATTCAGCGAGTCTGGACAATATCTTTACTCCAATAGTGTGTTTGGCTGATACCAACCGCAAACAAAGCTATAAGCCAAGAGCCTTGAAGCGACCCGGTGATAATGGCTCACCCGCCAAATTACGGCAGGCATGAAAAATTGTAGTAGTTAATTGCTCAAGAGTAAATCATGTCTTTTCTGTCATGTAACAAGAGTTGTTTTTTGATTCAAATGGGTGCACGGCAACGTTACCACATCGCTTAAAACCGCTAGTTAATGATCGCTTAATGCACTAATGAACTCGACGCCAGGCATCGGTCTGCCGTACAGATAGCCTTGCAGAAAGTTAACGTTATGAGCGGTCAGGTAATCACTTTGCTGCTGGGTCTCCACACCTTCGGCAACCATTGCCAGGCCGAGTTTGATCGCCAGTTCTATGATGCTGTCCAGAATATGGCTGGAAAGGGTATCGATGCCGATCATGGCGACGAAACTCTGGTCGATCTTCAGGTAGTCCACGTTGAATTGACGCAGATAGCCGAGACTGGAGTGACCGGTGCCGAAGTCGTCGATGGCGATCTTTACGCCGAGATCACGAAGTTGGTCGAACAGTTGATGCGTGATGGCTGTCGGTTCGATCAATTCGCGTTCGGTCAATTCCAGTACCAGGTGCACGGAGCCGGGGGCGAAAGCGTCGAGAAACTCGCGGCAATCCTTGACCAGGTCGAGGCCCTGGCAATGGCTGGCGGTGATGTTGATGCCGATATGAAACGGCTCCTTGAACGATGCGGACAGCGGCGCGAGCAACGTGGCGGTCTGTTGCATCAGGGATCGGGTCATTGGCACGATCAGCCCGGAGTGTTCGGCAAACGGAATAAACAGGTCGGGCCGCACCAGGCCTTCTTTCGGGTGGTTCCAGCGCATCAGTACTTCGACGCCGGATAACTTTTTACTGTCGCCATGCACGACCGCCTGGAAATACGGGACGAACTCCGCCGCATCCAGCGCACGTTGCATTTCATGAGTCGGTGATGACGTACGCTTCTGTAGAAAATGCCCGAGCGATCCGGAAATCACGCCGAAAAAGATCAACAAGCTGAACAGAGGGGGATACTGACTGCGCATGTAACGCCAGGTTTCGCCTTTGGGAAATCCGGCCGTTACGCTGAAACCATAATGTGACGAGCCGAGATTGTTTTGTGCGGTTGGCATGGCGGGTGGCGCGTCTTCATGAAACTGGCCATCGGCCGTCAACCAATTGGGCCCGACCTGCAGTATCAGCAATGTCTGGCGACCAATCAGGCGCAACACGTTACTCAGGTGATAACCGTCCAGTGTGCTCATCGCGCCCTGTTTGCCTTTGCCGAGGCGATACACCAACAACGCAGTATCAGGGGTGACCGGGTTGCCCTTCATCAACAGCAACCGGCCTTGGCTGAAGTCCCCGGCAGCGAGCTTTTCGTGATAGTCGCCGAACAAAGAACTGCAATAAATGGCGTCGTCCCATATCAGGTTGGTCGAGCGTACGAAGGGGCGTCGCGTGACTTGTTCACGCAGGGCCAAATTGACGTCGATACAACTTTGCCCGGCCAGTGGCAATAATTCCCCGGCAGCCTGGGCGGTGTTGTCGAGCATGAGGTCGAACTGGCGAATGGCCTCTTCGGCGGTTTGTTGAGCACTTTGTTCGAGCGCCCGTCCAGCCTGGATATAAAGGATGGCGGTGCCCAACAAGACCGGAAGCAATCCGCTCAGCAGAGTGACGGCCATCCTGATGCGGCGTGTGCGGGTTTTGGCTCTCAGTGGCATTCAAGAAACCTGTAGCGATGATAGGGCTCTCAAATGCTGGCAGGGCGAAACGCCTCCCATGAAGAGTTCGGGTACGAGCCATGATAGTTGGCCCTTGTCACTTATGCCGCTCACCGGTTACTCAGCCGCTCGGCGAGTTTGATGAAAGCCAGCGTCGCCGGTGACGCCTGGCGGCGGTCGAGTACCGCCAGGCCGACCTGCCGCGCCACCGGTGGCGACAGCGGTTTTTTAACATGGCGATTGTCACCGTGCTCGGGCAGCGAACCATCGGCGACCACGGTCAAACCGTCGCCGCGTCCAACCGTATCCAGCGTACTCAGCAATTGCGAGCAACGATAGCGGATATTGGGGGTCAGGCGCGCGGCATTGAACAGGCGAAAAACCAGCTCCGAAGAGCCAGCCTCGGTCAGTACAAAAGGGTCATCGCACAGCTCGCTCAGGCTGACGCTGTTGCGGGTTGCCAAAGGATGGCCAGCCGGGAGCAGCGCAACCATTTGATCTTCGACCAGCGCAACGGTGTCGAAACGCTCTTGCGGCAGCACCACGAAACCGACATCGATTCGCCGTTCTTCCAGCCACTGGATCACCTGACGGTCCGGACCTTCGTCGATATGGATCTCAATGCCAGGGTGCTCGGCGCGGTAGTGGCGCAAGATATCGGGCAACAGTTTGATCGAAGACGTGGGCCCGAACGAGCCGATACGCAACGTGCCGCGCTTCATCCCACGGGCATCCGCCGCTTCCTGGCGCAACGTATTGGCCAGGCCCAGCATGGCACGGGCGCGCAGCAGCAGTTGCTGGCCGATGTCACTCAACTCGACCGTTGACTGATGGCGGCGCAACAATTCGACCCCCAATTCCTGTTCCAGCGACTTGAGGGCATGGGAAACCGCGGATTGGGAGATCCCCAAACGATGGGCTGCCGCCGTGAAGCCGCGCAGTTCGGCGACGAGGGAGAAAATCTCCAGTTGGGTGAGGGTCATGAGTATTTACTCATTTTACGATGACTTGGCATTAGTCGAATCATACGCCATACCGCCCATCACCCGTTCCGAAGACGTATGACTACTCATGAGAAATACCTGCCAAGCCCGACGGATACGCCGGTTTATTTGAAACTGGCGGCGGTCACCATGATCTGGGGCGGTACCTTCGTGGCTGGGCGGTTTCTTGCTGAAAGCCTGAGCCCTTTGTTTGCCGCCAGCTTGCGCTTCCTGCTGGCGAGCACATCACTATTACTGTTCTTGTTGATGTCCCGCATCCCATTGGCCCGACCCAACCCAGGGCAATGGCTGCAGCTGGCGCTGCTGGGCTTTTGCGGGATCTTTTTCTACAACCTGTGCTTCTTTTATGGCCTGCACTACATCAATGCTTCGCGAGCCTCGTTGATCGTGGCCTTGAACCCGGCCGTTATCGGATTGGCCTCTTGGCTGCTATTCAAGGAGCGCCTGGGCCGGACGAAGATTGCCGGCATTGCGATCTGTATCGTCGGCGCGTGCCTGGTCATCGTCAGCCGCCATCCGCAACTCTTGGCCGGCAAGGCCGATGCCTGGATCGGCGATCTGCTGATTTTCGGCTGCGTGCTCGGTTGGGGCGTGTATTCGCTGTTTTCCAAGGCGTTGAATCAAAGCCTGGGCCCATTGCAAACGGTGACCTGGTCAATTCTGCTCGGCACATTGATGCTGTGGATTGCCAGCGCCATCCGAGGCGAGTTGAGTGTGGCCGCGCTTGTCCAGCTTGGCCCTCGACAGTGGTTGAGTCTGATGTACCTGGGCGTCTTTGGCTCGGCTCTGGCCTATATCGGCTATTACGACGGCATTCGCAAAATCGGTGCGACCCGTTCCGGGGTGTTCATCGCTTTGAACCCATTGACGGCCGTGATCCTCGGGGCGCTGCTGTTGGGAGAGCAACTGACACTGGCCATGTGCCTGGGAGGAGGGCTGATCCTGGCCGGGATTTTCCTGTGCAATAAACCCCTTGCGCGTGCAGGGAAAAAGGGGATTTGATACAGAAGGCGGACAAACTGATTTACGCTGTGTAGAATCAGGTTACGCATACAAGAATAAACGACTTCTGGCAGCAGAAGCCTCGCCCGCAAAAGCCTTGGGTCGACAATGAAGATATTCGGGTTTCAATTGATCTTTGGTGATTTCCTCGCCCGCAGTGTGCGGGGTATCTCCTGCGCGCCACCCTCCGGCCTCAGCATCGCTAGCAACTAACGTTTGTTAATTCCAAAAGCATGATGAGGCGCCAAAATGGCAGATTTATACGAAAACCCAATGGGCCTGATGGGTTTTGAGTTCATCGAATTCGCATCGCCAACCCCCAACACCCTGGAGCCGATCTTCGAGATCATGGGCTTCACCAAAGTTGCGACCCACCGTTCCAAGGACGTGCACCTGTATCGCCAGGGCGCGATCAACCTGATTCTTAACAATGAGCCGCACAGCGTGGCCTCGTACTTCGCGGCCGAGCATGGTCCGTCGGTGTGCGGCATGGCGTTCCGGGTCAAGGATTCGCAGAAAGCCTACAAGCGTGCGCTGGAGCTCGGCGCGCAGCCGATTCACATCGAGACCGGTCCGATGGAGCTGAACCTTCCGGCGATCAAAGGCATCGGCGGCGCGCCGCTGTACCTGATCGACCGTTTCGGCGAAGGCAGCTCAATCTATGACATCGATTTCGTGTTCCTCGAAGGCGTCGATCGCAACCCGGTCGGAGCGGGCCTTAAGATCATCGACCACCTGACGCACAACGTGTATCGCGGGCGCATGGCCTACTGGGCCAATTTCTACGAGAAGCTGTTCAACTTCCGCGAAATCCGTTATTTCGACATCAAGGGCGAATACACCGGCCTGACCTCCAAGGCCATGACCGCGCCGGACGGCATGATTCGTATCCCGTTGAACGAAGAGTCGTCCAAGGGCGCCGGGCAGATCGAAGAGTTCCTGATGCAGTTCAATGGCGAAGGCATCCAGCACGTGGCCTTCCTCAGTGATGACCTGGTCAAGACCTGGGATCACCTGAAAAGCATCGGCATGCGCTTCATGACCGCGCCGCCGGACACCTACTACGAAATGCTCGAAGGCCGTTTGCCGAACCACGGCGAGCCGGTTGGCGAACTGCAAGCACGGGGCATTTTGCTGGATGGTTCGTCCGAATCGGGTGACAAGCGACTGCTGTTGCAGATCTTCTCGGAAACCCTGATGGGGCCGGTGTTCTTCGAATTCATCCAGCGTAAAGGCGACGATGGTTTTGGCGAGGGCAACTTCAAGGCGCTGTTCGAATCCATCGAACGCGACCAGGTGCGTCGTGGTGTGTTGGCCACCGACTAAGCCATAACACCTGTAAACCTGTGGGAGCGAGCTTGCTCGCTCCCACATCGGGTTCTGGGTGAGGTTAAAGCCTGCGCTGTCGCATCAAATGCTTGAACCCTTCGAACACCAGCACCAGCACCGCCGTCCAGATCGGGATATAGGTCAGCCATTCGCCGGCCTTGATGCTTTCCCCCAGCAGCAACGCGACGCCCAGCAACAGCACGGGCTCGACGTAACTCAACAGTCCAAACAGGCTGAACGGCAGCAAGCGACTGGCGATGATGTAGACCACCAGCGCCGACGCACTGATCACGCCAAGCAACGGGATCAGCAGCGAGAGCCATGGATGCTGGTCAAACACGTTGAAGCTCTGTTCACCGCTTTGAACGAACCAGAATGCCACGGGCAGGGTCAGGCTCATGTCCAGCCACAAGCCACCGAGGTTGTCCGTTGCCAGTCGCTTGCGCACGACGAAATAGGTGGGGTAGCCGATGCACACCAGCAAGGTCGCCCAGGAAAATCCGCCAACCTGATACACCTCGTTGATCACGCCGAGGCAGGCGAAAAACACAGCGATTTTTTGCAGGTAGGAGAGGCGTTCACCATAGGCCAGCCGGCCGGTCAGGACCATGGTCAGCGGCAACAGGAAGTACCCCAGCGACACATCCAGGCTGTAGCCATTGAGCGGCGCCCACATGAACAGCCAGAGCTGTACGCTGACCAAGGCCGAAGAGAGGATCAGGGCGAGCAACAGAACAGGCCGGACTGCGACTCGCCGCACAATGTCGACGACGCGTTTCCACTCCCCGGACATCACCATGAACACGGTCATGCACGGCACCGTGAGCAACATGCGCCAGCCGAAGATTTCCACGCCACTCAAGGGCGTGAGCAGCGACGTGTAGTAATACATGACGGCAAACAGCACCGAGGCTGAAACCGATAGAGCGATACCTTTAGACAAGCTGTCCTCGCGTGGTTGAAGGTGAAACGGGGTGCGGAGGATACGCGGTTTTTGTGCAGAATATTGGCCGTATGATCAATATTCACAACATTTTGGGCAAGACCCGAAACCCTGTGGGAGCGACCCGACAAGCCCGCTCCCAGAAGTGAAATGTACCGTCAGTAGGTACGCGGTTTACGCCCCGGCACGAAATGACTCACGTCGTTGAACCCCGGCGTCGATGCATGCCCCGGCGTCACCAGCGAATCGATGAACGCTTCATCTTCAGCCGTAATCTTCACCGCCTGGGCCTTAGTGTAGGCATCCCATTGCGCTTCGGTACGCGGGCCGACGATGGCCGACGTCACGGCGCTGTTGTTCAGCACCCAGGCAATGGCGAACTCGACGATGCCGACGCCACGGCTTTGGGTGTATTGCTGGATCTGCTGGGCGATGCGCAGCGACTCGACGCGCCATTCGGTTTCCAGGATGCGTTTGTCCTGGCGTCCGGCACGGCTGTTGGCGTCCGGGGTGACATCCGGTGCGTACTTGCCGCTGAGCACGCCGCGCGCCAATGGACTGTAAGGCACCACGCCCAGGCCGTAGTTTTGTGCGGCGGTGATCTGCTCGGTTTCGGCCTGGCGGTTGACGATGTTGTACAGCGGCTGGCTGATCACCGGGCGGTCGACGCCAAGGTGGTCGGCGATGCGAATCACTTCGGCGATGCGCCAGCCACGGTAGTTCGACAGGCCCCAATAGCGGACCTTGCCCTGGCGAATCAAGTCGCCAATGGCCGACACCGTGACCTCCAGTGGCGTGTTGTGGTCTTCGCGGTGCAGGTAATAGATGTCGAGATAATCGGTGCCCAGACGCGTCAGGCTGGCTTCGATACCGTTGAAGAGGTGCTTGCGGTTCAGGCCGCTACGATTCGGCACGCCGTCCACCGGGCCGAAACCGACCTTGGTGGCCAGCACCCATTCCTGACGGCGACTGGCGATCGCTTCGCCGACGATTTCTTCCGAACGACCATGGGTGTAGACGTCGGCGGTGTCGATGAAATTGATGCCCTGGTCCCAGGCCTTGTCGATGATCCGCAGGGAATCTTCGGTGCTGGTCTGTTCGCCGAACATCATGGTGCCCAGGGTCAGGGTGGAAACCTGCAGTCCCGAATGACCCAGCGTGCGGTAGCTCATGACGAAATCCTTTTACCGGTGGAAAGGCTCAATCAAATACCAGAACACGTGCAGGGAGCAAAATTAAAAATCGATCAACTTCCAATCCAGTCACGCGGCAACCGCCGGGTTTGTGGAAATGAGCAATACTCGTGTGACCGCTTGTGCAGGGGACCAGCGTTATCGTTTGTGTCGGTGGGAAGCTTGGATGCATCGGAAATGGAGAATGCCCATGAAAGTCGTGATCGCCCCTGATTCGTTCAAAGACAGCCTCAGCGCCCAATGCGCGGCCGATGCCATCGCCCTCGGTTGGGCGCAAGTGTGGCCCGATGCGCAGTTGATCAAATCCCCGATGGCTGACGGCGGGGAGGGGACGGTCGCGTCAGTGCTGGCGGCGACCGATGGCGAACCGCGCCGTACTTTCTCGGTTCGCGGGCCGTTGGGCGCGCTTGTGAATCCCGCTTGGGGCTGGTTCCCCGACAGCCATACCGCGATCATCGAAATGGCCGAAGCCAGCGGTTTGCAGTTGGTCCCCGTGGATCAGCGCGATGCGTGCATCAGTAGCACGTTTGGCACCGGGGAGTTGATTCGTGCGGCCCTGGACGCCGGGGCGCAGCGGGTGATTCTGGCCATCGGTGGCAGTGCGACCAATGACGGTGGCGCCGGGGCCATGCAAGCGCTGGGCGTGAAGCTGCTCGATGCACAGGGCCAGTCGCTTGCACCGGGTGGTCTGGCGCTCGGGCAATTGGCACGCATCAGTCTGGAGGACCTCGACCCGCGTCTGGCCAACGTGCGTTTCGAGATTGCGGCGGATGTGAACAATCCACTGTGCGGGCCTGACGGTGCCTCGGCAAGGTGCCCGTACGATACGGGGGTATCGCCACAGGCACTTTGGGGGGCAGTCTTTGATACCAGGCGTTGGGGCTTGTATTCCAGATTCATGAAATATCTCAACAGGGTCGATGACACGCGGACCCTTGATGAGGACAAGTTCAAGGCATGCGGATCAAGCCCTGTTCCAGCGCCATGACCAGGGCGATCCAGCGTGAGTTCACGTCGAATTTTTTGCGAATGTTGTATAGGTGGTAGTTCACACCAGACTCGGTACGACTGATGATCTGCGCGACTTCCCAGGAAGATTTGCCCGCTGCGATCCACATCAGGACTTCTTTTTCCCGGGGGGTGAGCTTGACTTTCTTGGGTTGATCGACCTCCTGAACGAGCTTTTTGAGCGGGGCTTTCGATGAACGAACTGAAGCGGTAGCGGACTGATGCATTTTGGATCTCCCATTCATCATCTATGACGGCGTGGGCGCGGCAGAATCGTCCTACTTCAAAAAAGGCGTGGTTCGCGCGGCCGTCCTACAAACCCGGTGCTGGGCTGTAGGAGAGGTCTCGTTATAACGCGAATCAACCGACTTGGAACCTGTCAGAAATTACAGGTGACGGACTTTAATCAGGTGTTATGGATAAGGCTGTCAGCTAAAGACTTTCAGGGTTGTAGGACAGGTCTTTGAATGATGACCTCCTGAGAAATGCGCGTTAATTTTTTGAATAGCCGGGATTTTGTGCGTTGAACGGAGCCGCGTCACCACGCAGATGCCGACCGAATACGCGGCAATGCAACGGCCAGTTTTTGATCCGCATCGCTATGCCGTTCGTCGCTTAAAAAACGCGGGTGGCGCGTTTCTCGATTTGAGATAGGGTTGTGGCTGGGAACTCGCGCGACAGGAGAACGACATGCGCTATTCAGCCTTGACGCAACGCATTGCCGGAGAAGGGGCGGCGGCCTGGCAGATTCACGATCGAGCGTTGCAATTGCGCGAGCAGGGCGTCGATGTACTGCTGTTGTCCATCGGCGATCCGGATTTCGACACCCCTCAACCCATCGTCCAGGCCGCCATCAACAGTTTGCTGGCCGGTGACACGCACTATCCGCAAGTGCGCGGCAGCCGCGGTCTGCGCGACAGTATCGCCCGCCGTCACCGCCAACACAGCGGTCAGGCCGTGGATGCCGACCATGTCATTGTTTTCCCGGGTGCGCAGTGCGCGGTCTATTCGGTGGTGCAATGTTTGCTCGATCCGGGTGACGAAGTCCTCATCGCCGAACCCATGTACGTGACCTATGAAGGCGTGATCGGTGCGTGCGCGGCCAAAGTGGTGCCTGTGCCAGTGAGCCCGCAGAACGGCTTTCGCGTGGACCCGGCGGATGTCGCTGCGCGGATAACGCCCAGAACCCGGGCCATTTTGATCAACAGCCCGAACAATCCGTCGGGGGCCAGTCTTTCACTGGAGATCTGGCAGCAACTGGCAGCGTTGTGCATTCGTCATGACCTGTGGCTGATCAGCGACGAGGTCTACAGCGAGCTGTTGTATGAGGGCCGGCACATCAGCCCGGCGAGCCTGCCGGGAATGGCCGAGCGTACGGCGACCATCAACAGCTTGTCCAAATCCCACGCCATGAGCGGATGGCGAGTGGGCTGGGTCATCGGGCCAAAACCCTTGGCCGAGCATCTGGTTAATTTGTCGTTGAGCATGTTGTTTGGTATTCCGGACTTCGTGCAGAACGCCGCGCAACTGGCATTGGACAAAGACTTGCCGCAAGTGGCGTCGATGCGTGAGGAATATCGCCAGCGCCGCGATCTGGTATGCGGGATTCTTGGCCAGTGCCCGGGTTTGCGCCCCGTTCTGCCCGATGGCGGCATGTTCGTGATGGTCGATGTGCGCCAGACAGGTCTGTGTGCCCAACGCTTCGCCGAGCGACTGCTGGAAGGTTACGGCGTATCGGTTCTCGCAGGCGAGGCGTTTGGGCCGAGCGCGGCGGGGCATATTCGTATTGGCCTGGTGGTGGATCAACTGCAACTGCTGGATGCCTGTCGGCGCATTGCGCTGTGCGCCAGCGACCTTCTGGAACCTCATGCGAATGTTGGTTGAGAAAATCTGATGATCTGGCCGTGGAAGGCATAGAAACTGGCCGATCGCCACTGTCAGTTCTGTCAGTGGCGTTGTACCAGCAAACGGTATTTAAATGGCAAACAGTCAAACCGTTGCTGGAGGCTTGCGAATGAGTGGGCACGAAAACGAATCATCCATGCCTGGGGTGGCGTATGTGGTGCCGCCGATCACCCTCACCGCGTCCGCTCAGTCGACCTCGGCCATTCGCGTGATCTGGGGATACACGGCCGGTGGCGGGCACACCGCTTCGCGGGTGAGGTGGGCGGTGGTCGGCGGCTCCACGGTCGGCGAGTTCGATGTCCCTATCAGTTCGTTGACCTATATCGTCAACGGGCTGAACCCGAACACTGAATACCTCATCCAGGTCTTCGGGCTCAAGGGCGGCGAGGTATCGCCAGTCAGCAAGGACGCCCAGGCCAAAACCCATCCCGCCGCCTCGGTACCGGCAAGCCCGACCAATCTCGGCGCCACACCCACCAAAAACAGCATGGCCCTGAGCTGGTCCGGCCCCGCCGACGCCTCAAGTTACAAGATCAGTTATGGTCTGGCCCCCAATGGTTCGGTGATCGGCACCGCGACCTCGGTGGCAGCGGCTTACACGGTCAGCGGCCTGAACGCCGGAACCAACTATTACTTTGATGTGCGTTCGTCCAGCAACGTCGGCGATTCGGCGCCGACGCGGATCACTAAACAGACTTTGCCTGAGGCGGCGAACGTGGCCCCGCCGATCACCCTCACCGCGTCCGCTCAGTCGACCTCGGCCATTCGCGTGATCTGGGGATACACGGCCGGTGGCGGGCACACCGGCTCGCGGGTGAGGTGGGCGGTGGTCGGCGGCTCCACGGTCGGCGAGTTCGATGTCCCCATCAGTTCGTTGACCTATAGCGTCAACGGGCTGAACCCGAACACGGAATACCTCATCCAGGTCTTCGGGCTCAAGGGCGGCGACGTATCGCCAGTCAGCAAGGACGCCCAGGCCAAAACCCATCCCGCCGCCTCGGCACCGGCAAGCCCGGCCAATCTCGGCGCCACACCCACCAAAAACAGCATGGCCCTGAGCTGGTCCGGCCCCGCCGACGCCTCAAGTTACAAGATCAGTTATGGTCTGGCGCCCAGTGGTGCGGTGATCGGCACCGCGACCTCGGTGGCAGCGGCTTACACGGTCAGCGGCCTGAACGCCGGAACCAACTATTACTTTGATGTGCGTTCGACCAATAACGTCGGCGATTCGGCGCCGACGCGGATCACCAGGCAGACCCTGCAAGTGCCTCCGGCGCCCGCTGGCTTGCGGGCGACGTCGACCATCTCGACCCTGGAAATTCAATGGTCCGCAGCCACGGGGGCCGTCGATTATGTGGTCCGTTACGGCATCGAACCCGGAGGAGCGGTCAATACGCTGACCACCCGGCTACTGCGCGAAACGCTGGCCAACCTCAACAAAAATACCCTTTATTTCATCGAAGTCAGCGCCCGTAATGCCAACGGCGAGTCTTCGCCGTCGCGCATCACTCAACGAACACTGGATGGCCCGCCGTTGCCGCCCAAGCCAGGCCCGTTGGTGGTGCTGGACACCTTTGATACGGTGCGTGTCAGTTGGGCGACGATCAATCAGCCAGGGTACGAGGTGGCCTATGGACTGCTCAGTCAACACCCGCAAGTCATCGCGCGATATGAAACCGAGCATCTGACCTGGCTGTTGAGGTATCTGTCGCCCGATGTGACCTATTTCATCGAAGTGCGCGCGTTCAACGAGACCGGATATTCCGCGCCCTCGTATGCGACCGTCACCATCGGCCCGGACAGGACGCAACCACGAAACCTGAGCAATCCCGGCAGGACGTTCAACGAGGCGAGGCTGACCTGGGATGCGCCGCAGGACGCCTCTTATCTGATCGATTACGAAGTCACGTGCCCGGGACGACCGCTTGTTCGCACCAGTGCGCGTGAACATATCGCCACGGGGCTGATGCCCGAACAGGAATATCGGTTCACGGTTCAGCCGCGTCGGTCCGAAGGACCGGTGCCGGCCCTGTCGGCTGCGATCAACGTGGTGACCCATGATCAAGTACCGCCGATTCGGGTGACGGCCCTCAAGCTGACGCCCTCGACGCCTGGCAATGCGCTACTGAGCTGGAGCGCCTCGCAGGACAATGTCGGGGTCAGCGGCTACGAAGTGCGTCGCAACGCGGGCAACTGGATTTCGGTGAGCGACACCCGTTACCCGGTTTCAGGCTTGGGGAGCTCGGACATTTTTGAAGTCAGGGCCAAAGATGCCGCTGGAAATCGTTCCTTGTCCGTCACCAAGACGTTCACTAACGGTGGGGGATCTGCTGCTACATCCTGAAATCGAACGATGTCCGATGGCGGGACGTTCGTGATGGTCGATGTACGCCAGAGCCGCTGGGTCCCCGGCGGCTCTGAAAAAAACGCAGCCTTTGGAAGCGCCTGCATTGAGTTGCGTTCACTCAATGAGCTGCCGACGGCTGCGATCGTTGATTTTCAGCCTTTCCAGGCCGAGCCATTCACCAGATTAAGCGGCCGCTGACCCGCCAGCGCGGCCAACAGGTTGTCCACCGCACACCGGGCCATCGCTTCCCGGGTTTCATGAGTCGCTGAACCCATGTGCGGGGTGGCCACCACATTGTCCAGTTGCAGCAACGGCGAATCATGATTGAGCGGCTCGCGCTCGAACACGTCCAGCCCCGCGGCGCGAATCTGCCGTTCGCTCAGGGCCCGGATCAGCGCCGCTTCATCCACGACTTTGCCTCGGGAAATATTGATAAAGATGGTCTGCGGCCCCATCAGCGCGAACTGCCGCGCACCGATCAGCCCTTCGGTTTCGGCGGTCAGCGGCAGCGTCAGGCAGACAAAATCGGCCTGCTGCAGCAATTCGTCGAGGCTGCGGTACTGGGCATTGAAGCGCTGTTCGACCGCCGGTTTCCGCGAGTGACTGTGGTAGATCACCGGCATGCCGAAGCCGAAATGCCCGCGCTGGGCCAGAGCCTCGCCGATGCGTCCCATGCCGATGATGCCCAGGGTCTTGCCGTGCACATCGCTGCCGAAATGCGCAGGGCCGATGTTGCGGGTCCACTGGCCGTCGCGAACCATGTTCGCCAGTTCCACCACGCGCCGGGCGGTGGCCAGGATCAGGGCGAAACCCGTGTCGGCGGTGGTTTCGGTCAGCACATCCGGCGTGTTGCTGAGCAGGATGCGCCGTTCGGTCAGGTAGTCGATGTCGTAGTTGTCGACGCCCACCGAGACACTGGCGATGGCTTCAAGATTCGGCGCCAGGTCGAGCAGCCCGGCATCCAGCTTCAGGCTGGCGCCGAGCAAACCCTGGGCACGGGGCAGGGCGTCGCGCAGCTTGGCCAGCCCCTCGGCATCGAGGCTTTCGATCAGGGTCACTTCAGTCTGCTCGTGCAAGCGAGCCATCAGCGACGGTGACAGTGTCTTGTATAGAACGACCTGCTTTTTCATCCGGGTTCTCTCGACATCAATTCATGGGTGAGCGGCGGTGCGACGGGTTAGCGCGACCGTGGGCCGCTCCCGGTCGCTGGCGCCGGGCTTGAGGAAAATCGTCAGTACCACCGAGAGCATCAGCGCGCCGCTCATCAGCAGATACGAGGCGCCGGGTGAGCCGGTAGAGCTGTTCAGGTAGCCGACCAGGTAGGAACCACCGAACGAACCGAGGGCGCCCATGCTGTTGATCAATGCCATGGCGCCGCCGGCGACGTTGGACGGAAGGATTTCCGGGATGATTGCGAAGAAAGGGCCGTAAGGCGCGTACATGCAGGCACCGGCAATCACCAGCAGCGTGTAGGACCACCAGAAATGTTCGGCGCCCAGGGCATAGGAACCGTAGAAGGCGATGGAAGCAATCAGCAGCGGCGGCCAGACGAAACGTTTGCGTTTTTGCAGCTTGTCCGAACCCCAGGACACCAGCAGCATGCCGATCACCGCCGCCAGGTAAGGCAGGGCCGAGAGCCAGCCGGCTTCGATCATGTCCATTTGCGCGCCGGCCTTGAGGATCGATGGCAGCCACAGCACGAAGCCGTACACGCCGATGCTCCAGCAGAAAAACTGCAGGGCCAGGATGCTCACTTTGCTGGAGCGGAACGCTTCGGCGTAGTTTTTCACCGCTTTGATGCCGACCTGTTCGGCCGCCAGGGCGCTTTCCAGATCGAGTTTTTCCTGGTCGTTGAGCCACGTCGCCTGGGAGGGGCGATCATCGGCCAGACGCCACCAGATAAAGGCCCACAGCACCGCCGGCAAACCTTCGACGATAAACATCCAGCGCCAGCTGAAATGCTGCACCAGATAGCCCGACACCACCGACATCCACAGCATGGTCACCGGGTTGCCGAGGATCAGGAAGGTGTTGGCCCGCGAGCGTTCGGCACGGGTGAACCAGTGGCACAGGTAGATCAGCATCGCCGGCATCACCGCGGCTTCAACCACGCCGAGCATGAAGCGGATGACCACCAGCCAATAAGCGTTGGAGACAATCCCGGTCAAGGTCGCCAGGCCACCCCAGAGGATCAGGCTGACGAAAATCAGTTTTTTCACGCTGTGTTTCTGCGCGTAAATCGCCCCCGGCACCTGGAAGAAAAAGTAACCGAGGAAGAACAGCGCGCCGAGCATCGACGACAGGCCCGGGGTGATCATCAGGTCCGCGGCCATGCCCGAGGCGGCGGCGAACCCATAGTTGGCGCGATCGAGGTACGCCAGGCTATAGGTGATGAACACGATGGGCATGATGTACCACCAGCGGCGGGTGGCGAGCGTTGCGGTTTTCATGGTGGTGCTCCTGAGCTTGTTGTTTTTGTCGCAGCAGGTAACGGTTTCAAATCTTCAGTGACTGGGCGGGCCTCATCGCGGGCTTGCCCGCGAAGGCGGCCTCAAATTCAACGGACATTTCTGCCCGGGTCGGCAACCCCTCCATGTCCCCCCGGCTCTGCACCGCGCGGCTGCCAATCCAGTTGGCACGCTTGACCGCCTCGGCAAAGCTGTGGTTTTCCAGCAGCGCACTGATCATGCCCACGGCAAAGCCATCACCGGCACCCACGGTGTCGACCACCGTTTGCACCGGTACGCCGGCGACAAAACCGGCATCCAGGTGCGTGCGGTAATAGGCGCCATGCGGCCCCAGTTTGATCGCCACGGCTTCGGCACCCTGGTCTAAGTAGAACGCGGCGATGTCGGCCGGGTCCTCGAAACCGGTCAGCAGGCGACCTTCGCTCAGGCCCGGCAGTACCCAATGGGCGAGGGCGGCGAGGCGGTTGATCTCGGTGATCATCTGGTGCTCGCTGGCCCACAGGCTCGGGCGCAGGTTGGGGTCGAACGACACGCTACGGCCGGCATCGCGCATGCGGCTCATCAATTCGAACGACATCTGCCGCGCCGTTTCCGACAGCGCCGGTGGGATGCCGGTGGCGTGCAGGTGCCGGGCCTTGAGCAAATCGGGCACGATCGAATGCAGCGACAAGTGACTGGCCGCCGAACCACGGCGGAAGTACTCGACGGCGGGATCGCTGCCGTCATCGGTGCGGGATTTGAGCTGAAATCCGGTGGGGTGCGCGGGGTCGATGTCGACGTGACGGCAATCCAGGCCTTCTTTCTCCAGCGTATCGATCACAAATCGGCCCAGTGAATCGGCACCGACCCGGCTCAGCCACGCCACCTTGAAACCCAGGCGCGACAGGCCAATGGCGACGTTACTGTCAGCCCCGGCAATGCGTTTGTGGAACGCGCTGACGCTGGCCAGATCGCCGGCCTGCTCGGCGACGAACATCGCCATGGTTTCGCCGAACGAGAGGATATCGATCTCAGACATGGGCGCTCTCCCGTTGCGACTGGCCGAGGTGGGCGAGGGCGGCGACATGCTCGGCGGTCAGTTGCACCAGGTCCTCACCTTGTAGCGGGTATTCAGCGGCCCGCATAACGCCTGGGGCCATGTGCCGCAGCAGGTGTTCCCACTGTTGCAAGTCGCTGGCGGAGGGCGGGATGGCGATCAGTTTGCCGTCGGCGCGACGCGTGACCGCCTTGCAGTGCACATAACCGACGTGACGACCGAGCAACCGCGCGGCGCTGGCGGCGGACTGGTCCTGCCACTGCCAGTTGCCGATGTCGAAGGTCATTTTGATCGGCAGGTGGTGTTGCTCGACTTGATTGAAGAAGCGCTGGAACGGTTCGATGCGGCCACCGTGCAGGGTCTGGTCGTTTTCCACCAACAATTGCACTGCGCTTTCGCCGAGCCTCTGAGCGAGGGCATGCAAGTCGCAGTTGTCGGTGAAATAACCCAACGAAACCTTCAACCACTTGGCGCCGAATGCCTGGGCGCGTTGCAGGGCGTCGATCAGCTCGGGGTTGGGTTTGGATTGACCGGCCAGCCACAGCTCCATCGGTGACGAGTACACGCTTTCCAGGCCCTCCGCCCGAGTTGCGTCGGCCAGGTGCGCGGGGTTCTCAAAGGTCAGCAGCTCTTCACGCCATTCGATGCGCGTGGCGCCGGCGGCGGCCAGCACGGCGATGAAACTGCCCTGGCCGCGCTGACGGACCAGATCGGCACCGTAGCTGGAGAGGCTGATGGAAACGGCGGGTTTGTTCATTGTTTTTCTACCTCTGAAACCGGTTTCATTTTTGTTCAAAAGAACGAGACCATTAGGGCCTCATCGCTGGCAAGCCAGCGAAGGGGGCAGTCCGGTCACCTGAAATTCCCAAGGGTCGACCCCCTGACAATCAATCGCGCCGCAAAATCCAGCGTCCGCACCGCGCCGTCATCCCCGCGCAAACGCTTGAGCAAACACTCGAACGCACTGGCGCCAATCTCGGTGGTCGGCTGGGCGAGGGCGGTGATGCCGCTGCCCACCAGCGGATACCAGTCCAGATCATCCAGGGCAATCAGGCCCACGTCTTCAAACAGGTTGCACTTGAGCTCACGCAGCGCATGGGTGCTGGCCAGTGCCGCGATCCCGTTTGCGCAAAACAGCGCTTTGGGACCCGGTCCGGGGCTATCGAGAAAGGCTTTGAGTTGGGCGGTCAGATCGCTGCCGGTTTCGACCAGCGTGCCGCGAAGGGCCGGGCGTTGCGCGATGTGCGCCTTGAAGCTGGCGACCCGCTCGATGCGTGAGCTGGTGCCGTCAAAAGGTTCGGTCACCAGCAACACATCGCGGTAGCCACGTTCTTCAAGGTGGGCGAGGGCCATCTCGACGGCTGCGGGGTTGTCCAGGCCCACCATGTCGCTCTCCAGATGCTCGACCTTGCGGTCGACCAGCACCAGGGGCATTTCACGGTGCAGTTCGAGCAACTCGTCCCGGTGATGGCCGAGGGTGTTCACGATCAGGCCTTCGATGTTGTAAGAGCGCAACAGGGCCAGGTGCTGGCGTTCCTGCTCGTCGTCGCGGTCGGTGTTGCACACCACCAGGCTGTAGCCGTGCTGACGGCAGGCGGTTTCCACCCCGTGCATCACGGCGATTGAATAAGGGTTGCGGATGTCGGCCACCAGCATGCCGATCAGACGGGTACGCCCGCGCTTGAGGCCGCGGGCCATCTGGTTCGGACGATAGCCCAGCTCGGCAATCGCCTGTTCGATGCGCTGGGCGATGGCATCGGAGAGCAGGGCGCGGTCTTCGCCGATGAACCGCGAAACGCTGGCCTTGGAGACCCTGGCGTGTTGGGCCACGTCGAGCATGGTCACGCGGCTGCGCTGGGCGGCGGAGAAATCGTTCACGGTCTGAAACCTTCTTATTGGATTTATAAGGCTGAGCGCATGGCGCTGAAACCGGTTTCAGAAGACACCAGAAATGAATAGGCCGTCAAGTGTTCGATGAATCACTGTCTGACAAAAACCGACCAATGGAGCTCAGCACAGCACGCTCAACCATGTCGAACCCAGTAACAACAGACCCATGCCGCGGTTGAACCGCTGCATCGCGCGTCGTGATCGCAACCAGCGGCTGGAGCCGGCGCCAAGCACTGCCCAGGCGCCGAGGCACGGCAGCGAGATCAGGAAAAACGCCAGGGACAACACCATCACATGCACATACCGGTCTTCACCCACCCCGGCAAACACACTGACCACCGCCAGTGCCATCATCCAGGTTTTCGGGTTGATCCATTGCAGGCCGGCGGCGCCCAGCAAACCGAGACGCTTCTCGGTCTTCTGGGTGGCAATGGCTTCGGCGGGGGCGCGGAAGATCTGCCATGCCAGACACGTCAGCCAGGCCACTCCTGCCCACTGCATGAGCGTTTGCAGCAGGGGCCATTGACTCAACGTAGAACCGGCCCCCGTGCCCACCAGCAGTACCAGCAGCGCGGCACTGGCACAGGCGCCAAGCACGATCGGCATGGCGGCGACCAGGCCGAACCGGGCGCTGTTGCTCAACACCAGAATGTTGGTCGGTCCGGGCGTGATCGAGGCCACAAAGGCAAATAGCAGGAAGGGCAGTAACGTCGGGAAAGAGGACAGCATCGCAGGCAAACTCCGGTGAAGATCAGTGAAATCGATCTTCACCGGTGCGGCGCTTAACGGTCTGGAAGATTTGAGCAGCGCTTGCGGTACAGCGCCGGTGTCAGACCATAGGCGCGGACGAACCAGCGGCCGAGATGGCTTTGATCGGCAAAGCCCAGCGCCATGGCGACCGCTGCCGGTTGTTCGCCCTGGGCGAGCATTCTCCGGGCATTGGCCAGGCGCAATTGCACCAGATAGGCATGGGGCGCGATGCCATAAGCGGCCTTGAAGGCGCGGGTCAGGCGAAAACGGTCGACGCCGGTGGCGGCCGCCAATTGGTCGAGACCGATGTCGTATTGAGCGTTGGCGTGCAGGTACTCTCGCGCCCGCTGGGCCACTCGAGGCAGGCGAGGGTCTTCGCCACAGCGGACACGCCAGTGCAGATGGCCGGTCAGTCGCTCGAGCAAGTCGGCGAGGGCGGTTTGCCGGACGATCTTGAGCTCGCCGCGGTGCAGGGTTTCGAACGCCAGGCTGGTCGCACGGGCCAGCCGCGAATCGTTGGCCAGCGTATTGGCGAAACTCAATGCACTGTGGTCTGGCGAGCTGTCGAACACGGCGCCAAGTTCTTGCTGCAACCACTGCGGGTCGAGGTAGAGCATGCGGTAGGTGAAACCGTCAGCGGTCGGGGCTTCGCCGTCATGGATATCCCCCGGTTCGAGCAAGAACACTTTGCCCGGCGTGCTTTGATGCCTGGCGCGACGGCAGTTGAATTGCTGCACGCCTTGCTCGGTGACACCCACCAGATAGCTGTCATGCCAGTGCGGGTCGTAGGCGTGGCCTTGGAAATGCGCGCGCAGGGTCTCGATGCCGGTGTCGGCATCCTTGGACAGGTCGATCCAGTTATGAGACGTCATGCTGCACCTGAGGGACTTATTGCCCAACGATTTAACACTTGCGCCGGGCTCGACGCCTAGAACGTTTGTGCAGCTTGTCAGTTGAAGAGCCCGGCGGCGATGTTGATCGAAAACCCGAGAATCGCCGTATTGAACAGAAAGCCGATCAGCGACTGCGCCAGTACAATTTTGCGTAAGTCACGGGTCGCCACGCCGACATCGGACGTCTGCACCGCCACACCGATGGTGAACGAGAAATACAGGAAGTCCCAGTAATTGGGCGTGGTCAAACCCTCGGCAAAGCGCAATGCCGGCTCCTTGCCTTGCCAGGTGTAATACAGCCGCGCGTAATGCACGCTGAAAATTACCCCGATCAGTAGCCAGGAACCCAGCACGGTCAATGCGGTGAAGCCGTAATGCAGGAGTTTTCGGGTGGTTTCCAGGTCCTTGCTGCCCGCCAGTTCGAAGGTGATGGTCGCCAGGCTGGCAATCGCCGCAATGCACACCACGAACAGCACCAGCCCGGCGTTTTCATCTTCCATGTCGGCAATGCGTTTCACATCCGCCGCTTTGGAGCGTACGACGATCCAGGCCATCAGGATCAGGTAAGTCCAGACCCCGGCATTCCAGCCGATGAGTATTTTGGTGATGATCGAATCGGCCGGAACCAGAATGCCCGCCGCGATGCCGACTGTCATGCCGGCGGAGAGGCGAGGGTGGGTGTGGGTGAGGAAGGACATGAGCACTCGAAGGGTCGGGGTATTGCCAACACCTTAGCCCAGGTGAGCACAATCTTGAAATCACCGAGATCCCTGTAGGAGCGAGCCTGCTCGCGACGCACCCAAGGGCACCGCGTTTGGCCTGCAAGCTCGCACAAGGGACTGTGGTGTCGGTTAATGCGGCTTGTGGCGCTTGCTGACCAGCTTCATCACCACCACAAAAAACACCGGCACGAACACCACGGCAAGGGTCGCGGTGATCATCCCGCCAATCACCCCGGTGCCGATGGCCTGCTGGCTCGCCGAGCTGGCCCCAGTGGCGATCGCCAGCGGCACCACGCCGAGGATGAACGCCAGCGAGGTCATGACGATCGGCCGCAGTCGCAGGCGCGCCGCTTGCAAGGTGGCGTCGATCAGCTCATGGCCTTCGTCGTACAGGCTCTTGGCGAATTCGATGATCAGGATCGCGTTCTTCGCCGACAGGCCGATGATGGTGATCAGCCCGACCTTGAAGAACACATCGTTGGGCATGCCGCGCAAGGTCACCGCCAATACCGCGCCGAGCACGCCCAATGGCACCACCAGCAGCACCGAGGTCGGGATCGACCAGCTCTCGTACAGCGCCGCCAGGCACAGGAACACGATCAGCAAGGACAAACCGAGCAGGATCGGCGCCTGGCTACCGGAAAGACGTTCCTGCAACGACAACCCGGTCCATTCCTGGCCCAATCCTGCCGGGCCCAGCGCGACCAGCCGTTCGATCTCCGCCATGGCTTCACCCGTGCTGTGACCGGGTTTCGGTTCGCCGGAAATCGCGATCGCCGGGTAGCCGTTGTAGCGGGTCAACTGCGCCGGGCCCAGGGTCCATTTGGCCTGGACGAACGCCGACAGCGGCACCATGTCGCCTGCGTTGTTGCGCACGTGAATCTTCAGCAGATCGTCGACCTGACTGCGTTGGTCGCCTTCAGCCTGCACCACCACCCGTTGCATCCGCCCCTGATTGGGGAAGTCGTTGATATAGGTCGAACCGACGGCGGTAGACAGCACGCTGCCAATGTCCGCAAAGGACACGCCCAGGGCATTGGCCTGTTTGCGGTCGACGACCAGTTGCACTTGCGGTGCTTCCGCCAGGGCGCTTTCGCGCACGTTCATCAGGATCGGACTTTTCTCGGCGGCGGCCAGCAATTCAGTACGGGCGCGCATCAGCGTGGCGTGACCGAGGCCACCGCGATCCTGCAAGCGGAACTCGAAGCCGCTGGAGGTGCCGAGTCCGTCGACCGGCGGCGGCAGCACCGCAAAGGCCATGGCGTCCTTGATCTGGCTGAGGGCGATGTTGGCCCGGTCGGCGATCGAACTCGCCGAATCATCGCGGCCGCGTTCGGACCAGTCCTTCAAGGTGGTGAAGGCCAGCGCCGCGTTCTGCCCGCTGCCGGAAAAACTGAAGCCGAGGATCACTGTGCTGTCGCCGACGCCCGGCTCGGTGGCGTTGTGCGCTTCGATCTGCTCGACCACTTGCACGGTGCGATGCTTGCTTGCGCCCGGTGGCAGTTGAATGTCGGTGATGGTGTAGCCCTGGTCCTCCACCGGCAGGAAGGAGGAAGGCAAACGACTGAAGCAAACCCCCAAACCGATCAGCAGCACGCCGTAGATCAACAGGTAACGGCCGCTGCGCTTCAACGCATAGGCGACCCAACCCTGATAACGGTCCGTGAGTCGCTCGAAACGGCGGTTGAACCAGCCGAAGAAACCCGCTTTCTCGTGATGCTCACCCTCGGCAATCGGCTTCAACAGCGTCGCGCACAGCGCCGGGGTCAGGGTCAGGGCGAGGAACGCCGAGAACAGGATCGAAGTGGCCATCGACAGCGAGAACTGGCGGTAAATCACCCCGACCGAGCCCTGCATGAACGCCATCGGAATGAACACCGCCACCAGCACCAGGGTGATACCAATGATCGCGCCGGTGATCTGCTTCATCGCCTTGCGCGTCGCTTCCTTGGGCGACAGGCCTTCAGTGGCCATGATTCGCTCGACGTTCTCCACCACCACAATCGCGTCGTCCACCAGAATGCCGATGGCCAGCACCATGCCGAACATGGTCAGTACGTTGATCGAGAAACCCAGCGCCAGCATGGTCGCAAAGGTGCCCATCAGCGCCACCGGCACCACCAGCGTCGGGATCAGCGTGTAGCGGATGTTCTGCAGGAACAGGAACATCACCGCGAACACCAGCAGCATCGCCTCGCCCAGGGTGTAGACCACTTTGGTGATCGAGACTTTGACGAACGGCGACGTGTCGTACGGGATCTTGTATTGCACTCCGGCCGGGAAGTAGCGCGACAGTTCATCCATCTTCGCCCGCACCAGCGTCGCGGTGCTCAGGGCGTTGGCGCCGGGCGAGAGTTGCACGCCGACGGCGGTTGACGGCTTGCCGTTCAGGCGCGTGGAAAACTGATAGTCCTGGCTGCCGATCTCGACCCTGGCGACATCGCCGATGCGCACCGTGGAGCCATCGGGATTGGCCTTGAGCACGATATCGGCGAACTCCTCAGGCGTAGACAATTGGCCCTTGACCAGAATGGTCGCGGTGATTTCCTGGGTGCCGCGGCTCGGCAAATCGCCGATGCTGCCTGCCGAGACCTGCGCGTTTTGCGCCACGATGGCGGCATTGACGTCGGCGGGCGTGAGGTTGAAACCGAGCAGTTTCTGCGGGTCGATCCAGATACGCATCGCCCGTTCGGCGCCGTACAGCTGTGCTTTGCCGACGCCGTCCAGACGCTTGATCTCGTTCATCACGTTGCGCGCCAGGTAATCGCTGAGCGCCACATCGTCGAGCTTGCCGTCACTGGAGGTCAGGGTGATCAACAGCAGGAACCCGGCGGAGACTTTCTCCACCTGCAAGCCTTGCTGGGTCACCGCTTGCGGCAGGCGCGATTCCACGACTTTCAGGCGGTTCTGCACATCGACCTGGGCCATTTCCGGGTTTGTGCCGGGCTGGAACGTCGCCTTGATCGTGGCACTGCCCAGGCTGCTTTGCGATTCGAAATACAGCAGGTGATCAGTGCCATTGAGTTCTTCCTCGATCAGGCTGACCACGCTCTCGTCTACGGTCTGTGCCGAAGCGCCGGGGTACACGGCATAGATTTCGATCTGCGGCGGCGCGACGTCGGGGTACTGCGCCACTGGCAACTGAGGTATGGCCAGGGCACCGGCCAGCAGGATGAACAACGCGACCACCCAGGCAAACACCGGGCGGTCGATAAAGAACTGCGGCATAAACAAGCGTCCTGCTTACTGGCCAGAAACCTGGGCGAGTGGAAGAGGGGTGTCGTCGATCTGTACTTTCTCGCCGGGGCGGGCGTGTTGCAGGCCTTCGATGACAATGCGGTCGCCAGGTTTGAGGCCACCGGTGACGACCCAGCGATCGTTCTGCACCGGGCCCAGTTCGACCGGTTGCAGGCCGACCCGCTGCTGGTCATCGAGCAACAACACTTGCGCCACCCCGGCGCTGTCACGCTGGATGGCCCGCTGCGGCACGCTGATACCTTGCTGATTGATCGCTTGCTCAAGACGCACGCGTACGAAACTGCCCGGCAGCAGGTCGAGGTCCGGGTTGGGGAATTCGCTGCGCAGGATGATCTGCCCGGTGCCTGGATCGACCGTGATATCGCTGAACAGCAGTTTGCCCGGCAACGGGTAAAGGCTGCCGTCGTCCTGGATCAGCGTGGCCTTGGCCTGTCCCTGACCCACTGCTGTCAACTGACCGGAGCGGAACGCCCGGCGCAGGTCGTTGAGTTCGCGGGTCGACTGGGTGAGGTCGGCGTGGATCGGATTCAGTTGCTGAATCAGTGCCAGCGGCGTGGTTTCGTTTTGCCCCACCAGCGCGCCTTCGGTGACCAGCGCGCGACCGACGCGCCCGGAGATCGGTGCGGTGACGGTGGCGTAACCCAGGTTGAGGGTTGCCCGGTCCACCGCCGCTTTGTTGGCCGCGACATCGGCCGCCGTTTGCCGCACGGCGGCCCGCGCATTGTCGTAGTCCTGCCCGCTGATGGCCTTGTCGTCGATCAACTGGGCGTAGCGCTGCTCTTGCAGTCTGGCTTGATACGCATTGGCCTCGGCCTTGCGCAACGCCGCTTCGGCGCTTTCCAGGTCGGCCTTGAACGGTGCCGGGTCGATGCGAAACAGTACATCGCCTTTCTTCACGTCGCTGCCTTCGCGGAAGGTCCGTTGCAACACCACGCCGGCCACCCGGGCCCGCACTTCGGCGATGCGTGGCGCCACGATCCGCCCGCTCAGCTCGCTGCTGATCGACAGTGGTCGGGCTTCGATGGTTTCGATGCGAACGGTGGCCAAAGGCGCCTCTTCCTCGGCGTTGGTGGACTTGTCGCACGCGCTGAGCGTCAACGCCAGCGCTACAAGACTGAGCCTGGCAAGCAGATGTTTAGACATGAATGACCCCAATGATGACCCCCAGCATCCTACTGGGCGGCGGCGAGGGTAGCGGTGAAGCTTTGTAGGCGCTGTGTGAAATTGTGTAAGGGTTTTACTCAGGTGTGCGTGTGGGCGTATATCCTGCTGGCCTTGATTTCATTTGCGCTTGGTCGACCGCCATCGCGAGCAGGCTCGCTCCCACAGGGGATTTGTGAACGCTACAGATCAAATGTGGGAGCGAGCCTGCTCGCGATAGCTGTCTATCAAGCGCCACAGCACTTTCTGGAACACCCCCATGCCCAACATCCTCCTGGTCGAAGACGACACCGCACTCGCCGAGCTGATTGCCAGCTACCTGGAACGCAACGGCTACTCCGTCTGCGTGATCAGTCGCGGTGATCATGTGCGCGAGCGGGCGCGGCTCAATCCGCCGGACCTGGTGATCCTCGACCTGATGCTGCCGGGGCTCGACGGGCTGCAAGTGTGCCGCCTGTTGCGCGCCGATTCGGCGAGCCTGCCGATCCTGATGCTCACCGCCCGCGACGACAGCCACGATCAGGTGCTGGGCCTGGAAATGGGCGCTGACGACTACGTCACCAAACCCTGCGAGCCTCGCGTATTGCTGGCCCGGGTGCGCACCTTGCTGCGGCGCAGCAGCCTCAGCGAGCCACAGACCGCCAACGACCGGATCCTGATGGGCAACCTGTGCATCGACCTGTCCGAGCGCACCGTGACCTGGCGCGAACAATTGGTCGAACTGTCCAGCGGCGAGTACAACCTGCTGGTGGTGCTGGCCCGGCATGCCGGCGAAGTATTGAGCCGCGACCAGATTCTGCAACGGCTGCGCGGCATCGAGTTCAACGGCACTGACCGTTCGGTGGACGTGGCGATCTCCAAGCTGCGACGCAAGTTTGACGACCACGCGGGCGAAGCGCGCAAGATCAAGACCGTGTGGGGCAAGGGCTACCTGTTCAGCCGTTCCGAGTGGGAATGCTGAGCCGATGTTCAGAATCCTCTTTCGCCTTTACCTGGTGACCATTGTCTCGTTCAGCGCCGCCATTTATCTGGTGCCGGACCTGGTGATCAAGGTCTTCCAGGAGCGCTTTATCAGCTACAACCTCGATTATTCCCGAGGGCTGCAAACCCTCATGGTCAAGCAGTTCAAGGCGGTTCCGGTCGAGCGGTGGCCAGCCCTGGCGGCCGAAATGGACGAGGACTTCCGGCCGCTGCACATCGTACTCAGCGCGATCGACGATCCCGGGTTGTCCCTCGACGAGCAGCAACGTTTGCAGCGCGGTGAAAACGTGGTGCGTGTCGGCGACTGGGGTTGGCGCACCCTGGCGGTGGCGCCGCTGAATGAGCGCACCGTGGTGCAAATGGTGGTGCCGCCGGACCCGCTGGACGTCAACCTGCTGTACTGGAGCATCAACGTGCTGATCGGCGCGACCATGCTCGCGTGCCTGTTGCTGTGGCTGCGTCCGCACTGGCGTGACCTGGAGCGCCTGAAACGTGCGGCAGAACGCTTCGGCAAGGGCCACTTGAGCGAGCGCACGCAGATTGCGGCCAGTTCCAACATCGGCAGTCTGGCGAACGTCTTCGACACCATGGCCGGCGATATCGAAAACCTGCTGAACCAGCAGCGAGACCTGCTCAACGCGGTGTCCCACGAATTGCGCACGCCGTTGACGCGACTGGATTTCGGCCTGGCCCTGGCCCTGTCCGACGACCTGCCGGCCACCAGCCGCGAACGTTTGCAAGGGCTGGTCGACCACATCCGTGAACTCGATGAACTGGTGCTGGAACTGCTGTCCTACAGCCGCTTGCAGAATCCGGCGCGGGTGCCGGAACAGGTCGAGGTGTCGCTGGATGAATTCATCGACAGCATTCTGGGCAGTGTGGATGAAGAACAATCACCGGACATCGTCATCGACGTGCTGCTCCATGGTCAGCTCGAACGCTTCAGCCTCGACCCGCGCCTGACCGCCCGCGCCCTGCAGAACCTGCTGCGCAACGCCATGCGTTACTGCGAAAAACGCATCCAGATTGGCGTGCAGGTGTGCCCCAAAGGCTGCGAGATCTGGGTCGACGACGACGGCATCGGCATTCCGGATGATCAGCGTGAGCGGATTTTCGAGCCGTTCTATCGGCTGGACCGCAGTCGTGATCGCGCCACGGGCGGGTTTGGCCTGGGGCTGGCGATCAGTCGTCGGGCACTGGAGGCGCAGGGCGGTACCTTGACGGTCGAAGCATCGCCGCTGGGCGGGGCACGATTCCGCTTGTGGTTGCCGACGCCGGCGTGAGATTGCATTCCTGTCAAAGTTTTTACGACGGCTGCGCCTCTGAGCGGGAGCAAGCTCCCTCGCCACAGAGATTCGTGCAGTCAGGCGCTTAATCGGCTGCGTAGCGTCGTGGCCATTGCCTCCAGTTCTGCCGCCGGGTTGTGTCCGATGAGCATCCAGGCGTGGTGCATGTCCGACCAATAGACAATGTTCAACCCGTGCCGACGTTCCCGGGCGATATGTCGACTGCCGGTGCCGGAAAGGGTGATGCACAGCGCAAGCGGGCCATGGACCGGGTCCAGGTAGGTGATCTGGGCGATCGGCACGTCATCGTATTCAAGGATTTGTGCGCGCTTGAGTTCAATCCTGGGCAAGCTCAACTGCGCGGGTGCGAGCTTGAGGCCCAGATGTTCATCAAGGGTCTGCAATTGCGCGCGCTGAGTGGTTTCATCGCTCGGTAAGTGGTCGAGGGTCTGCGGCACGTAGAGTGCCATGTAGTCGGCCACCAGCCCGCGCCAGTTGCTGGTTTGCTGACTTTCCTGCCAGCCCAGGAACAGGCGATCCGCCAGCACGCCACCGGCCACCAGCCCGGCCGCTGCCGCCAGGAACCAGCGACGGCTGAGCGGTGGACGGGCCGGCGAGGGCAAGGTGTCGAGCATCGCTTGCAGGCGATCCACGGGGGCCTGGCGACTCAACTGGTTGAACGCATCCTTGAACGGCAGGCTGCTGCGATCCAGCCATTGCAGGCGCAGACCGATCATCGGGTCTTCGGCAATGGCCGCGTCGATGCGTGCCCGCTGTTCGGTATCGAGCTGGTCATCCAGGTAGGCCACCAGTTGCTCATCCGAGAGTTTCGCGTTCATCGACGTTCTCCGCTGGAAGGGTTCGGCACGGATTGCAACGGCGGGTATTCGGCGAGTTTCACCCGGGCCGCTGCCAGGCGACTCATGACCGTGCCGATGGGGACTTGCAACACTTCGGCGACCTCGCGATAGGACAGCCCCTCGACATAGGCCAGAAACACCGTTTCCCGTTGCGCCTCGGGCAGCGCATCGACACGGCGAATGACCTGCGACGCCAGTACATGGGTCTGCGCCGCGTGTTCTCCGTCAAACGACAACGCATTGTCGGTATCGACCGTGCCTTGCCCCTGACGCACCCGTCGCGCACGCACTTCGTTGATCCAGATCGAATGCAGGATGCTCATCAGCCAGCGGTCCATCCGCGTCCCCGGTTCGTATTGCCCGGCCCGTTCCAGTGCGCGCACGCACGTGGCCTGCACCAGGTCTTCGGCAACATGCCGTTGTCGGGACAGCAGCAGGCCGTAGCGCCATAGACGCGCCAGGTGCTGGCTCAGTTCTGCCCGTATTGCCTGATCGCTGGCGATGGCGACCTCCGTCCGTTCGGGATGTCAGGTTTTCGATGAATCGTGGATGGCTTCAGACAGGTCCTGGTATTCCTCGCAGGAAGTGTTGCCGCAAATCGACTTGATCTGTTGCAACTGTTCCTGGGCCAGGTCCAGCCGACCTTTGACCACATAGGCTTCGCCGAGGTACTCGCGGACCTTCGCGTACTGCGGGTCGAGTTTGACCGACTGCAGGTAGTAACCGATACCTTCGTCGGTACGCCCCAGTTTACGCGTAGCATAGCCGCGATAGTTTAACGCCTTGGCGGTGTTGGGGTCTTTGAGCGTATCCAGCAAGGCCAGCGCTTCTTCGTAGCGATTGTCCTTGGCCAATTGGTAAGCGTAATCGGTGCGGTCGGCGTCAGACAGCGCTTTACTGGTTTGCAGGACGCATTTCTGCGTTTTTTTATCTAAAACCTGGCCTCGAGGGCATTCGGGTTTGGCGGGCGAATTGTCATCGCCATGGCCCAGCGCCAGGGAACTGGTGAGCGCGGTGGCAATCAACAGCGGTGCGATGAACACTGAAAAACGGTTATTCATGGACAATGCTCCACAGGAATCAGGGTCGGGACATCGAACAGGCCGAATACGTCGAATTGTTCTGCCAGTGCCCGTCAAAAGGTAAACACTGCAGGGCGGACAATTATTCATTGCGTTGCGGGGTTCTTTGCAAGAAAGGCTCAAATCGAGGGGCTATGTCCGCATGCGGTCCCGCTTTTGGCCGAACCGCTGCCTTACTGCCCACCGCACTGCCTTGTTATAGTTCGGGCCTCTTTTTTGCCCGCTAAAGGATCACCGGCATGTCCCAATACACAGCGTTCAACGTCGAACTGGTCGATAAAATCGCCCATGTGCAGATCAACCGCCCGGAAAAGATCAACTCGATGAATGCTGCGTTCTGGAGCGAAATCGTCGAGATCTTTCAGTGGATCGACGACACCGACGAGGTGCGAGTGGTGGTCCTCAGTGGCGCCGGCAAGCATTTTTCCTCGGGCATCGACCTGATGATGCTGGCGGGCGTGGCCAATGAAATGGGCAAGGACGTCGGGCGCAACGCGCGCCTGTTGCGGCGCAAGATTCTCAATCTGCAAGCGTCGTTCAATGCCGTCGACAACTGCCGCAAACCGGTAATGGCCGCCATCCAAGGCTACTGCCTGGGCGGTGCCATCGATCTGATTGCCGCTTGCGACATGCGCTACGCCGCCGAAGATGCCCAGTTCTCGATCAAGGAAATCGACATCGGCATGGCCGCTGACGTCGGCACGCTGCAACGCTTGCCGCGGATCATCGGTGACGGCATGCTGCGCGAACTGGCTTACACTGGTCGCACCTTTGGTGCCGAAGAGGCGCGGGGCATGGGCCTGGTCAATCGCGTTTACAGCGACAATGCCAGCCTGCTTGATGGCGTCATGGGCATTGCCCGCGAGATCGCCGGCAAGTCGCCGATTGCCGTCACTGGCACCAAGGAAATGATCAGCTACATGCGCGATCACCGCATCGATGATGGCCTGGAATACGTCGCCACCTGGAACGCCGCCATGTTGCAATCCACTGACTTGCGCGTGGCCATGGCCGCCCATATGAGCAAACAGAAACCCGAATTTCTGGATTGATTGAAAAATGACTTCACGCTGGACCACTGCAGTACTGGACACCGATCAACCCGGCGGCTGGGCCGTGGCGCGCAGCCCCGAAGGCTTTCTGTTCGATGACAATGGCGCGCTGTTCCCCCGTGAATGGCTCAAGCGCCAGGACCTGGCGATTCTGGCCGAGCATGGCATCGGTCATCTCGATGGCGAGCCGGTGTATCTGCTGGAATTGCGCAGCCACAGCGAGGTCCCGGGCTGTCAGTGGAAAGGCTTGCGGGCGTTCATGCTCGAAGGCGATCACACGGTGTACAAGGTGCTCGCGTACGCCGCGCAGATCGGCACCTGGGCCCGTGAGCACCGCTATTGCGGTAATTGCGGGCAAGCCATGAATCAGGTGCCGCGTGAACGGGCTATGTATTGCCAGCCCTGCGATCTGCGCAGCTATCCACGGATCTCGCCGAGCATGATCGTGTTGGTGACCCGTGGCGACGAAATCCTGCTGGCGCGTTCGCCACGGTTTGTCACCGGGGTCTACAGTACGCTGGCGGGCTTTGCCGAACCGGGTGAGTCCGCCGAGGATTGCCTGATTCGCGAGGTGCGAGAAGAGGTGCGGATCGAGGTCAGGAACATCCAGTACATGGGCAGCCAGTGCTGGCCGTTCCCGCATTCGATGATGCTCGGCTTCCATGCTGAATACGCCGGCGGCGAGATCGTCTGCCAGGAAGACGAGATTGAAGACGCCCAGTGGTTCAACGTGCACGAGCTGCCGCCGTTGCCGGCGTCACGCTCGATTGCCCGTTACCTGATCGACGTCTATGTGGCGCGGCGGTTAGGCCACGCTGAACCAGTGTTGCCAGGCTAGGCGCACGGTCAGGCCCAACACCACGGTGATGAACACCGGACGAATGAACTTCGCGCCGCCACTGATGGCGGTGCGAGCGCCGAAGAAGGCGCCGACCATCAATGACGAGCCCATGCTCAAGCCGATCACCCAGTCCACCTGACCGGAAAAAATGAAGATCGACAGCGCCGCCGCGTTGCTGACGAAGTTCATGCTGCGCGCCACGCCGCTGGCTTTCACCAGGTCGATGGGGTAGAGCAGCAGGCTGCTGACGGTCCAGAACGCGCCGGTGCCGGGACCGGCCACACCATCATAGAAGCCGAGGCTGAAGCCTTGGGTCGATTGCCAGGTTTTCTTGATCGGCGCGTCGCTGTCCAGCGGGGCTTTCGGCGTTCCGCCAAACAACAGATAGACACCGCAGGCAAAGACGATCACCGGGAGCATCTTGTTCAGCCATTCGGCCGGCAGGTAGTGGGCGACCACGGCACCGCTCAGGGCGCCAACCAGCGTGCCGACGATGGCGTGAGTCCACTGCCTGGGATGGAACAGCTTGCGACGGTAGAAGGTGAAGCTGGCGGTGGCGGAACCGAAGGTCGAGCTGAGCTTGTTGGTGCCCAGGACCAGGTGCGGTGGCAGGCCTGCGGTCAGCAAGGCCGGGGTGGTCAACAGGCCACCACCGCCGGCAATGGCGTCGATGAAGCCGGCTACAAAGGCGACAAGGGCGAGAATGGCGAGGGTGGTGAGGTCAACGCTGAGTTCGAAAGGCATGGAATCGGCTTATTCGGCGAGGTGCCAAAGGTGGATATGCGGGGAGGGCTCACATCTTACCCACATCCACCTTTGGCGGCGACCCGACGAAGGCGTCAGCCCTGACGACAGATCATTTAAGCTGCGGCCCATTACCGATCTGCCACACAAACGGTGGCTCGGTTCCGTTGATCGTCCAGTCCCCGACAATCCGTGCCTTGTAGATCAGCGGATTATGCGACGACACGGTCCGCGCATTGCGCCAATGCCGGTCGAGCGATTTGCCCTGGCGAATATCCGAAGCCCCCAACGCATTGAAAAGCTCGGTGGTCGCCCGTTGGATCAGCTCCGTGACCACCACTTGCGCCTTCGCCGATTCGATTTCCGCCGCCACATTCGCCGCTGTTTCCCGTTCGTCGTCACCGGCGAAACGCGCCAGGTAGGCCTCCTGCGCGGGTTTCGCCGCGCTCAAGGCGCTGGCTTCGGCGGCATACACCCACGCGGCAATATTGCCGACCACTTGCTGGACCTGCGGGTCATCGCTGACCCGCTGTGCGTTGCCATGGCTGTAGATGCGCTGGCGTTCGCGCACATGACGCGACACATCACGCAATGCCGCACGGCCGATGCCTGCCAGGGTGGCCAGGAGCACGAGCTGATAGAACGCCGTCTGGTATTTGAAGCGGGTCGCGAAATCGATGATGTTCTCGGCGTCCACCTCGGCATCGACAAAGCGCGATGTTCCGCTGCCCGTGGTGCGTTGGCCGAAGCCGTCCCAGTCATCGCTCTGCACGATGCCCGGCTGGCGCGTGCGCACGGCGGCAATGACGTCGCCACCGGTGTCGCTGCGCTGGGCGTAGACGTCAATCCAGTCGGAGAACAGGCTGCCGGTGCTGTAGAACTTCTCACCGTTGAGCCGCCATTGATCGCCATGGGGCGTGACTTTGGTCACGACATCGCCAACCTCGACGGCACCGATTTCAGTCCAGGCGCAACCGACGATGTCTCCCTCGACGAAGCGTTTGAACCAGATATCCCGCGACGGGCCGTATGGGGCGTTGAGACGATCCTCGACAAAGGCGAAGTGGCCGCGCAGTGCCTGGGGAACGTTGGAGTCGGCTTCCGCCAGTTCGATCAGCAGCTCAAACAACTGTGGCACCGAAGCGCCACCGCCGCCGTATTCAATCGGTACCCGTACTGCGCCGAATCCGGCGTCCTTGAGCCATTGAATCGGCTCATAGGGCAGGGTGCGCGACTGTTCACGTTCGAGGGCGCCGTCGGCAATGCGCTGGAAAATCGGTCGGTACTTCGCGGCGAGGGTTTGATAGTCGGCGCCGGTGGACAGCGGGTTGATTACCTGGTGTTCGGTCATGGGACAACTCCTTAGCTGGGCAGAAAAAGCATTGCGTCTGCCAGGGACGATTGCAGGGTCCATGCCGGACCCGTCCTGTGCGGATTTACTGGGCGCCCTTGAGTTGGCGGTGGTTTCAACTGTTGCCGGGCCAACAGTGCATCAGCAAATTGTCCGGGTGAGGCGGTTTTTGTGGCGAGGGAGCTTGCTCGCGCTTGAGTGCGCAGCGCTCAGCGAAATCCGGGGCCGCTGCGCAGCCCGGCGGGAGCAAGCTCCCTCGCCACCGTGCTCACTTCAGGGCTGGCACGCTTGCTGCTCATGCCCCAGGACATACCCTAATGTCCCGAGGAAACGCCAATGAGTCAGCAAGCCGTGAAATTTGCCTACTGGGTGCCGAACGTCAGCGGTGGGCTGGTGGTCAGCAAGATCGAACAACGTACCCACTGGGGTATCGACTACAACCGCAAGCTGGCACAGCTGGCAGAAGAGGCGGGGTTCGAATATGCCCTGACACAGATTCGTTTCACCGCCGGTTACGGCGCCGAGTACCAGCATGAATCGGTCGCCTTCAGCCATGCCCTGCTGGCGGCAACGACCAGGCTCAAAGTCATCGCTGCGATCCTGCCGGGCCCTTGGCAACCGGCGCTGGCGGCCAAGCAACTGGCTACCATCGATCAACTCACCAACGGCCGGGTGGCGATCAATGTCGTCAGCGGCTGGTTCAAGGGCGAGTTCCAGGCCATCGGCGAACACTGGCTGGAACACGATGAGCGCTATCGCCGCTCCGAAGAGTTCATCCGATCACTCAAAGGCATCTGGACCCAGGACAACTTCACCTTTCGCGGTGACTTCTACCGCTTCGATAACTACAGCCTCAAACCCAAACCCCTGGGGCGTCCGGAAATCTTCCAGGGTGGCAGTTCCCGTGCCGCGCGGGACATGGCCGCGCGGGTGTCGGACTGGTATTTCACCAACGGCAACACCCCGGAAGGCATCAAGGCTCAGGTCGATGACATTCGCGTCAAGGCTGCGGCGAACAATCATTCAGTCAAGATCGGGGTGAACGCCTTCGTGATCGCCCGCGACACCGAAGAGGAGGCGCGGGAAGTGCTGGCACAGATCATCGATCAGGCCGACCCGGAGGCGGTGAATGCCTTCGGCGACGCGGCGAAGCAAGCCGGCCGGGCATCGCCGGAGGGCGAGGGCAACTGGGCGAAATCGACGTTTGAGGAACTGGTGCAATACAACGATGGTTTCAAGACCAATCTGATCGGCACGCCACAACAGATCGCCGAACGAATCGTGGCGCTCAAAGCGGTGGGCGTGGATCTGGTACTGGCAGGGTTTCTGCACTTTCAGGAAGAAGTGGAGTATTTCGGCCAGCGGGTACTACCACTGGTAAGGGCGTTGGAGGCCGAAGCGTTGTCCCGGCAGACCGCAGCGGTCGCCTGAGCACCTCAACCCCGGCAGGTACTGGCTTGCCAGCGCCTGCCAGGGGCCAGTGTTACAAGCCCAGGTCGGACAAGCCCGGGTGATCATCCGGGCGGCGGCCCAGCGGCCAGCGGAACTTGCGCTCGCTTTCCTTGATCGGCAGGTCGTTGATGCAGGCGAAGCGCCGGGCCATCAGGCCGTCCTCGTTGAACTCCCAGTTTTCGTTGCCGTAGGAACGGAACCAGTTGCCCGAATCGTCGTGCCATTCATAGGCATAACGCACGGCGATGCGGTTGTCAGTGAACGCCCAGAGTTCCTTGATCAGGCGATAGTCCAGTTCCTTGGCCCATTTACGGGTCAGGAAGGCTTTGGCCTCTTCGCGGTTGTGGGCGAACTCGGCGCGGTTTCGCCATTGGGTGTCCAGGGTATAGGCCAGCGACACACGCTGCGGATCGCGGGAGTTCCAGCCGTCTTCGGCCAGGCGGACTTTTTCGATGGCGGATTCACGGGTAAAGGGCGGCAATGGCGGACGAACTTCAGCGTTAGACATTGGATATCTCCGTATCAAATGAACGTTCAACAACGTTGTCGGTCTTGATTAAGCAGTTACAGCGCCAATAACTTGCGCGCCACACATTGCGCATGATCGGCGGCACTGTTGTCACCCATGACAAGTGCGACGGTAATGGCCCCGTCAATCAGGATCAGCAACTGCTTGGCGAGCGTCTGCGGATCTTCGGCGCCATAGTCGGTACACAGCTCGCACACGTAGTCGAGCAGCTTCTGTTTGTGGTCTTTGGCGACCAGGCGAACCGGGTCTTGCGGATCACCGGTCTCACCGCTGGTATTGATGAACGCACAGCCGCGAAAGCCTTCGGAACAGAACCAGGACTTGAGCACGGTAAACAGATTGAGCAGCCGGTCCGTTGGAGTATCGGCCTGGTCGACCGCACTCCTGTACCAGTGCATCCAGCGCTGATCCCGGCGTTGCAGGGCGGCGACGGTCAGCGCCTCCTTGTTGGCGAAGTAGCGGTAGACGCTCTTTCTGGAGACGCCGGCGGTCTTCACCAGAAGATCCATGCCCGTGGCGGCGATGCCACTTTTGTAGATCAGCTTTTCGGTGACGTCCAGAATGATGTCGCGTGTGTCGTTGCTTGTGATTTCGTTCATGGCTCGAACAGTAGAACGATCGTTCTCCATGGTCAATCATTATTTTTGCCAGTGAAGAAATCGCCATCATTGGCTGGCCTTCGATGAGGTCAGGACAGACAGCCACAAGACCCGAACCGATCCATGGTGTAAGCTCTCGACCTCTTTGGATTCGACCCACTGCGAGCCCTATGCCGTCGCTTTTCAAACGCTCTCTGCTGCCCAAACTGCGCAGTTTTCCGCTGACCGCCGATGCCGTCACCTTCCTCTCTGGTGCTGCCGAATTCCGCCGTTGCCTGCTGGAAAAAATCGCCAGTGCAACCCGGCGTATTTACATCGTTGCGCTGTACCTGCAACAGGATGAGGCCGGTCAGGAAATTCTCGATGCCTTGCACGCCGCCAAACGGGCGCGTCCGGAACTGGACGTGGTGGTGGTCGTCGACTGGTTGCGCGCCCAGCGCGGCCTGATCGGCGCGGGCAAGCAACCGGGCAACTCGGCCTGGTATCAGGAAATGACCCGCACCCACGCCAGTGAAGTGCCGGTGTACGGCGTGCCGGTGCAGACCCGCGAACTGTTCGGCGTGCTGCATCTGAAGGGTTTCGTGATCGATGACTGCGTGATCTACAGCGGTGCGAGCCTGAACAACGTCTACCTGCACAAATTCGACAAGTACCGCTACGACCGTTATCACCTGTTGCAGAACCGTGACCTGGCCGATTCGATGCAGCATCTGGTTCAACACGGCCTGGTGGCTTCCAAGGCCGTGCATCGCCTGGATCTGCCGAACCTGCCGACCACCCGCAGCCTGCGCAATGACATCGGCGACCTGCGCAGCCGACTCAAGCATGCGGCGTATGACACGACACAGGGCACCACGGACAAGACCGGCCTGTCGGTCAGCCCCTTGCTCGGCGTCGGCAAGAACAACCCGTTGAACCGGGTGATTTGCGAACTGATCGCCAGCGCCCAGCAGCAGCTGACTATCTGCACGCCCTATTTCAATCTGCCATTGGCGGTGATTCGGGAGGTCAACCGGGCGTTGGCCCGTGGGGTGAAGATCGACATCGTGGTCGGCGACAAGACCGCTAACGACTTCTATATTCCGCCGAGCGAGCCGTTCAAAGTGATTTCGGCGCTGCCGTACCTGTACGAAATCAGCCTGCGCCGGTTCGCCAAGCGCCATCAACGCAACATCGACAGTGGCCAGTTGAACCTGCACCTGTGGCTGGACGGCGATAACACCTATCACCTCAAGGGCATGTGGATCGATCAGCGCTACACCTTGCTGACCGGCAACAACCTCAACCCTCGGGCGTTTCGTCTCGATCTGGAAAACGGCTTGCTGATCGATGATCCGAAAGGCGAGTTGCAGGCACCGCGGCGCACGGAACTGGCGCAGATTTTCCAGCACACCCGGCGTATCGAGCGGTTCCAGGACCTGCAAACCTTGCCGGATTACCCGGCAGGGGTGGCGAAGTTTCTCAAGCGTGTGAGCCGGGTGCGTATTGAGCGCTTACTCTACCGTATCCTGTAAAAACGGTAGCGCGGCGGCTGACGCCATCGCGGGCAAGCCCGGTCCCACAGGGTTTAATGTCGATCACGTGATTGGGGTTCGACTCAAAACTCCGTGGGAGCGAGCTTGCTCGCGATGAGGCGCTTCCAGTCGCTACGACACTCAGTTCAGACCCAGTTTTCCACGCAAGGTCGATAGATCCTCCGCCAGGGTATTCACCGGCCCGACCAGCGCCTTGCGGTCGTTTTCCTTCACCTTGTCGTAAGTCTCGAAACCGCCGTTCGCGGTTTTGTACTTGGCCAGAATCCTGTTCACCGTGGCAAAGTTCTTGTCGACTTTGGCGATGAATGCCGCGTCCTGTTTTTCGATTGACGGGCGGAACAGGTCGACGATTTTCTTCGCGCCGTCGATGTTGCCCTGGAAGTCATAGAGGTCGGTGTGGCTGTAGCGATCTTCTTCGCCGGAGATCTTGGTGGCGGCCACTTCTTCAAGCAACGCAGCGGCGCCGCCAACCACTTTTTCCGGCGGGAACGTCAGGCCGGCGACGCGGGTTTGCAGGTCTTCGACGTCTTTGTTCAGACCGTCCGCCAGTTCGCCCAGGCCCTGGGTGCTGTTTTGCGAAAACAGCGCGTATTCGATGCGGTGGAACCCGGTGAAGTCTTCAGCTTTCACGCCTTTTTCGTGGTCATCGACGCGGGAGTCGATGGACGCATCGAGGTCACTGAACAGTTCGGCAATCGGTTCGATCGATTCGTAGTAAACCCGGGTCGGCGCATAGAGTTTTTTCGCGGTGGCCAGATCACCTTTTTTCACCGCATCGGTGAACTGCCGGGTGTGGCTGGCCAGTTCATCCAGTTGCTCGGTGACGTAGATCTTGTAGTCCGAAATCGGTTGCACCAACGCCAGTGGCGCAGTCGCCGCGGAAGCCGCAAGCGGAGTGGTCAGCAAGCCTAGGGTCAGCAGTAACGCAAGTGGCGACTGTTTCATGGGACGGTTCCGTGTTGGGGGATGGTTACGCGGTTGTTGGATGGGTGGCGGCAAGCAGTGAGCGACCGATGAAATCCTGGTCGCCGGTGACACCGGGCAGGGTGAAGAAATAGCCGCCACCGACCGGCTTCAGGTACTCCTCCAGTGGCTCGCCGTTGAGTCGGGTTTGCACGGTGATAAAGCCTTTCTCCAGGTCGGCCTGGTAGCAGATGAACAGCAAGCCCATGTCCAGTTGGCCGTTCTTGTTCACGCCGTTGGAGTAATTGAACGGCCGGCGCAGGATCAGGTTGGCCTGGGTCGTGGCGGTGCGCGGGTTGGCCAGGCGGATATGCGCGTCGAGTCTGGTCAACTTGCCGTGCGGGTCCTTGCTGTAGTCCGGCACTTGCGACTCATGGGTGCCGCCCATGGGCGCGCCGCTGCTCTTGACCCGGCCGAGAATGCTTTCCTGTTCCTGCAACGGTGTACGGTCCCAGCGCTCGACGAAGTTGCGGATGATCCGCACCGCCTGATAGCTGCCGTTGGCGGCCCAGGCCGGCTCGTCGCTGCCGGGTTGAACCCAGACGATGCTGTCCATGGTGTTGGCATTGCTGGAGTCGGGGTTGGCCGAGCCGTCACGAAAGCCCAGGAAGTTGCGCGCGCTCTGCGCCGGCACACCGGGTTTTGCCGGGGCCTGGGGCGGCACGCTGCCTTCCTGTTTCCAACGCACCAGCAGCAGGTCCGGAAGGTTTTTGACGATGTCGCGCAAGGCGTGGATGTTGGTGTCGGTGGTGTTGGAGCAGAACTGCAGGCTCAGGTCGCCATGGCAGCAGTCGGCCTCCAAGGCATCGTTGGGAAAACCGACCATGCGGATCAGGCGCTTGGGTTTGGCGTGGGCCAGACCAAAGCGTTCATCGAACAACGAGGCGCCGACCGACACGGTGATGGTCAGGTTATCCGGGGTCACGATCGGGCCGAGAATGCCTGAATCCACCGGTGGCAACTTCGGATCGACCTGGGTGACCGGACCGCCTTTCATCAAAAACGCGATGCGATCATTGAGGGTGCGAAACAGTCGCTCCAGGTCTTGGCGATCGCTGGCCAGCACATCGAACGACACCAGCATGCCGGACGCCGGGCGCGGAGTGACGATGCCAGTCTGGTGCTTGCCGTGGAATTCGTGGTGGTCTTGCGTGTGGTCGCTGCTCGGCGCCTCGGTGACCTGTGCCGGACTGGCGGCCATGGCCGGGCAGCTCAGCGCGGAGCCGGCCAGGGCGACACCGGCTGCGCCCATGCCCATCAATACCCGGCGCCGCTGGAGGTTGAATTGCTTTGAGTCGTTCATTGATCAGTCGTCTTCTGCTGACAGGCCAGAAAGGCCAAGGGCGGGGTCGATTCCATCGAGTGCAGCGGCCAGTGCCTTGGCCTTGTCGGCGATCTCCTGGCGTTGCGCTGTGCCGACACTGTCGTAACTGGCGTAGCCGTCCTTGATCTTGAAACCGTTGAGTTCGGTGTCGAACGCGCTGAGCGCACTGTCGATCTGCGGCAGCAGGTCGGCGGCGGATTTGGCCAGCAACGGACGCAGCAGGTCGACGACCTTGCGTGCGGCATCGACATTGGCGGCGAAGCCATTCAGGTCGGTGTGGCTGTAACGTTCTTCTTCACCGCTGCGGGCGCGCACCTCGGCGATGCCGTTGAGGTTGCGCACGACAAGGCTCACCAGTTGCTCCGGTGGCAGGGACTGGGCCAGCAGCTGTTGCTTGAGGGTGGTCACGTCCGCCGACAGGCGCTGGGCAACCGGTGCCAGACCCTCGAGGTCGCGTTGCTGGAACAGCGCGTATTCGAGTCGATGGAAACCGACAAACCCGGTGTCTTGCTCGCGGTGTTCGAAGTAATCGGCACGGGCGTTGATCCCGTTGTCCAGCTCGGCCAGGCGCTGGGCGGCCGGGGCCAGGCGTTGATAGGCGACACGGGCCGGGACGTACAAGGCTTGGGCCTGGCTCAGATCACCGTCGGCGATGGCTTGCTCAAGGGCGGTGACGGCTTTGATCAGCGCCGTGCCCTGGCTGCTCAGGTACACACGGAACTCCGACAGCGGCCCGACGAACGCCACCATCGACGGCCTGGCCTTGGCCGCCGCTTCCGACGCCGCCGTCGGCGTGACGTGCAAGGTGCCGCGCGGGTTGCTCAGCAGACCGCAGGTGATGGCGTAGTCGCCGGGCAACAGGTTGGCGTTGATCACCTGGCTCAGGCCGGGCGCGATGTTCTCCCGCTCTTCGACCACCAGCACGCCATCGAGGATTTCCCATTCGACGGCGCGATCGGATCGATTGACGATGCGGAAGCTGGCATGGCCAGCCGGAACCGTCAGGGCATTCGGCTCGCAGCTGTGCGGGTGAATGGTCACCAGCACTTCGTCGTGGCTCGCCTGGCGCTTACCAGCGGCCACTTTCGAGGCGTAATAGAACAGGCCGCCGGCAGCGATCATCACGATCACCGAGCCGGCCACTGCCCAGCGCAAGGCGCGGGGAGGGGAAGCCTGGGTGGGGGCTTGATTTGGCATGGTTGCCCTTACTGGCTGGAAATGGAGGAAGACTGTCTGGCTGGTTATTCAAACGAATCCTGTGGGAGCGAGCCTGCTCGCGAAAAAACTGCAGGCGCCGCAGGACATCCGGTTTTACCGTTATCGTTCACGACCCTCGTGAGCAGGCTCGCGCCTAGGGAGGGGCGCAACAGGCGCGGGGGCTGGCGTAAAGAACATCACCAGCGCCACGGTCAGATAAATCAGATAGGCACCCAGGGTGCTGACGGTCGGGGCATCCTGGTAACCGAACATGCCGGCCAGCACCGACCCCAGCGGACCGTCCATTGGCAGTGTCGCGCTGATGTCGAAAAGCACGGTTTGCAGGTGATTCCACACCCCGGCCTCGTGCAGCGCCTGCACCGAGTTGGCGAGAATGCCGGCCGCCACCACGAGGATGAACAGACCGGTCCAGCGGAAAAACGCGCCGAGGTTCAGGCGCAGGCTGCCGGTGTAGATCAGCCAACCAACGATGATCGCCAGGACCAGCCCGAGCAGGGCTCCGATCGGGGCCGCCGGACCTTCGCTTTGCTGGAACACCGCGAGCAGGAAGAACACCGTTTCCAGGCCTTCACGCGCCACGGCGAAAAACACCATGGCGATCAGCGCGGTGACCTGATGCCTGGACCCGGTCAGCGCGTGATCGAGGGAGGCGTGCAGCGAGTGCTTGATCGAACGCGCCACTTTGCGCATCCAGAACACCATCGAACTGAGAATGCCGACCGCCACCAGGCCGACCACGCCTTCAAACAGTTCCTGCTGTTTCTGCGGAAACTCGGCGCTCACCAGTTCCAGGCCACCGCCCACCAGCAGGGCGAGGGCGGCGGCGAGGAACACGCCGATCCACACGGCAGGCATCCACTGGCCACGGCCGGTCTGTTTGAGGTAGCTGGCGATGATGCCAACGATCAACGCGGCTTCAATGCCTTCGCGCAGCATGATCAGAAAAGGAACGAGCATTCAGCACCGTGTGAGAATTGGATAGGGTGCTAAGGTGTAACATAATGAAACTCATTACCAAATGGCATTGATTGCCAATTACCTGAACATATGCTGAACAACCCGCAAAATCACTCCGCCCCCTGTAGGAGCGAGCCTGCTCGCGATGGCGGTCAACGATGACGTGGGCGGCCTGGATGAACGCGGTGCCCTGACCTCCATCGCGAGCGGGCTCGCTGCTACAGGGGCGCGGCGTTGGCGGCTGCGCTAATATGCCCACCACTCAAACAAGAACAGGGTTTGCCTCGCTCCATGGCGGAAAAAGACACCATCTCCATTCAACTGGTGCGAGAAGCGCTGTTGCAAAGTTGCGCCCCGGGCGTTGCCACCGAAGAGGTGTTGATCAAGGTCGGTATCGATCCGCTCCTGCTGCACACCAGTGATGCACGGGTACCGGCCACCGCTTACGCCCGGTTGTGGCGTCTGTTGGCGCGGCGCGGCGATGACGAGTTTTTCGGCATGGACCCGCGCAAGCTCAAGTCCGGCAGCCTGGAGTTTCTTTGTCGTTGCGCCATGGTCCAGCCGAGTCTGGCGGCGGGCCTCACCAGTGGCCTGGGCTTCCTGTCACTGATGCTCGAACACCTGCCCGCGGAACTGGTCCGCCAACAGAGCCTGGCGGAAATCGTGCTGCTGGAAGATGAACAAGAGCCGCGCCGGGCCTTCACCTATTTCACCTACTGGATGATCGTGCATGGCGTGGCCTGCTGGCTGGCGGGGCGGCGGATTCCGATCCTGGCCATCGAGTTGCGCTGCTCGCAACCGGACTTCTGCGACGACTACCAGGTGATGTTTTCCGAAAACCTGCGATTCGACCGTCCACGCACGCGGATGATTTTCTCCGCCGATTGCCTGGATGCGCCGATCAAGCGCAGCGCCGAAGAGCTCAAGCGTTTCCTGGCCCATGCGCCGGCGAACATTCTGGTCAAGTACCGCGACCCGCAGAGCCTGGCCAGCCGCATCAAGCACGATCTGCGGCAACTGCCGGCCGAACGCTGGCCGGAAACCGAAGCCCTGGCGCAACGCCTGTGCATGTCGGCCTCGACCCTGCGTCGGCGGTTGGCCGAGGAAGGGCAAACCTATCAAGGGCTCAAGGACAGCGTGCGCAAGGAACTGGCCATCGTCTGGCTGGCGGAACCGGCCATCAGCTTCGCGGAAATCGCCACGCGCCTGGGGTTTGCCGATGCAAGTTCGTTCTACAAAGCGTTTCGCAAGTGGTCGGGGTCCAATCCGGGGCATTACCGCAGTTTGATTCTCAACGAAGCTTCCTGACAGAGGCGCCACCTACCGGATCTTGGCCAAACCAGTCACGCAACTTGATAACTTTGACCATTGTCCCGATCCCCCCGCAGAGCGAGTATTTCCCCGTTAGTTACGGTTCCCCCAACCTAATAAAAATACAGAGGGATTCTGGCAATGCGCGATTACTTGTCTGCTACATCACAGTTCAATTATCAGCACACCGTCGACGCCGTACTCGCTGGCGATCTGACTGCCCTCAACGCCTGCATCGAGTGCTGCGACCGGCATGCCTTGCCGGGTCGGATCGCGCTGTTCTGGGAAGGCCGCGACGGCACCAGCGCGACCTACACCTTCAGCGACTTGCAGGACAAGGCCGCGCGTTTCGCCAACTTCCTGTTGGCCCAGGGCGTGCAGAAGGGCGACAAGGTCGCCGGCCTGTTGCCACGTAACATCGAACTGCTGATTACCGTGTTCGCCACCTGGCGCATTGGCGCGGTCTATCAGCCGCTGTTCACGGCCTTCGGGCCGAAAGCCATCGAACATCGATTGGGCAGCTCCGGCGCCAAAGTGGTGGTGACCGATGCGGTCAACCGCTCGAAACTCGCAGAAGTCGCCGACTGCCCGACCATCGTCACCGTCGGCGGCCCCAAGGGGCAGGGCATTGTCCATGGCGATTACAGCTTCTGGGCCGAACTGGCCAATTTCTCCAATGTCTGCGAACCGGTGCTGCTGACCGGTGAAGACCCCTTTCTGCTGATGTTCACCTCGGGCACCACCGGCCCGTCGAAAGCGCTGTCGGTGCCACTCAAGGCCATCGTCGCATTCCAGAGTTACACCCGGGATGCCGTGGATTTGCGCCCCGAAGACGCGTTCTGGAACGTTGCCGATCCGGGGTGGGCCTACGGCATCTACTTTGGTGTCACCGGGCCGATGTCGATGGGTCATCCGATCACCTTCTACGATGGCCCGTTCACCCTGGAAAGCACCTGCCGGGTGATCAACAAGTACGGGATCACCAACCTCACCGGATCGCCAACGGCTTATCGCTTGCTGATCGCCGGGGGCGACGAGTTCGCCAAGTCGATCAAAGGCAATCTGCGTATCGTCAGCAGCGCCGGCGAGCCGCTGAACCCGGAAGTGATCCGCTGGTTCGCCGATAACCTTGGCGTGGTCATTCACGACCATTACGGCCAGACCGAACTGGGCATGGTGTTGTGCAATCACCATGGCCTGGAGCACCCGATTCATATGGGGGCCGCCGGTTACGCTTCGCCGGGCCACCGTATTGTGGTGCTGGACGAACAGTACAAGGAACTGGGCGTCGGCCAGCCGGGCATCCTGGCCATCGACCGCAACCAATCGCCGATGTGCTGGTTCGCCGGTTACGAAGGCGCGCCGACCAAAGCCTTCGTCGGCGACTACTACTTGAGCGGCGACACCGTGGAGTGGAACCCGGATGGCAGCATCAGCTTCGTCGGTCGCAGTGACGACGTGATCACCACCTCCGGCTACCGTGTCGGGCCATTTGACGTGGAAAGCGCGTTGATCGAGCACCCGGCGGTGATCGAAGCGGCGGTGGTCGGCAAACCCGATCCGGAACGCACCGAGCTGGTCAAGGCCTTCGTCGTGATCGGCGAGCAATACCGCGCCACGCCGGCGCTGGCCGAAGAGCTGCGTCAACATGTGCGCAAGCGCTTGGCCGCGCACTCGTACCCCCGTGAAATCGAATTTGTCAGCGAGTTGCCGAAAACCCCAAGCGGCAAATTGCAGCGCTTTATCTTGCGCAACCAGGAAATCGCGAAGGCTCAAGAGGCTGCCGCGAAGAACGTTTCAGCTTGAATCCAAGGAAACAATGATGCAGATCGAAAACAAGGTTTTTCTCGTCACCGGTGGCGCCTCCGGCCTGGGTGCAGCCACCGCTGAAATGCTGGTTGCGGCCGGCGCCAAGGTGATGCTGGTGGACATGAACGCCGAAGCCGTCGCCGCCCAGGCCCAACGCCTCGGCGCGCAAAGCGTGGTGGCGGACATCAGCAACGAAGCTGCGGCTGAAGCGGCGGTGCAGGCGACGGTCAAGGCCTTTGGCGGCCTCAATGGCCTGGTCAACTGCGCCGGCATCGTGCGCGGCGAGAAGATCCTCGGCAAGAACGGTCCGCACGCGCTGTCCAGCTTCAGCCAGGTGATCAACGTCAACCTGATCGGCAGCTTCAACATGCTGCGCCTGGCCTCGGCGGCGATTGCCGAAACCGAGGCGGACGCCGATGGCGAGCGCGGCGTGATCATCAATACGGCATCCGCCGCCGCTTACGATGGCCAGATCGGCCAGGCGGCCTACGCGGCGTCCAAAGGTGCCATCGTCAGCCTGACCTTGCCCGCCGCCCGTGAGCTGGCGCGTTTCGGCATCCGTGTGATGACCATCGCCCCGGGCATTTTCGAAACCCCGATGATGGCGGGCATGACCCAGGAAGTGCGCGATTCCCTGGCCGCCGGCGTGCCGTTCCCGCCGCGTCTGGGCAAACCGGCCGAGTACGCTGAGCTGGTCAGGCATATCATTGAAAACAGCATGCTCAACGGTGAGGTGATCCGTCTCGACGGTGCCTTGCGCATGGCCGCCAAATAAGAGGAATTGTCATGAGCCTTTCCAACGATCCAATCGTCATCGTCAGCGCCGTCCGCACCCCGATGGGTGGTTTTCAGGGCGAGCTGAAAAGCCTGACCGCGCCGCAACTCGGTGCGGCCGCCATCAAGGCCGCCGTGGAGCGCGCCGGTATCGCCCCGCAAGCGGTCGAAGAAGTGTTGTTCGGCTGCGTCCTGTCCGCCGGCCTCGGCCAGGCCCCGGCGCGCCAGGCTGCGCTGGGCGCCGGGCTGGATAAATCGACCCGTTGCACCACCCTGAACAAGATGTGCGGTTCGGGGATGGAAGCGGCGATTCTGGCTCACGACATGCTGGTTGCCGGCAGCGCCGAGGTGGTCGTCGCGGGCGGCATGGAAAGCATGTCCAACGCGCCGTACCTGCTGGACCGCGCTCGCAGCGGTTACCGCATGGGCCACGGCCGCGTGCTCGATCACATGTTCCTCGACGGCCTCGAAGACGCTTACGACAAGGGCCGCCTGATGGGCACCTTTGCCGAAGACTGCGCCGAAACCAACGGTTTCAGTCGCGAAGCCCAGGACGCCTTCGCCATCGCCTCGACCACTCGCGCCCAGCAGGCGATCAAGGATGGCAACTTCAAGGACGAGATCGTGCCGCTGACCGTGACCGTTGGCAAAGAGCAGGTGACGATCAGCAACGACGAGCAGCCACCCAAAGCCAAGCTGGACAAAATCGCCTCGTTGAAACCGGCGTTCCGCGAGGGCGGTACGGTGACGGCGGCGAACTCCAGCTCGATCTCCGATGGCGCTGCAGCACTGGTGCTGATGCGCCGTTCCGAGGCGGACAAGCGCGGCCTCAAGCCGCTGGCAGTGATTCACGGTCATGCGGCGTTTGCCGATACGCCGGGCCTGTTCCCGGTGGCACCGGTCGGCGCGATCAAAAAACTGATGCACAAAACCGGTTGGTCGCTGGACCAGGTCGATCTGGTCGAAGTCAACGAAGCCTTTGCCGTGGTCAGCCTGGTGACCATGACCCAACTGGAAATTCCCCACGAGAAGGTCAATGTGCACGGCGGTGCCTGCGCCCTGGGCCACCCGATCGGTGCCTCCGGCGCTCGGATTCTGGTGACCCTGCTGTCGGCGCTGCGCCAGAAAGGCCTGAAACGTGGCGTGGCGGCCATCTGCATCGGCGGCGGTGAAGCCACGGCCATGGCCGTGGAATGCCTGTACTGACACCGCCCCCCTGTAGGAGCGAGCCTGCTCGCGATGGACTTAAACAATTACGCGGGCTGTCTGGATAAACGTGGTGCCCTTGCATCCATCGCGAGCAGGCTCGCTCCTACAGGTTTTGTGATTCAACCTAAATAAGGACTGGTCATGATCCCCAATGACGACCAACAACAAATCCGCGACATGGCCCGGCAATTCGCCCAGGAACGGCTGAAGCCGTTCGCCGCCGAATGGGACCGCGAGCACCGTTTCCCCAAGGAGGCCATCGGCGAGATGGCCGAACTGGGCTTCTTCGGCATGCTGGTGCCGGAGCAGTGGGGCGGATGCGACACCGGCTACCTGGCCTACGCCATGGCCCTGGAAGAAATTGCCGCCGGCGACGGGGCCTGTTCGACCATCATGAGCGTGCATAACTCGGTGGGTTGCGTGCCGATCCTCAACTACGGCAACGACGAGCAAAAAGAACGTTTCCTCAAGCCCCTCGCCAGCGGTGCGATGCTGGGCGCCTTCGCGTTGACCGAGCCCCAGGCAGGCTCCGATGCCAGCGGTTTGAAAACCCGTGCGCGCCTGGAAGGCGATCACTATGTGCTCAATGGCTGCAAACAATTCATCACCTCCGGGCAAAACGCCGGGGTGGTGATTGTGTTTGCGGTCACTGATCCAAGTGCCGGCAAACGCGGGATCACCGCGCTGATCGTGCCGACCGATTCGCCGGGCTACACCGTCGCGCGGGTCGAAGACAAACTCGGCCAGCACGCTTCCGACACCTGCCAGATCCTTTTCGAAGACGTGAAGGTCCCGGTGGCCAATCGATTGGGCGAGGAGGGCGAAGGCTACAAGATCGCCCTGGCCAACCTCGAAGGCGGCCGTGTCGGCATCGCCTCGCAATCGGTGGGCATGGCCCGCGCGGCCTTCGAAGCAGCCCGTGACTACGCCCGCGAACGCGAGAGCTTCGGCAAGCCGATCATCGAGCATCAAGCGGTGGCTTTTCGGTTGGCCGACATGGCGACCCAAATTGCGGTTGCCCGGCAAATGGTGTATTACGCTGCCGCCCTGCGTGACAGCGGCAAACCGGCATTGGTCGAAGCGTCGATGGCCAAGCTGTTCGCCTCGGAAATGGCCGAGAAGGTCTGCTCCTCGGCGTTGCAGACCCTTGGCGGTTACGGTTACCTGAACGACTTTCCGCTGGAGCGGATCTACCGCGACGTGCGGGTGTGCCAGATCTACGAAGGCACCAGCGACATTCAGCGCATGGTTATTTCGCGCAATCTTTGAGAAGGAGTCCATCTGTGAGCTACGAAACGATTCTGCTGGAAACCCATGGCCGTGTAGGCCTCATTACCTTGAACCGCCCGCAAGCGTTGAACGCCCTGAATTCGCAAATCATCGGCGAGCTGAACCACGCCCTCGATGCCCTGGAAGCCGATTCGAACATCGGTTGCATCGTGCTGACCGGCTCGAAAAAAGCCTTTGCCGCCGGTGCCGACATCAAGGAAATGTCCGAGCTGACCTACCCGCAGATTTACCTCGATGACCTGTTCAGCGACAGCGATCGCGTGGCCAACCGTCGCAAGCCGATCATCGCGGCGGTCAACGGTTTCGCCCTGGGCGGCGGCTGTGAACTGGCGCTGATGTGCGATTTCATCCTGGCCGGCGACAACGCGAAGTTCGGTCAGCCGGAAATCAACCTCGGCGTGCTGCCAGGCATGGGCGGCACCCAGCGCCTGACCCGCGCCGTGGGCAAGGCCAAGGCCATGGAAATGTGCCTGAGCGGGCGTTTGATCGATGCCGTGGAGGCGGAGCGTTGCGGAATCGTGGCGCGGATCGTGCCAAGCGATGTACTGCTGGAGGAAGCCCTGAAAGTCGCGACGCTGATCGCCAAAAAATCGCTGCCGATCGCCATGATGGTCAAGGAGAGCGTCAACCGTGCGTTTGAGGTGAGCCTGTCGGAAGGCGTGCGTTTCGAGCGTCGGGTGTTCCACGCAGCGTTTGCGACGCAGGATCAGAAGGAAGGCATGGCCGCGTTCATTGCCAAGCGTGAGGCGCAGTTCGTCGGCAAGTAATACGGCGTTTTTGCTGACGCCATCGCAAGCTCGCTCCCACAAGGGATCTCATAAACACTGAGGTCCAATGTGGGAGCGGTGCTTTTAAAGCTTCACACCAGGTAGTTCTTCAGTTCCCGTGCAATCACCATCCGCTGAATCTCGCTCGATCCTTCGTAGATCTGTGTGATTCGCGCGTCTCGGTAGTACTTCTCCACCGGATAATCTTCCAGGTAGCCATAGCCGCCGTGAATCTGAATCGCTGAGGAGCAGACCTTTTCGGCCATTTCCGAGGCGAACAGTTTGGCTTGCGAGGCCTCCGACAGGCAGGGTTTGCCGGCTGTACGCAGGCGCGCCGCGTGCAGGATCAACAACCGTGCGGCGTTCAATTGCATGTGCATGTCGGCCAGCAGGTTGGCGATGCTCTGGTGCTCGATGATCGGCTTGTCGAACTGCACGCGTTCGCGGGCGTAGGTCAGCGCCGCTTCAAAGGCCGCGCGGGCAATGCCCAGCGCTTGGGCGGCGATGCCGATGCGTCCGCCTTCAAGGTTGGACAGGGCGATGGCCAAGCCCTTGCCGCGTTCGCCGAGCAGGTTGGCCTCTGGAATGCGGCAGTCGTTGAGGGTGACCGCGCAGGTGTCGGAGGCGCGGATGCCCATCTTGTGTTCCGTGCGATCGACGATGAAGCCTGCGGTATCGGTGGGCACCAGAAACGCCGAGATACCGCGTTTGCCCAGGTCCGGGTCGGTCACCGCGAACACGATCGCCAGTTTTGCCCGTTTGCCGTTGCTGACAAACTGCTTGGCGCCATTGATCACCCATTGACCGTCACGCAGTTCGGCGCGGGTGCGCAAATTGTGCGCTTCGGAGCCGGCCTGGGGTTCGGTCAGGCAGAAACAGCCGATGGCCTGGCCGCTGGCCAGATCCGCGAGCCAGGTCTGTTTTTGTTCTTCAGTGCCGTAGTTGAGCACCGGCCCGCAGCCCACCGAGTTGTGGATGCTCATGAAGGCGCCGGTCGCGCCGTCGCCGGCCGAGATTTCTTCCACGGCCAGGGCGTAGGCCACGTAGTCGACATAGGTACCGCCCCATTCCTCGGGCACCACCATGCCCAGCAGGCCCAGTTCGCCCATCTTCGCCACCAGACCATCGTCGATCCAGCCGGCTTTCTCCCAAGCCTGGGCATGGGGGGCGATTTCGCCACGGGCGAAGTCCCGGGCCATGTCGCGGATCATCACTTGCTCTTCACTCAATTCGATATCGTGCATGACTCAGCTCCCGCTCTCATCGAAACCCTGGAAGAAACTCGCAACATGCCCGGCGTCCAGCGCCTGCAAGGTCGGCGGGTTCCAGCGTGGTTGTTTGTCTTTGTCGATCAGCAAGGCGCGCACGCCTTCGATCAGGTCGCCGCGCTCGAACCACTGGCGGTCCAGGTGCAGCTCCAGGGCGAAGCATTGTTCCAGGCTCAGGCGTCGACCGCGCCGCAGCATCTCCAGGGTCACGCCCATGGCCAGTGGAGAGCGGGTTTCCAGCAGGTCGGCGGTGGTCGTGGCCCATTCATGGCTGTCGGCGACCGTCACGGCGCGCAGTTGCTCAACAATACTCGGCACATCAGGCAGGGCGAAGAAGTGATCGATGGCCGGACGCAACGCCGCCAGCGGCGCGTCGGGCAGCTGTTGCACCGCGAGTTTCGCCAGCAGGCCCTGAAGGTCCTTCAGTGGCGTATCGCGCCACTCCAGTTGATCGAGTTTTTCGTCGAGCGTGCCCAGTTTGCTGCTGTCCAGATACCAGTCGGCGAGGCCACAGTAGAGCGCATCGGCCGCACGGATCTGCACGCCGCTGACGCCCAGGTAAATCCCCAGTTCGCCGGGAATGCGCGGCAGGAAGTAACTGCCGCCAACGTCGGGGAAGTAACCGATCCCGACTTCCGGCATGGCCAGACGGCTTTTTTCGGTGATCACCCGCAAATCCGCACCTTGCACCAGGCCCATGCCACCGCCGAGGACAAAACCGTCCATCAGGGCCAGCACCGGTTTGCGGTAATGGTGGATCGCGAGGTCAAGGGCGTATTCCTCGACGAAGAAGTCTTGATGCAGGGTGTCGCCGTTTTTGAAACTGTCGTAGAGCGAACGAATGTCACCGCCGGCACAGAAGGCTTTCTCGCCGGCGCCGCGCAGGACAACCGCGTGCACCTGCGGGTCCTGCGCCCAGGCATCGAGGTGGCGCTGCAGGGTGCGGACCATGTCCAGTGTGAGGGCATTGAGGCCGGTGGGGCGGTTGAGGGTCAGGTGACCAATGTGGTTGCGAACCTCGGCCAGCACGTCGTTTTGCATGGCATCCATGGACTGAGTCCCCGGAGAAGAAACCTGAGCAGTCATCACTAACTCCCTGCTTTTATTGTTCTTTATTGAGAAGCTCGCGCGCGAGCGATGCAGGATCGTAACAGTGCAAATTTGTGATGTACAACCGGGAAATGTGCAGGTGCTTACTGCATTTTTGCATGGCAACCATCGACGCCTGTGGCCGACAACGACGTGTTCAGGCGCTGCGGCTCAGTACTTCACCAATACTGCGACGTTTGGCGTGTAACTCACTGGTATGAATCAATTGTTCAAGGTCTTCGGGCGTGACGTCGAAGAACGCCTCCATATCGGCGAGGGCCCTTTTCAGGTCCTCGGCGGTGATCGCCTGGCGGTCAGTTGGCGGATGATCGGCAGGCACCACGGCCACCGGTTCGTTGGCACGCTTGGGGTAACGGATGCGCGTCAGGTTGTTGTAGGCCAGGGCGCAGAACAACATGATCGAGGCGCCGAGCATCACCGGGCCGAGGGCTTTCCAGTCCAGGGCAATGGTCGCCGGGTCTGCCAGCACCAGCGTCAAGGCGAGGGCGCCAGCCGGTGGATGCAGGCAGCGCAGCCAGCACATCAGGACCAGGGCCATGCCGGCCGCCAGGCAGGCGCTGGTCAAGGTGCGACCGAGTACGTGCGCCACCAACAGCGCCACCACCGCGGCGCTGAGGTAGCCGCCGAGAATCGACCAGGGTTGCGCCAGCGCCCCTGAGGATACGGCAAAGAGCAACACCGCCGACGCCCCTAACGGTCCGATCAGATGTTGTGCCACCTCGATACCGAATACCTGCCCACACGACCAGACACTGAGCAGGGTGCCCAAGGCCATGCCGATGGCGGCGCGGCTCCATTCAGAGGGGCGGGTGTTGATGGCGGCAGGTAACCAGCGAGCGAGCATGGCGGAGTGCGTTCCCTTGAGCAAAATCGAGGAAAAAAAAAGGCTTACCGGGGGAAGCCCGGAAAGCCCTTGAAGTTGTTCCAACTGTTGGGGGAGGAACGAGCACAGTGTGCCGGTGATTCCTGATGCTGACAAATTCATATTAATGAAGCTTCAGTTCATTATTTCTGATGTATTACCACGCGACGGCCGCTCATGAAGCACAGCACCCCGCCCAAGGCTGCGAGGACACTCAGGGCATAAAACATGGTGGGCGCCGGGGTGTGCATCAGCAGGAAGCCGCAAATCACCGGGCTGAGTGCACCGCCCAGGGCGGCCAGGTTTTGTGCGCCGTAATAGCTGCCACGCAGTTCAGCCGGGGCCAGGGTGTCGACGAAAAGAAACTCGGCCGGGTAAATGATGATTTCGCCAAGGGTGAAGATAAACATCGCCACGCACCAGCCCACCAGGCTGTCGGCCAGGCTGAAGCCGATCAACCCAAGAATGAACAGGGCCGTTCCGCCGACGATCCAGTGGCGCAGATGCTCGCGCTTGAGGAAACGGCCGATCTGATACTGCAACAGGATCACGCTGATGGCGTTGCAGGCGAGCAGGGCCGCCATGACTTTAAGGGTGTTCTGGTCGTCGCTGGTGACCAGCAGGTACTGCGACAGATAAAAGGTAAAGCGCCCGTGCACGACCGTACTGAGCAGGCAACCGCAGGTGAACATGATCAGGGTGCGGTCGTTTTTCAGGGTGAGCAGGGTGTTGAGGAAGCTCTGCGCCTGTCCGATTACAGGGGGCAGCGCCGGGTCCCTGGCAACGCCGGTCAGTAGAAAGATGCTGAAAAAGGCGATGGCGCCGGCGATCAGGAACGGCGCGATCGGATAAATCCCGGCAATCACCACGCCGAGCATCGGGCCGATGGCGTAGCCAATGTTGGTCAGGGTGTAGCTCAGGGAAAACGCCTTGGCCCGTTGGCCCACCGGCAGGTTTTCGCTGAGGATCGCCTTTGAACCGATGAGGAACAGCGCCGAAGCGGTTTCGGTGACCACCAGGATGACAGTGGTCAGGTAAAGGTTTTCGGCCAGGGTCAACAGGACCAGGCCGATGGCACTGGATAGCATCGTCAGGATCAGCAGACGGCGTTTTTCCAGGCGATCGATGATGTAACCGCCGTAGAGCGTGAGCAAGGTTGCGATGAACACCGCGATGCCCAGCAGCAGGCCAACGTCCTGTTGGTTGAGGCCGAGTTTGTTGCTCAGGAACAGCGTGAGCATGGGGCTGGTGATCGCCCGGCTGATGACGATGGTCAGCGAGCAGATCAGCAACCGGCGGATAACGAGGGAGTAAGCGGCCACGGGGTGAATGTCCTTATTCGAAAACAGCTGCGGTAAGCCTCCTGTTTAACACGCCACCGCTAGCTGTTGAAGAACAAGCTCGATCTTCAACAGCTAGCGGTGAAAGGCCATCCGAAAGCGCCCCGTGACTTCGGTCCTTCTATCAGGGGCGATGCAGCAGAACGAAGTCGTTCTTGTCGAAACGCCCGGTCAGCACGGGTGGCAAAGCGCCCAAGGGGGTGCCGTGCAGGGCGTTGTAGTCCTTGGCGTCCATCATCAACCACAACGGCCCCTGAAGGCTGTCCAGCTCTTGAGCCGACTCGGTGAACACCGGTTGCACGTCCTGCTCGATATTGACCATGAACTTGATGGCCTTGGCGTCCTTGCCCAGGGCATGCAGCACCAGTGGCGCCGGGTCTTTTTGCACCTGTGCAAAGGCCGCACGACTGAAGGTCCGGGTGTCGTACATCTGCCGTTCGAGCGGTTCAAACATCAGGATGTACACCGACCACAACGCCAGGACCGAACAAACGGCCAGGGTTTGCGGGCGCCAGTGCGGTTTGGCAAGGATCGCCACTGCAAGCACTTGTAACGCCCCCAGGATCACTAACACCGTAGCAAGGTTGGGCAAGTGTTGATCAAACCGTCGCTGAGCTACCAGCAGTCCGCCGATAAACAACGCCGGCATCAGCAGCCACAAACCTTGCATCAAGCCGCGTAGCCAACCGAACACCCGACCCTGGGCCACCGCAAAGGGATACGCTGCAATGATCGCCACAAAGGGCAGTATCGGCAGCAGGTAGCGGGCTTTTTTCGCCTGGGGAATCGAAAGCCCGAGCATCACGATCAACCCGGCTGCAGCGCAATACTGGAGCAATCGCACTGCCGGCCCGGTGTCGCGCGGTTTGTTAAGGGCCAGTCCCAGCAATGCCAGCAGCGCCAGAGGATAGGCCAGCGCATAGTTGCCCATCGAACTGGTGAAGTAGTAGAGCGAGCCGCTGACGCCTTCGCTACCGTCCATGCGCCCCATGAACTGCATGCGAATCACGTCCTGCATGAAGACCGGCCCGCCACTGGCTTTGGCCATCCACAGTAGCGCGCCGACACACAGGACCAGCAATACGGCGGCCGTCAGGCCGAAGCCGAAAAACCGCTGCCATTGACGATTGAGCAGGAAGTAGCTGCACAGCATGCCGGTGGGAATCACCAGCCCGATCGGCCCGCGCAGGCCGAAACCCAACAGCAACAAGGCGAAGATCAGTAACCATCGACGGGGTGCCGAGAAGTGATCGGCGGCGTAGCCCAGATAAAACACGGCAAATGCCACCGCCGCGAGCATCAAGTCCTGGGAAACCGCGCGCGCTTCGGTGATGAAGGTGTTGGTCAGCAACATCAGGGCGATGCTCAGCAACGCCCATCGGCTGGAAACCGGTGCGACCAGACGGTACATCAGCGTGACGATGACCGCCCCGGCGATGGCGCTTGGCAACCAGGCACTGAGGCTGGTGACTTGGCCGAACGGCAGGGCCGTCAGCCAGATGAACAGCGTTGAAAGCCCCAGGTAGTCAGCGTAGGGCTGACCATAGGTGGTAGGGAAAAACGACGGCCCGTGTCGCAGCATCTCCTGGGCAAACAGCACGAAGCGCGAATCGAAACCGATTGGCGCTTGCTGGTATGCCCCGGCGATGAACAACAGCAGGGCCAACAGTCCCACGACGCAGGACTGTTGGCGGATGGACAGCGACATTAGGCTGAGGCGTCGAGTGGGGCGGACGGCCATTGCTGATGCGGGATTGGCAACTTGCGCGATTCGCCACGGCCCATCGGGAAGTACAGGAAGCCGCCACGGGAGAGGCGTTCGGCGTCGTACAGGTTGCGTCCGTCGAAGATCACCGGGGCAATGAGGCGCTGGCGGATCAGGTCGAAATCCGGTGCCTTGAATTGCTGCCACTCGGTGCAGATGATCAGTGCATCGGCACCGGTCAGCACAGATTCCGGCGTGCCCATCAGCATCAGCTTCGCTTCATCGGGATACAGTTTCTGGGTTTCCTGCATCGCTTCGGGGTCGAACGCACGCACATTGGCGCCAGCCGCCCACAGCGATTCCAGCAGGACCCGGCTCGGCGCATCACGCATGTCGTCGGTGTTGGGTTTGAATGCCAGGCCCCAGAGAGCAAAGGTCTTGCCCTTCAGATCGCCCTTGTAGAACGCGTTGATGCGTTCGAACAGCTTGTGTTTCTGCCGCTCGTTGATGGCTTCCACCGCTTGCAACAGATCGTTGGAGCAGTGGGCCTCTTCGGCACTGTGAATCAGGGCGCGCATGTCTTTGGGGAAGCACGAACCGCCGTAGCCGCAACCCGGGTAGATGAAGTGGTAGCCAATACGGGAGTCGGCGCCGATGCCCAGACGAACCGATTCGATGTCGGCGCCCAGGTGTTCGGCCAGTTCGGCGATCTGGTTGATGAAGCTGATCTTGGTCGCCAGCATGCAGTTGGCGGCGTACTTGGTCAGCTCGGCGCTGCGCAGGTCCATGAACATGACCCGGTCATGGTTGCGGTTGAAAGGGGCATACAGGTCGCGCATCACATCGCGCACTTCATCGCGCTCGCAGCCGATGATGATGCGGTCCGGACGACGGCAATCGGACACGGCCGAGCCTTCTTTCAAGAACTCCGGATTGGAGACGATATCGAACTGCAGCGAACGCCCGTCCTTGGCCAGACATTGTTCGATGTGTGCACGCAGGGAATCGCCTGTGCCGACCGGTACAGTGGATTTCTCCACCAGAATCAGCGGTTGTTCGCGGTGCCGCGCGACGGCGTCGCCCACGGACAAGACGTAACGCAGATCCGCCGAGCCATCCTCGCGGGACGGTGTGCCGACCGCGATGAACAACACCTGGCCGTGCTGTACCGCGAATTTTTCATCGCTGGTGAATTGCAACCGTTTGCCGTCCAGGCCTTCGCGCACCAGGCTGGCAAGCCCCGGCTCGAAAATGCTCACATGACCTTGTTGCAGCAACTTGACTTTTTTCTCGTCAATATCCATGCAGACCACGTCGTGGCCAACTTCCGCCAGGACGGCGGCTTGCACCAAGCCAACATAACCGCTACCAAACACACTGATTTTCATGAGGCACTCCTAAGTTCGGGCGCACTTGCAGGTCGAGAATTAATGGTGATGACACCCAGGATGACCAGGGCGACGCCAAGGCTTTTTGAAAGGCTGAAATCTTCGTGAAACAGCGGCAGGCTGGCGGCCAACAGGTACACCAGCGCGTAGCTGATGCTCAGCAGCGAGTAGGCCCGGCCCAGGGGCAGGTCACGCAGGGCGAGGAGCCAACTGAGCATTGAAAGGGCATAGGCAAGGACGGCGGCCAGCACCACGGCAACCGCTGCCAGGTCGATCGGGGCGCTGAGCCATTGTTCAGGCGACGGCAGATGGCTCATGCTCCAGCGCATGCCCAACTGCGCCGAACTGACCAACAGCACGCTGCCCAGGGCGAAGGTGATTCCGCGACGCGGGTTCATGCGTGTTGTCCCAGCAGTGCCACGCCACCGATCACCAGGGCTACACCCAGCCAGTGACGGCGGTCGATGGTTTCATGGAAAACGAAGCGTGCGACCAGGGTGATCAGCACGAAATTGAGGCTCAACATCGGGTAGGCGATGCCCACCTCGAGACGCTGCAGCACCAGCAACCAGACCAGCAAGCCCAGCCCGAGCGAGACGAGCGCCAGCCACAGCCACGGCGAGCGCAGTTTCTGCGCCCAGCTCGAGGGTTGTCCGCGCCAGCTTTCCACGGCGTACTTCTGGGCCACCTGGCCCAGGCATGTCAGCAGGCAAGCGAGCAGCAGCAGCATCAGGCTCATGGCGCGGCCTGAGGAATAATCAAAATGACCAGATTGCCTTGCTCATAACGCTTGCCTTCCTTGGGCAATTGTTCGAGCTCGTGCAGTTCGTCGTCACCCTTGACCCGCATCACCACGCCGACCGGGCCTTGTTGACGGGCTTCGAGCATCCATTGCTGGATCTGATCGGAGTTGACGCGCTGCTTCAACGAGTCAGGGTAGGCAAGGCCATACTTCAATTCGCCGACCGTGTTGTAGAAAGACACGTCCGGGCGCTTCGTTCGCCAGGCCAGGGCCGAAGCCGCTCCCAGATCATTGCTCAGCAACCTGGCGCTCTGGCCGAGTTCCTGCGCGTGATCGAGGATGAACTGATCAGGCGTCTTGTTGGCAACCACCGAGTTGGGCAGGCCGGCCGGCAGCAGGCCGATCAGCAGCAGGCTGCCAAAGGCCGGAGCCCCCCAGCATTGCAGTGGCCTGAAGGCTTGCAGCAGGTTGGCCATGATCCAGCCGATCAGACCGATAAACACCAGCACCAGGTTGTGCAGTTCATGGTCGTACAGCGGCTTTTTAAGCTGCAGGTAGACCAGGGCGAGCAGGGTGATCACACCCAGTGCAAGGTTGAGAATCCCGTTGATACCGAGGATCCGGCCTTGCTCCAGTTTCAGGCGATCGGCCAGGGTGTGACCCAGCAGCAGGGCCAACGGCAGCAGGCACGGAAGGATGTAAGCCGGCAGCTTGCCTTTACTGAGGCTGAAGAAAATCAGCGGCATCCACAGCCACAGCAACAGAAACGCGATGTTGCTCTGGCGACGAGTCTGCCACGCCTGTTTCAACGCTGGCGGCAGCAACGCCACCCACGGCAGGCTGAACCCCACCAGCAACGGCAGGTAGTACCACCACGGCGCATCATGCTGGGCGTCTTCCCCGGCGAAGCGGCGGATATGTTCGTGCCAGAAGAAGAACCGCCAGTAGTCGGGCTCCTGGGCATGCACCGCGAGGACCCACGGCAGGCTGACCACCACGGCCACGACAATCGCCACCGGGCCGTAGACCAGCAACTCGCGCCAGCGCTTTTGCCAGAGCATCCAGGGCAGGGCGATCAGCACCGGCAACAGCCAGGCGAGAAAACCCTTGGTCATGAAACCCATGCCACACGCCAGCCCCAGCACTGCCCAGGCGATCAGACGTTGACCGCGGCTGGCGCTATCGACAGCAAACCACAAGGCAACCAGGCTCAGGTTGACCCAGAAGGTGAATTGCGGATCGAGGTTGGCGTATCCGGCCTGGGCGGCGATCACCGTAAGGCTCATGTACAGCAGCGCACAGGCGAAACTCTTGCGCGGCTCGTTCCACATCCGCCGTGCGATCAGGTAGCACAGCAGTACGCTCAAGGCCGTGCTCAGCGCCGAGGCGAAACGCACACCGAACAGGTTTTGACCGAACAGCGCCTGGCCAATGGCAATCATCCAGTAGCCGGCGACCGGTTTTTCGAAATAGCGCACGTCCATGAAATGCGGCGACACCCAGTTGCCGCTCAGCAGCATGTTCTGGCTGATCTGGGCGTAGCGGGTTTCATCGGGAATCCACAGGCCGTGGGTTCCCAGAGGCAGCAGGTAGGCCAGCGCCACAAGGGCCAGCAATAGCGGGAATGCCCAGCGTTTGCTCATGCGCCTTGCACTCCCAGCCAGCCTTCGCGACCTTCGAGTGTGCCGCGTACCACGCGACCGGTCGGCAAACTGTCAGGGGTGTCGGGCAGCAGGTCGCCCAAGGGTTGAAAGTGAATGCCTCGCTGCCGCGCATCGCTCAGCAGTTGGCGGAAATCATTGGCCATCAGAATCCCTTCTACTTCGGCATGTATCGTGTAGACGTTGAGTTTTTCCGGTGTGAACCGGTCAAGGATAAAGCTGTTGAAGTCTTTGGCGGCGACGTTCGGACCGACCACTTCGTCGAAAGTCGGCAGATCCACGGGGATTTGTGGCGCACCGAGGCGTCCATCGGCCAGTTTCGGCTGGAACAGACTCTGACCGCGACAATCGCTGTTATAGCGAAAGCCGAAGCGCTGCTTGGCCTCGATCACGCGCTCATCCGCGCGCCAGCCGGCGGCGGCTGAACATTCGATCTTTGCCCCGAGGATGTCGCTGAGGGTGTCCACGCCACGACGAATCTGCTCGATCAATTGCGCGTCGCTCCAGCGCCCGGCATTGGCCTGCCAGCCATGGTGATCCCAGGCATGCAGGCCGACTTCATGGCCGGCGTCACGGGCTTGACGCATCAGGTGCCCGAGATCGCGACCAATCGGTTTGCCCGGCCATGCAGTGCCGGCCAGCAGGATGTCCCAGCCATAGAGGCCGGCCGCGTTTGAGCGGAGCATTTTCCAGAGGAATTGTGGACGGATGAGGCGCCACAAGTGGCGCCCCATGTTGTCCGGGCCGACGCTGAAGAAAAACGTCGCCTTGACCTGTGCCTCGTCCAGCATTTCCAGCAGCCGGGGCACCCCCTCACGGGTGCCTCGGTAAGTGTCGACATCGATGCGTAGGCCTGCCTGCATCAGCGCTTGTCCGCGATTTCGAGCATGGCTTCGCGCAGGAAGAAGTCCAGGGTGTTACCGATGGTTTCGCGCATTTCCACGGTTGGCTCCCAGTTCAACAGGCGCTTGGCGTTGGCGATGCTTGGCTTGCGGTGTTCCACGTCCTGGTAACCGGCACCGTAGAACGCCTTGCTTTCCACGTCGCGGAAACCGGCGAAAGGCGGGAAGTTGTCGCGCAGTGGGTGAGCTTCGAACTGACGCAGCAGCTCTTCGCCCAGTTGACGGATGCTCGCTTCGTTGTCCGGGTTGCCAATGTTGATGATCTGACCGTTGCAGACATCGTTGTCGTTGTCGATGATCCGCGCCAGCGCTTCGACGCCGTCGGCGATGTCGGTGAAGCAGCGTTTCTGCTCGCCGCCGTCGAACAGGCGGATCGGCGTACCTTCCACCAGGTTGAGGATCAGCTGGGTGATGGCGCGGGAGCTGCCGATACGTGCCGAATCCAGACGGTCCAGACGCGGGCCCATCCAGTTGAATGGACGGAACAGGGTGAAATTCAGGCCTTTGGCGCCGTAAGCCCAGATGACGCGGTCCAGCAACTGCTTGGAGACCGAGTAGATCCAGCGTTGCTTGTTGATCGGGCCAACGATCAGGTTCGAGGCGTCTTCGTCGAAGTTCTTGTCCTGGCACATGCCATAGACTTCCGACGTCGACGGGAAGATCACGCGCTTGTTGTACTTGACGCAGTAGCGCACCAGCTTCAGGTTTTCCTCGAAGTCCAGTTCGAACACGCGCAGCGGGTTGCGGGTGTATTCGATCGGGGTGGCAATGGCCACCAGCGGCAGGACCACGTCGCACTTCTTGATGTGGTATTCGATCCACTCGGAGTGAATGCTGATGTCGCCTTCGACGAAGTGGAAGTTCGGATGGCTGCGCAGACGGTCGATGGCGTCGGAACCGATGTCCAGGCCATAAACCTCGTAGCGATCATCACGCAGCAGACGCTCGGACAGGTGGTTGCCGATGAAACCGTTGACGCCAAGGATCAGCACGCGGGTGCGACGCGGGGCGCGGCCGGATTCGGCACCGCGCAGCACGGAACCGTCCACCAGACCCAGCTCGTTGGCCAGTTGCGGGCCGCTGAGGTACAGGCCGTTGTCGTTGCGCTGACCGGCGGTGATCACCAGCGAGTCTTCGCCACAGGCAATACGCAGCGGATCGACACTGATCACTCGGCCTGGGGCCTGGCCTTCATTGCCCTTGGCCACTTCGGCACTCCAGACAATCAGCTTGTGCTCGCCCACCGCGCAGAACGCGCCCGGATAAGGCTGGGTCACGGCCCGAACCAGGTTGAACAGCTCTTCCGCCGGTTTTTGCCATACCAGCTTGCCGTCGGCTGGTGTGCGGCGACCGAATACGCTGGCCTTGGATTCATCCTGCGGGGTTTCAGTGACTTTGCCTTGCAGCAGCAACGGCAGGGTGTCGCGCAACAGGTCGGTGGCGGCCTGACGCAATTTGCCGTGCAGGCTCAGCGCGGTATCGCTGCGTTCGATCGAAACGGCGCGCTGGGCGAGAATCGCACCCGCGTCGGCGCGCTTGACCATGCGATGCAGGGTCACGCCGGTTTCGGTTTCGCCATTGACCAGCACCCAGTTGGCCGGCGCGCGGCCACGGTAGCTTGGCAGCAACGAGCCATGCAGGTTGAATGCACCTTTGCGTGCGGTGGCCAACAATGGCTCGCTCAACAGGTTGCGGTAGTAGAACGAGAACAGGTAGTCAGGGTCGAGCTTGCTGATACGTTCGATCCACAGCGGATGGTTGGCGTCTTCCGGTGCATGCACGGTAATGCCCTTGCTCGCACACAGTTGCGCAACGGAACCGTAGAAGGCGTTTTCCTTGGGGTCATCGGCGTGGGTGAATACGGCGGCGATTTCGATACCGCTGGCGAGCAGGGCTTCAATACCGGCACAACCGATATCGTGGTAGGCGAAGACAACAGCTTTTGCGCTCATGGGTGAACCCGATCAGAAGAAGTGGAGGTGAGGCCATCGATGGTGGCAACGGAAACAGGAGAGGCAGGCTGACTACGCAGCACCTTTTCGATAAAGAAACGCGGGCGGGCACGGACATCGCTGTACATGCGGCCCAGGTATTCGCCCAGCAGGCCCATGCCGATGAATTGCCCGCCGGTGAACACGAACAGCACGGCAAACAGGACAAAGGTGCCACCGCCGGCCCAGCCGGCACCGAATGCCAGACGCAGCACGATCAGGGCGAAGGCGAAGAGTACGCCGAGGCCCGCCATCGCGAAGCCGACGATGCTCAGCAGGCGCAGCGGCGTGGTGGTCATGCAGGTCACCAGATCGAACATCAGGTTGATCAGGCGCATGGGGCTGTATTTGGATTCGCCGTGTTCGCGCTCGGCGTGGTTCACCAGGATTTCCGTAGTGTGGCGGGCGAAGCTGTTGGCCAGGATCGGGATAAAGGTGCTGCGCTCGCGGCAGGCCAGCATGGCGTCGACGATGGTGCGTCGGTAGGCGCGCAACATGCAGCCGTAGTCGCTCATGGCCACGCCGGTGGAGCGTTGTACGGCGAGGTTGATCAGTTTCGATGGCCAACGGCGCAAGGCCGAGTCCTGACGGTTGTTACGCACGGTGGCGACGACGTCGTAGCCCAGTTCGGCCTGGGCCACCAGACGCGGGATTTCTTCGGGCGGGTTTTGCAGGTCGGCGTCGAGGGTAATCACCACGTCGCCCTTGCACTGCTCGAAACCGGCCATGATCGCCGCGTGCTGGCCGTAGTTGCGGTTGAGAATGACCGCCACTACCGGGCTGTCGGGGCGGGAGGCGGCTTGTTCCAGAATATGCGCGGAGTCATCGCGACTGCCATCGTCGATCAGTACGATCTCGTAGGGGTGGTGCAATTGCTCGCACGCCGCTTCGGTGCGGCGCAGCAATTCCGGCAGGCTGTCTTCTTCGTTGTAGACCGGAATCACGATCGAAACGAAGTTGATTGGGTAAGGTCTCACAGGCGTGTGTCCAGGCAGTTTTCTATGGCGCCGACAACGCGCTCGACGTCATCGGTGGTCATGTCGGGGAACAGCGGGATCGAACACAGTCGGGCCGAGTTCCATTCGGTATTGGGCAGGTACAGGTCAGGGTAACGCTGGCGATACCAAGTATGCAGGTGTGTCGCGATGAAGTGAATGCCGGTGCCGATGTTCTGTTCCTGCAGGGCTTTCATGAACGCTTCGCGGTCGAGGCCGCAGCGCTCGGCATCGATACGCAGAATGAACAGGTGCCAGGCGTGTTGCTGGGCATGGGCCGGAATGGCCAGCGGTTGCACCGGCAGGCCTTCCAGGCGTTTCAGGTAGGTGTTGGCCAGCAGCGTGCGCTTGGCGTTGATCTCGTCCAGCCGTTCCAGTTGGACCAGCGCGATGGCGGCATTGATGTCGGCCAGGTTGTACTTGAATCCCGGCTCCATGACTTGCGCCTGGGGCTTGCGGCCATGGGTAAGGCGGTCGTAAGCGTCGACACCGAGGCCATGGAACTTGAGCATGCGTACCTGCGTGGCCAGGGCTTCATCGTCGGTCACGAACATCGCGCCTTCGGCACAGGTCATGTTCTTGATGGCGTGGAACGAAAAAATCGCGGTGCCCCGGGCACCGACATGGCGGCCTTTATACCGCGTACCCGCCGCGTGGGCGGCGTCTTCGATCACGGTGATGCCGTGCTTGTCGGCGAGTGCATACAACGGATCGAGATCGAACGCAGCGCCGGCGTAATGCACGGGAATGATGGCTTTGGTACGCGGGGTGATCGCCGCCTCGATGCTCGCCACGTCACTCATCAGTGTGTCACGGTCGACGTCGACGAAAACGGGAGTCGCACCCAGCAGGCTGATCATGTTGGCGGTGGACACCCAGGTTTGCGAGGGCGTAATGACTTCATCGCCCGGGCCGATGCCCAGTGCCAATAGAGTGATATGCATTCCGCCCGTGGCCGAGGACAGTGCCACGGCATGACGGCAACCGACATAATTGGCGAAGTGTTCTTCCAGCGCCTGGTTTTTTGGCCCCGTGGTAATCCAGCCCGAGCGCAGGACTTGTTCTACCGCGGCAATTTCCTCATCGCCGATACTGGGACGGGAGAAGGGAAGAAAAGCCTGACTCATGCGCACCTCTTGGCGGAAAAAAAGTGTAGCCGTTGAGGCTAAAAAAATGGACCCGGTCGCAGTCTAGACGCAAAAAAACGTCAACGAGTTACTTAAGGTCGGTTAGAAATACCGCCCGTTGACTTTTTCTGCAACGGTCGGCAAGTTGGAAAAATGCCGAGGGTCGCCAGAGCCGCATGAGGGTATGCCCGATTTTGTGAAAGGAACATGAAAAAACGGTCGGCGAATCGTTTATCTAAAAGCTATTAAGCGACTGTTCAGACTTTTACGGTTTCTCGCTGCTTTTAACAGAAAAGTCTGACAGAAGTCTCGCACTGTATATGGTCTGTTTTCCATCCTTAGTTGTTTCGTTGAATTGTTTTCATTCAAGGCCGTTTCGTTTGATTGACTTACCTGTTGTTGACTCGAATATTCCCAAGACCAATCCACTGACGCTGTATCTGGCGCGACTGGCGCCGTCCAGCCAATTGACCATGCGTTACGTCCTGCAGGACGCTGCCGATCGTCTTGACTTCGAAGACGTGAACATCGAAGAGATCCCTTGGCATCAATTGCAACCTGAAGATGTGATTGCGTTGGTCGCCACCCTGCGCGCCGATGGATACGCACCGAATACCTCGTCGCTGTACGTCAATGCGGTACGCGGTGTGATGAACGAGGCGTGGCGCATGAGCCTGATCAGCCAGGAACACTTGCTGAAAATGCGTTCGGTCAAGGGCATCGCGGGCACGCGCCTGTCCCAGGGACGCAATCTTCGCCGGACGCTGATCCAGGAACTGATGGAAGTGTGTGCCGCCGATCCACGACCGCAGGGCCTGCGTGACGCGGCGATCATCGGGATTCTGTATGGCTCGGGCATGCGCAAATCGGAATCGGTGAACCTGGACTTGAATCAGATCGACTTCACCGAGCGCAGCCTTCGGGTCACCGCCAAGGGCAACAAACAGTTAATCAAGTACGCCCCGGCCTGGGCCTTCGCCAAACTCGACGCCTGGCTGGAGCTGCGCCGATCACAGTTGAAGGAAGGCGAGGCCGACGACACCTTTCTGTTCAACCGCATACGGCGCGGCAGCCACATCACCCGTGAGCGCATTACCAAGCATGCGATCTATTACATCGCCCGCCAGCGGGGCGCCCAGGTAGGGGTGAAGATCATGCCCCATGACTTCCGCCGCTCGTTCATCACCCGGGTCATCGAGGAGCATGACTTGTCGATTGCCCAGAAACTCGCCCACCACAGCAACATCCAGACCACGGCCAATTACGATGTACGTGACGACAATGAGCGGCGCCGGGCGGTCGATCGCTTCGACCTTTGAAGGGAAGGGTGAACGGTCAGCTCAGGACATGGGCGTGACCGATGGTCGAGACTTGAACGGTACTGCCAGTCGGTGGCGCGTACAGGCCGGAGCTGCGCACCAGCAGTGATCGACCTGGCGCGTCGTCGGGGCTCAAGGATTGCAGCTCCACGGTCAGCGTACAGGTGTTGCCGCTGAAATCACGCTCGGTCACCACCGCGTTGCAACCGGCAACCTCTGTCGTGTTGGGCACGACGCTGGCCAGCTGCAATTGCTCGGGCCGCAGCATGATTTGCGCCGAACTGTTGTTGCGGTGGTTGTTGACCGGAATCCGACCCAGATCGCAATGGGCCCAGCCGGCCTCGATTCGGGCGGGCATGACCACGGCGTCACCGAGAAACAACGCGGTCTCTTCATCCTCGGGATAGCGGTAAAGGTCCAGGGGATGCCCGGACTGCACCAACCGCCCATTACGCATGACCGCCAATTGATCGGCGAAGGACAAGGCTTCGCTCTGGTCATGGGTGACCAGAATGGTGGTCACGCCGGCGTCCGCCAGCAATCGCGCGACCAGTTTGCGCATGGCGGCGCGCAAGCCGGTATCGAGCGCCGAAAAAGGTTCATCCAGCAGCATCAGCCGCGGTTGCTGGGCGAGGGCACGCGCCAGCGCCACCCGTTGTTGCTGTCCACCGGACAGCTCATGGGGCCAGCGGTCCGCCATGCGCGCGTCAAGGGCAACGCTGTCCATCAATTCAGCAATGCGTTCTTGCCGTTCGCGGCCCTTGCTGGCCAGCCCGAAGCCGATATTGGCGGCCACGGTCATGTGCGGAAACAAGGCGCCGTCCTGTGGGACATAGCCAATCAGGCGTTGGTGCGCCGGCACCTCGTGGGTGCTATCGACCAGCGTCTGGCCGTTGAGCGTAAGGCGGCCGGTATCGGGAAATTCGAAGCCGGCGATCATCCGCAGCAACGTGGTTTTGCCCGACCCCGACGGGCCGACAATCACCGTACGGCTGCCCGTCGGCACCGACAGGCTGACGTTATCCAGGGCCCGGTGGGAACCGTAGGATTTAGAGATCGAATGCAGTTCTAGAGCGTTCATCGGCCAGCCGTTTTCTTGGATTGGTGATAAAGGAGCCCGGTCAGCGGCAGCGACAGGACAATCATCAGCAGCGCGTAGGGCGCTGCGGCGGCGTAATCGATTTCGCTGGTCATGGCCCAGAACCCGGTCGCCAGCGTGCGCGTACCGTTGGGGGCGAGCAGCAGGGTGGCGGTCAGTTCATTGGTGATTGCCAGGAACACCAGCGCGGCGCCCGCCGCAGCACCCGGAGCGGCCAGGCGCAGGGTGATCAGCCACAGGGCCCGGGCGGGCGAGCGGCCCAGGCTGCGGGCCATGTTTTCCAGTTCAACCGGCGCCTGGGCGATACCGGCACGCAGGCTCACCAGGGCGCGAGGCAGGAACATCAGCAGGTAAGCCAGCAACACCGTAATGGTGGTCTGGTAAATCGGCCGGGCAAAGTGGATGGTCGCCGTCACCAATGCCAGCGCCACGACGATCCCTGGCAGCGAACTGGTGATGTAGTTGCAGCCTTCCAGCAGCCGTTGCAGGCGGCCCGGTGAGCGAATCGACAACCAGGCAATCGGGATCGCGGCGCAGGTGGTCAGCGCCGCCCCCGCCACGCCCAACAGCAGCGTCTGTTCCAGCGCCGGGAGTAGCTCGGGCAAATCCCAAACCTGGGCGCCACCGGCAATCAGCCATTTACCCAGGGTGAACAACGGCACACCCAACGCAAGGGCGCAGGTGATGATCTGCAGGAACAACGCAAGTGCCTTCAAAGGCGCGCTCAGTTGCACCACCCGTTGCTCCCGGGCACTGCCTGAACCGACACGGGCGTAACGCGCATGGCCGCGCGCGGCCGATTCAGCGGTCAGCATCGCCAGGCAGCACAGGGCCAGCACACCGGCCAGCAAGTTGGCGGCAGGCCCGTTGAAGGTGGACTTGAACTGATCGAAGATCGCAGTGGTGAAGGTGTCGAAGCGGATCATCGCGTACAGGCCGTACTCGGCCAGCAGGTGCAAGCCGACCAGCAAGGCACCGCCACAAATGGCCAGGCGCAATTGCGGCAGCACCACGCGGAAAAACACTGCCCAGGGCTTGAGCCCGAGAGACTCGGAAACATCTTCGATGGCCGGGTCGAGTCGGCGCAGCGTCGCGGCCACCGGCAGGTAAAGAAACGGGAAGTAGGCGATGACCGACACCAGCACCCCGGCGAACAAGCCGTGTATCGGCGGCACCAGGCTGACCCAGGCGTAACTGTGAACGAAGGCCGGCACCGCCAGCGGCGCGGTGGCCAGCAACGACCACCAGCGTCGTCCCGGCAAATTCGTGCGTTCTGTCAGCCACGCCAGCGCTACCCCCAGAGCAATACACAAAGGAATGGTGATAACGACCAGCAACACGGTGTTGACCAGCAATTCGCCGACGCGCGGCCGAAACACCAGTGGCACCAGGGTGGACCAGCCGGTCTGCAGATAAACGCCGACGACGAACGCAATGGGGAGCAGCGCCAGCAGGGAAACCAGCACAGACAAGCCGATGACCCACGCGCCGCCACGGCTCGCGAACCGGCCACGTGATCGGCGACGCAGGTGGGTGGGTATCGCCTCGGCGATACCCACCGGCAGGGTTTCAGGCAACAATTAAAGTAGTCCGGCCTGAGTCATGAGCTCCACGGCTTTCTTGCTGTCGAGTTTGGAAGCATCGACAGTTGGCGCGTCAAGCTGCTGCAAAGGCACCAGTTTTGGGTTGGATTGAGCATTCTTGCCCACGGCGTATTCAAACGAAGTGCCGTTCTTGAGCGTGTCCTGGCCTTCCTTGCCCGTCACGTACTTGAGGAATGCCTGGGCTTGTTCCTTGTGTTGGCTGGAGGCGAGGACGCCGCCGCCCGAGATGCTGACAAAGGCACCCGGATCCTTGTGTTTGAAGTAGTGCAGAGCGGTGTTCTTGCTGTTCTCACCGGTCTTGGATTGATCGACCAGACTGTAATAGTGGTAGATCACGCCGCTGTCGATCTGCCCGGCATTGACCGCTTTGAGCACGGAGCTGTTGCCCCGGTAGGCGGTGAAGTTGGTTTTCATTGCCTTGAGCCATTCAAGGGTCGCGGCTTCACCTTTCTGCTCCAGGATGGCGGCGACGATGGCCTGGAAGTCGGCACCGCCCGGCGATGCGGCCCAGCGGCCTTTCCAGGCTGGCGCAGCAAGGTCCATGATCGATTTCGGCAGTTGTGTTTCCGGCAGCTTGCCCGGGTTGTAGACGAATACGGTGGAGCGTGCGGCGATCCCGACCCATTTGCCGTGGGCCGGGCGGTAAGCGGAGTCGACTTGTTCCAGGGTGGTTTTATCGACAGGGGCGAACAGACCCGCGTTATCGACCAGGACCATGGCTGGAGAGTTTTCAGTCAGGAACACATCGGCTGGCGACGCGGCGCCTTCCTGCACGATCTGATTGCCCATCTCGGTGTCATCACCGTTACGCAAGGTGACGGGAATACCGGTTTCCTGGGTAAAGCCTTCGACCCATGCCTTGGTCAGGCCTTCGTGCTGCGCGTTATAAACCACGATACCGACGCTGTCGGCTGCATACACGTGACCGGCACTCACCAGGGCGGTGGCCAGCAGGGCTTTTTTCAGGAATGACGGCAAACGGGAAATCATGCGGTGGCAGCTCCGGCTTTTAAGGATCGAACACGTAGAGTTGACGAGGATAGGGCGTCGCTCAGTGTAGTTCAATAGGAATCATTTGCATGTTTGGCGGGCGAATGTAGTGCGGAGAATGAGAAAAAAACGTCAAAAAAATCGTTAATTCCTGTCATTTTACGCTTCAGCGAAGGCCGGTAACGGCTCAAGCGCGGGCTTCTGCGCAAAGGGTTCGCGCAGCGTTGCCCTGGACCCGAAAACCAATGCACCCCTGACGCAAAAAAAACCGAGAACCCGTCGAGGGTCTCGGTTTTTCACATCAATCGCCGTCAGGGCCGGCTTTGCGGGAAGATCAGCACTTCCAGGTTGCCGCGTTGAAAACGCTGGCCGTCGATGGGCAGTAATTCGACTTCCTGAATTTCATCGACACTGTTGACCCGCATCACCACGCCGACCGAACCCTTTTTGCGCGCCTCGGTCATCCACTGCCCGACGTTTTCCTTGGTTACCTTGCGCGAAGCCATGGCCGGGTCTTCGAGGCCGTATTTCAACTCGCCGATGACATTGTAGAGATCGACCTGCGGTCGTTTGACCAGCCAGGACAGCGCCGAGGCCGCACCCAGGTCATTGCTGAGCAATGACGTGGTCTGCTTCAGGCTGTCCAGGTGCTCGGCGATAAACCGGTCGGGCATTTTGCTGTCGACAATCTGGCTCGGCATGGCGGCAGGCAGCAGCGCGACCAGCAGCCAGATGCCAAGTGCCGGCATTGCCCAAAGCTCCAGGGGGCGCAAGATCTGCAAGGCGTTGGCGATGATCCAGCCAACCAGCACGATGTACACCATGGACAGGCTGAACATCTCGGTATTCGCGTAGATTTCCCTGGTTGCTTGCAGGTAGAGCAAAGCCAGCAAGGCGCCAGTGGCAATGATGACATTGAGCCAGCCGTTGAAGCGAATCGTCCGGCCTTGCGCATGGGCCAGCAATTCGGTCACGGCATGTCCCATCAACAATGCCAGCGGCAACAGGCACGGCATGATGTAGGTCGGCAGCTTGCCGCTGCTCATGCTGAACACGGCCAATGGCAACAACAGCCAGAGCAGGAGAAAAGCAAAGACCGGTTGGCGTTTGTTCTTCCAGGCCTGGATGAAGGTCGTTGGCAACAACGCTGCCCACGGCAGACTCGAAACCACCATCATTGGCAGGTAGAACCACCAGGGACGAGCGTGTTGTGCGTTATCGGCGGCGAACCGGCGCACGTGTTCGTTCCAGAAAAAGAAGTTCCAGAAATCCGGCTCTTGATGGTGGATGGCAAGCACCCAAGGCAGGCACACGATGACCGCAACGAGCACCGCCAGTGAGCCGTAGCCCAACAATTCCTTGAAACGACGCTGCCAGAGAATATAGGGCAGGGCGATCAGCGCCGGCAACAACCAGGCGAGAAACCCCTTGGTCATGAAGCCCATGCCGCAGGCAAAGCCCAACAGCGCCCAGGCCACCAGCCGACCACGGCTCGTGCGACTGTCGATGGCGAACCACAGCATGACCAGGCTCAAATTGACCCAGAGCGTAAACTGCGGGTCCAGGTTGGCGTAGCCGGCCTGGCCGGCGATCAGCCCGAAACTCATGTAAAACAGCGCGCACGCAAAACTTTTGCGCGGATCGTTCCACAAACGGCGGCTGATCAGGTAAACCAGCCAGACGCTCAGGCCGGTACTCAACGCCGACGCGATCCGCACCCCGAACAGGTTGTCGCCAAACACCGCCTGCCCGATGGCGATCATCCAGTAACCGGCAATGGGTTTTTCGAAGTAACGGATACCCATGAAGTGCGGTGAGACCCAATTACCGCTCAGCAACATTTCCTGGCTGATCTGGGCATAGCGGGTTTCGTCGGGAATCCACAAGCCATGGGTCATCAGTGGCAGCAGGTAGAACGCCACGAACGCCACAGCCAGCGCACACAGGATCCAGCGCTCACTGAAAAGCATTGGCCGGGAGGCATTATGGGGCAAGCCGTCAACAGATCGGGGTAAGGAAGGGTGGTGCGTCATTGCTCGTCCTTGGTACTCGGAAGTTGCCTGCAAGTATGGGCAGTTTCAGGTTGTTCGCCGACGGTGCAGAACTTATTATGTATCATTTGGTTTCGGCGAACGCTCAATAAAGGCTAGTGCACTCACAAGTGCGTGCTTAACTAAGCATGATTGTTGTTTCAGTGTTTTTGATCAGACAGCAAGTGCCAGTCTTCTGCCTTGACAATGCCAACTATCTGAAGCGCCCCATCGTTCGCGATGTGCACGAACAATGAACTGCCATATTCACTGGTTGCGGCATGTTTAAAACCGGTCTGGGCTTCAAAATCGCTGATGCATCCGCTGTGCGTCACCAGTACCAGATTATGGCCGGCACGCTTGTGCGCCACGACGTCATTGCGCAGGGTACTGCCACAAGTGGCTAACCAATCCTGGGCCGGCGCGTCTTTGCCAAACATGTAATGTGCGGTTTGCATCGTACGGGTCAGCGGGCTGGAAAAGACATCGGCCTGCGTCATCCCCAGGGCCAGAAAGCCTTGCCCGACCACCTTGGCCGCTTCACTGCCCAGGCGGGTGATGCCGTCAGGCGGCCCCAGGCAAGGGTTGGTTGAGCGGTCACAGCGTTCAGCATGGCGCACCAGAACCACCACTTCGCCAGCGGCCCATTCCTGCAACAGTTGAGTCCTGACCTGCGTTCCGGCGTCCACCAGATTGACCGGGGATTTTTGCCACCAGACAAAACCGGTCACCAGCGCGGCAACCAACAGTACACCACCGAGCGACAGCAACGATTTGAGCAGGCGCTTTGCCTGAACGGGGGGCTGCGACCCTTTGTGCGAAAAGCTGTTGATCAAGTTCTTTCCACCTGCAGAGGCGCATTTGAATGTGCTGTTAATGACAGAACTCAAACTGCGCAGAATGATTGCCTCATAACCAAGAGGGCGTTTTAGTCGCGGTGAAAACTAAATCCGTGCAGGTGTCAGGGGGGTGAAATGAATGTGAAAAAAACGCAACGATGCTCAAACGGATAACTTTGCTTGTTATTGGTAACTCTTATCTTTTACCGGGGCTTGAGACACCGTCGCGCTGAGTGAAGATCAACCGGCTCAACGGCGATCCAGTCACCGTTGAGCGCCCAGCCTCTGCCAGGTGATCAGGCTGACGGACAAATCGAGCGGGTCCCCGAGGCGGCCTGGCTGATCAGCGCAGCGAGGCGTTTAACGTTGTTCTGTTGTGCCGCCACCAGCTCATCGATGGATGGCCCGGAAGGGGTCTGCAACGTACTGCGACAGGTCATCAGAATCTCCTCGCCGTTGCGCAGACGCCATTTCACATCAAGGAGTCCGTATTGGCCTGGGATCGAATCAAAACGCTGTACTTCCAGGCGCACCGAGAGTTTGCGTTGCGGATTGCTGTTGACCATCTGATCAAGCAGGGCACTGCGTAACTCATCCACCAGGCTCGCCCCCCACCACTGGGTTTCGAGGATCGCCATGCCCGTATTGCCCTGGCGCACGACGATCTGCGGACGATCGACCTGAGGCGGGACGATCAGGCTTTCAATCCGGATATCTGTCGTTGATCCCGGACTGCTCAGTTGAGCCGGGGTCAGGGTGTGGAACTGAATCGGATCGCTGCGACAGGCGGCGAGCAATGCCAGCGTAGCGATCAACGCAAATTTCAGTGGAAAAACCATGGTTGATGCTCCTGTGGTCATTTGCTCGGTGGTCCTTGCAGATCCATCGGGGCGGCGTTTTCGGGGCGACCGCGAATCAGGGATTCGGGGTGCCGTCCCAGGTAGTCCGCCAGATCACGTAAGGAACGTGACGTGCGCCCGAGTTCGTTCAGGGTCTGGTCCAGTTTTTCCCGTTGTGGCGAATCATCAGCCAGGGTGGAGTGGGCCGATTGCAGCGTCGAGTTGGCTGTTTGCAGGGTCTTGCTCACGTCCGTAAGCGTGTTATGCACCCCAGGCAGAGTCTTGGCATTGAACTGCCCCAGGCTTTTGCGCAGTTCAACCAGGTTGCTGTCGAGATTGCTGGCAATGCGTTCGATCGGCAGTTGGTTGATCTTGGTGACCATGGCTTCGAGTTTTTCCTGCAATTGTTCGAGACTGCCAGGAATCGTTGGAATCATGACCGGGCGCGCATTGGCATCGAAGGTGACTTTTTCCGCTTTCGGGTAGAAGTCCAGGGCGATGTACAACTGCCCGGTCAACAGATTGCCGGTGCGAGCCTGGGCGCGCAGGCCGTTTTCGATGAAGGAACCGATCAACCGCACACCGCCGGCCTCATCGTTGGGGTCATGTTTCAAGGCCTTGAGCATTTTCTGGTGAGCCTGACCCAGGCGTTGCGGATAGATCACGATGCCGATATTGACCGGGAAGCTGTGTTTTTGAGCGTCGAAATCGAGATTGACCGAGACCACCTTGCCAATCTCCACGCCCTGGAATTCGACCGGAGCATCAACCTTGAGCCCGCGCAATGCCTGATCGAAGCGCAAGGCCAAGTACTGCGGCTTGCCGTTGGGTGGGGCCAGGGCGGTTTGCTGGTCCTCGAACAGTTCGTAGGTATATTCCTCGGCCGCAGGCTTGTCGTTGGGACTGTATTCAGGCGCACGGAAGGCAATGCCGCCGACCAGCAAGGCGGACAGGGATTCGGTCTTGACCGCGAAGCCGTTGGCGCCGACGTTCACATCGACACCACTGGCATTCCAGAAACGGGTGTTCTCGGTGACGTACTGATCATTGGGGGCGTGGACGAACAGGTCGATGTTCACGCCCTTGCCGTCAGGGTCCAGGGCATAGGCCACGACCTGGCCGACCGGGATCTTGCGGTAGTACACCGGAGAGCCGATATCCAGCGACCCCAGGTCCTGGGTATGCAGGGTGAAGCGCTTGCCGGGCTCGCCGTAGGTGATGGGTGGCGGGTTTTCCAGGCCCTTGAAATTTTTCGCCCGGGCATTGGCCTGGCCGATATCGGCGCCGATGTAATCCCCGGACAACAGGGTGTCGATACCCGACACGCCGCCAGCGCCGATACGCGGGCGCACCACCCAGAATTTTGAGTCTTCGCGGGTAAAGCTTTCCGCCTGCTTGGCCAGCTTGACGGTCGCATTGACGCTTTTCTGGTCATTGCTCAGTTCCACGTCCGAGACTTGACCAATCACCACGTTGCGGTATTTGACCTCGGTCTTGTTCGCCGTCAGGCCGTCACCGGTCTTGAAGGTGATGGTGATGGTCGGCCCTTCCTGCAGGATGCTGTGCACCACCAGGGAAATGCCCACCAGCACCGCGACAATCGGCACGATCCAGACCAGTGACACGCTGAAGCGGCGGGTCTTGACCGGCGCCGGCCCAGGCACCTGTGCCCCGTCAGTGGCTAGTTGCTTCATCCGTGATCTCCTCATTGTGTGGGGCTTGCGGTTTTTCATCCCAGATCAGGCGCGGATCGAAACTCATCGCCGACAGCATGGTGAACACCACCACCAGGCCAAAGAACAGAATGCCGGGCCGTGGCTCGATATCGGCCAGGGCTTGAAACTTCACCAGCGAGGCCACCAGGGCCACCACTATCACGTCGAGCATCGACCAGTAACCGATGACCTCGACAAAGCGATACAGCTGTGATCGCTCCTTGCGCGCCCAGTGGCTGTCGCGTTGCACCGTCACCAGCAATAAGGTAATGGCCACGAACTTGATGCCAGGCACGGCGATACTGGCGATAAAGATGATCAGGGCGATGTCCCAGGCACCGGCCTCCCAGAACTCCAGCACACCGCTCATGATGGTGCTGTCGGCGCCATGGCCGACCATCTTTGTGTTCATCACCGGTAGCAAGTTGGCCGGGATGTAAAACACCAGGGACGTGAACAGGTAGGCCCAGGTGCGGGTCAGCGAATTGGTTTTGCGCCGGTGCAGCGGAGCGCCGCAGCGCTCGCATTCGTGGGGCTCGTGGGTCATGTCGCAGGCCAGTCCGCAGCTGTGGCACAGGCACAGGTCGAGTTCTCGGGCGACTGGAGGTGTTGTCATAGGATGTCCCACAGTTCGCGAATATCGCGCCCGGCAATGCGGATCATCATCAGGCTGAGGATGGCCAGGGCAAACAGACCGATGCCCGGCAACACATCGAGAAAGCCGGCGAGCTTGATCACCGCGACCATTGCCCCCAACAGGCAGACTTCCAGCATGCTCCAGGGCCGAAGGGTTTCCAGCCAGCGCATGCAGAACTTGAAAGCGGGCGAGCGTTGGCCGGCGAGGGCGAAACCGAGGACCCAGATCAGCAGCAACAGCTGAAAGATCGGTGCGATGATCATGGCGATGGCCGCCACCATGGCGATGAACGTGATGGGTCCCAGACTCAGGGCCATGACCGAATCCCAGAGCGTCGCGCTGTTTTTCAGGCCCTTGAGACTGATGCTCATGACCGGGTAGAAATTGGCGAAAATCCACAGCATCAGCGCGGTCAGGGTCAATGCCAGACGCTGCTGGAGCGTCAAACCGTCATAGCGCTGCAGCACCCCGCCGCAGCGGATGCACAGGGTTTTCTGGTGTTTGGCGAGCGTGACTTTCTCGTACACACAGTCGCAGTGCTCGCAAATGATCAGTGGGGCAGTCGTCGCCATTGGCCAAGCTCGACAGGAGGCAGGAATGAATGAGCACCTCCTCAATATAGAAGTGACTGGCCATTGAGCAAATCGAAAGGCTATTTGACGACTGAATGAAACTGGCTGCTCAGCCGGATACCGGTGGCGAGGGGCTCGCCACAGGATGGGTCTATCTCTTGAGGCCAACCTTAGCCCAGCACTTCACGCAGGCGATACCACAACATGCCGAGCGCCAGCAGTGGCGAACGCAGAACGCGACCGCCGGGGAAGGTCATGTGCGGCACGGCGCTGAACACGTCAAAGCCGTGGCTGTGACCCGCGTGAATCGCTTCACCCAGCAACCTGGCGCACCAGTGGGTCACGTTCAGGCCATGGCCCGAATAACCCTGGGCGTAGAACACATTGGGATGCTGGCTCAAGCGCCCGACCTGCGGGAAGCGATTGGCCGTGATCCCGATCATGCCGCCCCATTGATAGTCGATGCGCACATTCGCCAATTGCGGGAAGACCTTGAGCATCTGCGGACGCATATAGGCTGAGATGTCCCGTGGATCGCGCCCCGAGTAATGACAGGCACCGCCGAACAGCAGGCGCCGGTCGGCGGATAACCGATAATAATCCAGGCCGACTTTCTGGTCGCACAGGGCCAGGTTATGCGGGATCAGCTGCGCAGCGAGCTCTGCGGACAAGGGTTCAGTGGCGATGATGTAACTACCCGCCGGCAGCACTTTGCCGCTGAGTTTCGGCTCAAGTTCTTCCAGGTGTGCATTACAGGCCAGTACCAGGCTGCCGGCACGCACCGTACCACCGGCGCAGCGCACCTGTACGGTATTGCCATGGATCAGCTCCAGCACCGGGCTCTGCTCGAAGATCTGTACGCCCAGGGATTCGGCGACTCTCGCTTCACCCAATACCAGGTTAAGCGGGTGCAAATGCCCCGAGCCCATGTCGACCAAACCACCGGCATACACACCGGAGTTCACCACCTGCTCACGGATCTGCCCCGGTTCGATCAGGCGGGTTTCATGGGCGTAACCCGACTCTTTCAGCTCTGCGAATTCGCTTTTAAGGCCGGCGAACTGCGCCGGGGTGTTGGCCAATTCACAAAAGCCCCAGCGCAGGTCGCAGTCGATGCCATGCTCGCGGATACGCTGGCCCACGAGCGCCACCGATTCGACACCGGCCTGCTCCAGATAGCGTACGCCGTCGGCACCGATGTGCCGGGCGAAACCGCTGACGTCATGACCGATCCCGCGAATCAACTGGCCACCGTTGCGCCCGCTGGCGCCCCAGCCGATTCGCCGGGCTTCCAGCAGAATCACCGAGAGACCGCGCTGAGCCAGTTCGATGGCGGTGTTGACGCCGGTAAAGCCGCCGCCAATCACACAGACATCCGCGACCAGGTCCCCGGCCAGCTCGGGCCGGGGCGCCATGCCCCTGGCCGAGGCGGCGTAGTAGGAGAGCGTGTGTTCCTGGGTGTACTGGTTCATTGGTTGGACTTCACTTTGCTCCAGGAACGGGTCATCAGACGCATGATCGACTGTGGAGGGGTGGTGGAAATGTACAGTTTGTCGAGCACTGCCTGGGAGGGATAAACCTCGGGATTGTTCACCAGCTCCGCATCCATGTACTGCTTGGCGGGCGGGTTCGGGTTGGCGTAGCCGACCGAGGCGCTGACTTTGGCAATCACCTGTGGATCGAGCAGGTAATTGATGAAGGCATGGGCTTGTTTCGGGTTGCTGGCGTCGGCCGGGATGGCCAGCAGGTCGAACCACAGGTTGGCGCCTTCCTTGGGAATGGCGTAGGCGATGTTCACGTTGTTCTTGGCTTCCTTGGCCCGGTTGGCGGCCTGGAACACATCACCCGAGTAGCCGAACGCGACGCAAATGTCGCCATTGGCCAGGTCCGACACGTACTTGGAGGAGTGGAAGTAAGTGACGTACGGACGGATGCTCAACAGCTTGGCTTCGGCTTTCTTGTAGTCCTCGGGGTTTTCGCTGCGCGGGTCCATGCCCATGTAGTTGAGCACCGCCGGGAACACTTCATCCGCCGAGTCCATGATCGACACGCCGCACTGGCTGAGCTTCTTGATGTTTTCCGGTTCGAACAGCACGGCCCAGGAGTCGATGTGATCGATGCCCAGCACCTGCTTGACCTTGTCGACGTTGTAACCGATGCCGTTGGTGCCCCACAGGTACGGCACCGAGTGGGCGTTGCCCGGATCGTTTTTCTCCAGCAGGGCCAGCAGTTTCGGGTCGAGGTTCTTGAAGTTCGGCAGTTGCTCGCGATCCATCTTGAGGAACGCGCCGGCCTTCACCTGGCGAGCGAGGAAGTGGTTCGACGGCACCACCACGTCATACCCGGTCCGCCCGGCGAGCAGTTTGCCCTCCAGGGTTTCGTTGGAGTCGAACACGTCGTAGATCACCTTGATCCCGGTTTTGGCCTGGAAGTCGGCGAGGGTGGTCTCGCCGATGTAGTCGGTCCAGTTGTAGACGCTGACCTGTGGCTGAGCCTGGGCCACGGCGCTGAACAAAACAGTCAGCGCGACCGGAACCACGGACTTCAATAGACGCATAGCGACACCTCTTCGAATTATTGGATTTTCAGGCGTTTCTTCATTGTTCTGGCGGCCGTCATCGCGAGCAGGCTCGCTCCCACAGGGGAATGCGTTTCAAATGTGGGAGCGAGCCTGCTCGCGATGAGGTCTGTGTGGGCGAAGCAGGTCTCAGACGCTGAGCATCAGGAACTCACGTTCCCAGGAGCTGATGACTCGCTTGAAGTTCTCGTGCTCGGCGCGTTTGACCGCGACATAGCCACGCACGAACTTGCTGCCCAGATAACGGCCGACGGTTTCGCATTCTTCCATCTGCGACAGCGCTTCCTCGATGGTGATCGGCAGGCGCAGGTTGCGACGTTCATAGGCGCGGCCCTGGACGCCGGCGCTCGGTTCGACGCCCTCGACCATGCCGAGGAAACCGCAGAGCAGACTGGCGGCGATGGCCAGGTAAGGGTTGGCGTCGGCCCCCGGCAAGCGGTTCTCCACGCGCATCGCGTCCGGGCTGGAGGTCGGCACACGCAGGCCGACAGTGCGGTTTTCTTCGCCCCATTCAACGTTCACCGGTGCCGAGGTGTCCGGCAGGAAGCGGCGGAACGAGTTGACGTTTGGCGCGAACATCGGCAGCACTTTCGGAATGTATTTCTGCAGGCCACCGATGTGGTGCAGGAACAGCTCGCTCATGTTGCCGTCTTCATCGGCGAAGATCGGTTTGCCGGTGGCAATTTCCACCACGCTCTGGTGAATGTGCATGGCACTGCCCGGCTCATCGCCAATCGGCTTGGCCATGAAGGTTGCCGCCACGTTGTGCTTGAGCGCGGCTTCGCGCAGGGTGCGCTTGAACACCGTGATCTGGTCGGCCAGGTCCAGGGCGTCACCGTGACGGAAGTTGATTTCCATCTGCGCCGGGCCGTCCTCGTGGATCAGCGTATCGAGGTCCAGTCCTTGCAGCTCGCACCAGTCGTAGACGTCTTCGAACAACGGGTCGAATTCGTTGGCGGCATCGATGGAGAACGATTGGCGACCACTTTCGGCCCGCCCCGAGCGGCCCATCGGTGCCTTGAGCGGCAGGTCCGGGTCTTCGCAGCGCTGGGTCAGGTAGAACTCCATTTCCGGCGCGACGATCGGCTTCCAGCCCTTGTCGGTGTACAGCTGCAGGACTTTCTTCAGCACGTTGCGTGGCGACAGTTCGATCGGGTTGCCGAACTTGTCGAAGGTGTCGTGAATCACGATGGCGGTCGGTTCGATGGCCCATGGCACTACGTACACCGCGTCGGACACCGGCTTGCAGACCATGTCGATATCGGCCGGGTCGAGCAGGTCGTAGTAGATGTCGTCGTCGACAAAGTCCCCGGTTACCGTTTGCAACAGCACACTTTCCGGCAGGCGCATGCCTCGCTCATGCAGGAACTTGTTGGTGGGTGCGATTTTGCCGCGTGCAATGCCGGTCAGGTCGCTGACGACGCACTCGACTTCGGTAATCTTGTGATCTTTCAGCCACGTGAACAGCTGATCGAAAGGGACATTCATAAAGACCTCGTTATTGGTTTTATTAACGCCAGGAGAAGCCGATTTCATCTTTCGGACACTTCCCCTGTAGCGCGTTGACGACTATCTTGGGCGAGCCTCGCCGTTCCATCTATCCACTTTAAGCAGCACAAAGCGCACCAAAAGAGTGCGCAAGGCCACGCCATGACAGTCTGTAATCCGCTACAGGTTCAAGCGTTCAATACCGCCGATGTGGCCGAGCAAATTCGCACCACACCGGGTTGGGTCCAGCATTACCAGCAAATGTCACCGGGGCATTTCGCCGGTCTGGTGCGCTATCTCGACCTGCAAGGCGTGGAGATTTACGAGGAACACATGAACACCCGGGTCGAGCAGAATTTCAGTGCGCCGCAAGGCTCGCTGGCGTTCTGCTTCGATCGCAGCGACAACGCGCTGTATGTGCTCAATGGTGAAAGCCGCAACATCTGGATCACCCCCGAGAACTACCAGGAAATCGCCGTGGTGTTCGGGCCGGAGTTCGTGCAGCGTCACGCGCTGGATGTGGCCAGGCTCGAAGGGCTGTTCATGGCCCCGCTCAATTCGCAGCAGAATGCGCTGTTCAGTCGCTGGCTCAGCGGCACCCTGACGCGCTTGTCGCAGACCTTCGATCCGCCGAGCCGCGAGGCGCTGACCCAGCAGTTGCTTGACGATTGCCTGTTCATCCTCGACAACGCCTGCGTGTGCCTGGACCAGGGCGCGTTGCAGCGCCGGGCGGGGGAGCGGGCAATCATGAAGCGGGTCGGGGAATGGGCGGCGGATACCCCGGAAGAACACCTCAATCTGCTGGAGCTGTCCCAGGTTGCCGGGGTTTCACTGCGCCAGTTACAGCACGCGTTCAAGACGTTCACCGGCATGGCGCCGACCCAATGGTTGCGCCTGCGTCGCCTCAACAGCGCCCGCCGGGAGTTGCTGATCAGCACGCCGTCGCAAACCACCGTCGCCGAAGTGGCGATGCACTGGTCGTTCTGGCACCTGGGGCGGTTTTCCAGCAGCTATCGCGCGCTGTTCAAGGAGTTGCCCAGCGACACCCTCAAGCGTGTGAGTGCCGCGCAGCCCAGTGGCCGAGGGCGTCGCTAGAAGGTCGGCGGGGTGATCACCCAGATCACCACCGCATCGACGTCGCCAGGGTTGCCGTAGCGGTGCGGCTCCTGGCTGGAGAAGCTGAAGCTGTCGCCTTCGTTGAGCTGAAAGTAGCGCTCGCCGACCCACAACTCGAAACGCCCAGAGAGCAGGTAACCCGCTTCTTCGCCGTCGTGGCTGTAGCTTTGCTGGCTGTAGGTGCCTGGAGGGAAACGCGAATGCAGCATTTCCAGGTGCTGACTGGGCTGTGGCGTCAGTAACTGGTCAATGATGCCGTCTTCGTAGTGCACGCTCAGGCGACTGTTCTTGCGCACGACAATGCCGTCATCTTCGGGAGCGGTGACCGCTTCGCTGGCGAAGAACCACTGGATGGTCACCCCCAGGCTGCGGGCGATATTGAACAACGCCGGAATCGACGGGTAGGCGAGGTTGCGCTCCAGCTGGCTGATGTAGCCGGCGGTCAGCTCGCTTTGTTGCGCCAGCTCCGCCAGGGTCATGCCACGGCGTTTACGCAGGCCACGAATCCGCGTGCCGAGAAAATGCGGTTCGGCGCTGGCGGTGGCGGGTTGTGGGGTGGTGCTGTTGCTCATGGTCGATTCCGAGCCGGTGGCTACGCTCCGCCCCCTGTAGGAGCGAGCGTGCTCGCGCCTGCAAAGAGCAGTCATTTGGAGTCAAAGCCCCGGAGTATAAACAGCCTCAAAGCTCCCACGCGACTTTCAGGCCCTCATAAATCGCTTCTTCGGCCGTTCGCGGCGCCAGGCAGTCGCCAATGCGCCGGAACTCCACCAGGCCCTGCAGTTCGGCCCCCAGGGTATCCACCGGCTGATGGCCCTGGCACAGCACCAGGGTGTCGATGTTTTCCATCAGCATCGGTTCGCCGCTGGCGGTGTGTTGCAGGTAGACAGTGTTGTCATCGCAACCGTACAAACGCGCGTAAGGGGTGATGGCAATCCCCAGTTTGTGCAGCTCGCCGGCCATTTGATCACGCACATACAGCGGCAGGTTTTCCCCGCAATGGGTGCCGTTGACCGCCAGTTGCACCTGATGCCCGGCACGGGTCAGACGCTCGGCGATGCCGGGGCCGATCCAGTCGCAGCGCCAGTCGACCACCACCACCGACCGGCCGACCTGCACCTCGTCGCGCAGCACCTGCCAGGCGTCCACCACCTGCAATTCACCACCGCGTTCGAAATGCGGCCAGTAAGGTTCGGCGCCAGTGGCGACGATCACCATGTCCGGTTTTTCCCGTTCGACCAGGGCGCGATCGACCCGGGTGTTGCGCACCACGCGCACCCCGGCCAGTTCCATTTCCCGTTGCAGATTGGTGCTGGCGCCGCCGAACTCGCTGCGCCGTGGCAGCAATTGCGCCAGCAACACCTGGCCACCCAGTTGCGCGCTGGCTTCATACAGCGTCACCTCGTGCCCGCGTTGGGCAGCGACAGCCGCGGCTTTCATCCCGGCCGGGCCTCCGCCGGCAATCATGATGCGTTTGCGTGCGCTTGCTGGTCGGCGCTCGCCGAAGATCAGTTCGCGTCCGGTTTCCGGGTGCTGGATGCAGGAAATCGGCAAGCCCTTGTGGAAGTGGCCGATACACGCCTGATTGCAGGCGATGCAGGCGCGTACGTCTTCAGCGCGGCCGGCGTCGGTCTTGTTGGGCATTTGCGGGTCGCAGATCAGGGCGCGGGTCATGCCGCAGACATCGGCCTGGCCCCGGGCAATGATCAGTTCGGCTTCCTGGGGCTGGTTGATGCGCCCGGTGACGAATAACGGGATGTCCAAACCCGCCTTGAAGGTGCCGGCTTCCCTGGCCAGGTAGGCGGCCTCGATCGCCATCGGCGGGACGATATGCACCGCGCCACCCAACGAGGCCGAGGTTCCAGCGACGATATGCACGTAATCGAGCTGTGCTTGCAGCGATTGCACGGCGGCCAGGGACTCGTCTTCGGTCAGCCCTTCGGGGTCACGCTCGTCGGCGGAAATGCGCAGGCCGACGATGAACTGCTCGTCAGTGCTGGCGCGGATGGCGGCAATCACTTCACGCAGGAAACGCAGGCGTTGTTCCAGGTCACCGTTATAGCCATCGGTGCGGCGGTTGACCCGTGGATTGATGAATTGCGCCGGCAGGTAGCCGTGGCTGGCGACCACTTCCACGCCATCGATACCGGCCTGATGCAGGCGCCGGGCTGCGGCGGCATAACCGGCGACGATCTCGTCGATCATCCCCTGATCGAGCGCACGCGGCATGACCCGGAAACGCTCGTTGGGCACCGCCGAGGCGGAGTAGGCCACGGCCAGCAAACCATCGCTGGATTCCATGATTTCCCGCCCCGGATGGAACACCTGGGACAACACCACTGTGCCGTGGGCATGGCAGGTTTGCGCGATTTTCCGGTAGCCGTCGATGCAGGCGTCATCGGTGGCCATCAGCACATGGGAGGTATAACGCGCGCTGTCATGCACGCCGGCGACCTGCAACACGATCAGCCCGACACCGCCTTCGGCCCGCGCCCGGTGATAGGCGATCAACTGTTCGTTGACCAGGTTGTCGGTGGGCATCGAGGTGTCGTGACCGCTGGACATGATGCGGTTTTTCAGGCGCTTGCCACGGATCTGCAAGGGTTCGAACAGGTGCGCAAAGGCTGGGGACGGGCTCGGCATGGTGCGGGTACTCCGGGCAGGCTGACCTGTAGGAGCGAGCCTGCTCGCGATGGACGTTAACGATAACGCGTGTTGCCTGGATGATCGCGTCGCTCTCAGGTCCATCGCGAGCAGGCTCGCTCCTACAGAGGCATTTGGTGTTGTTGTTTTGTTCTATAGAAATTTACCCGAAGTAAAAAATCAACTTGTTTTTTTACTGGGCCTTGCAGTAGTTTGAAATGGCACCCGCATCTTGGGGCGAACCTCACAACAATAAAAAAGGGCCACACCGACTTGAGTTCGGCGGGCACCTGCACGAGGAACCACTGATGAAATCGAAAACGCTCAAGCATGGTTTTTATCCCTTGGTGTTGTCCATGGCCATGGGCCTGGGCAGCGCTCAGGCGGCATCGGAGATGGTGGTGGTCGGTTACGGCGGCGCCGGACAAAAAGCCCAGGATGTGGCGTTCTTCCAACCGTTCAGCGTGGTGGATCAAAGCAAGGTGATCCAGAGCGAATACAACGGTGAGATGGCCAAAATCAAAGTCATGGTCGACACCGGCAACGTCGATTGGGACGTGGTGCAGATCGAAGGTCCGGACCTGATGCGTGGCTGCGAGGAGGGCATGTATGAGCGCCTCGACTGGACCCGCCTGGGCCATGCCGATCAATTGATTCCCGAAGCCGCGCAGGAGTGCGGTTCGGCCGCGTTGGTGTGGAGTGTGGCGATCGCCTACGACACCGACAAACTGGCCCGGGCCCCCACCTCATGGGCGGATTTCTGGGACGTGCAGAAAATCCCCGGCAAACGCGGCTTGCGCAAACGCGCGGTGTACAACCTGGAGTTCGCCTTGCTGGCCGACGGGGTGAAAGTCGAGGACGTGTACAAGGTGCTCAATACCCCGCAAGGCGTGGACCGAGCATTCGCCAAACTGAACCAGCTCAAACCCTACATCCAATGGTGGGAGGCCGGCGCCCAGCCACCGCAATGGCTGACGGCCGGCGATGTGGTGATGACCTCGACCTACAGCGGACGCATCGCTGCCGCCGCGCAATCCGGCAGTCATCTGGGGCTGGTGTGGCCCGGCAGTCTGTATGGCATGGACTACTGGGCGATCATCAAGGGGTCCAAACACGTCGATCAGGCCAAGCGTTTTATCGCCTTCGCCAACCAGCCGGACGCCCAGGTCAATTACGTGAAACAGATTCCCTATGGCCCGACCAATACCGAGGCCGCCGCTCGCCTGGACGATAAACTCGCGCAATGGGTACCGACGGCGCCGCAGAACCTCAAGGGCGCGTTGTCGATGGACGTCGGCTTCTGGGTTGACCATGGCGAAGAGCTGGAAGAGCGCTTCAACGCCTGGGCCAGTAAATAACCGCCTGTGGCTGGACGTCCTTGCACGTCCAGCCTTACTGTCTGCCCGGCCGACCCGTCTGGAGGATTAAAACAATGAACGAAATCGAGACCCACCTGACTGCCGCGCCCGAGCGCAGCGCTACCGAACAGCGCCTGCGTGAAGAGTTGGCCGCCTGTTATCGCCTGATTGCGCATTACCGCATGACCGATCTGATTTTCACCCACATTTCGGTACGTATTCCCGGCCCGGAACATCATTTTCTGATCAATCCCTATGGGTTGATGTTTGAGGAAATCACCGCGTCCAATCTGGTGAAAATCGACCTCAGTGGTCAGGCCGTTGAGCCGTCGCCATTCCCGGTGAACCCGGCCGGTTTTGTGATTCACAGCGCGATTCATGGCGCCCGTGAAGATGCGCAATGCGTGCTGCATACCCACACAAAATCCGGCTGCGCGGTGGCCGCGTTGAAGTGCGGCTTGTTGCCGGTGAATCAGATTTCCATGGAGTTTTACGGTCGGGTTGCCTATCACGACTATGAAGGCGTGGCGCTGGACATGAGCGAGCAGCAACGGCTGGTGCAGGACCTGGGCGACAAGCCGGTGCTGATGCTGCGCAACCATGGCTTGTTGACCGTTGGCGAAACCGTGGGGCAAGCGTTTTTGCGCATGTACTACCTGGAAAAAGCCTGCGAAATCCAACTGGCCGCGCAGGCAGCCGGTGAATTGGTGCTGCCACCGGCTGAAGTTTGTGAACATACCGAGCGCCAGTTCAACGACCCCGGCCGACCGCTGGATGAAGGTGAATTGAGCGACCCGGATGCCATGCAATTGGCCTGGGCGGCGTTGTTGCGCTTGCTGGAGCGAGTGGCACCGGGGTATCGGAACTGAGCACCAGACTGGAGACATGACAGGCTCTTGCTGTACAGTCGTTCAGCTTTCAAGCGTAACGCGAGCCCCCATGATTGAATCCAGGAGCATGTCACCCATGAATCAGGAAGCCCGTTTTTCCCGCATGGAACCGGAGTTGCGCAAGGCCAATCTGATCGAGGCGACGCTGGTGTGCCTCAAGCGCCACGGTTTTCAGGGTGCGTCGATCCGCAAGATCTCCGCCGAGGCCGGTGTCTCGGTGGGGCTGATCAGCCATCACTATTCCGGCAAGGATGAACTGGTGGCCGAGGCCTACATGGCGATCACCGGGCGAGTCATGACCTTGCTGCGCGATGCCATGGAACAGGCTGCACCGAACGCCCGCGAACGTTTGTCGGCGTTTTTTCGCGGCTCGTTTTCCGCCGAGTTGCTCGACCCGCAACTGATTGACGCCTGGCTGGCGTTCTGGGGCGCGGTGAAAACCGCCGAGGCGATCAACCAGGCCCACGATCATTCCTATGGCGAGTACCGCGGCATCTTGCGCAAAGTGCTGATGGAACTCGCGCAGGAAGAGGGCTGGGAAAACTTCGATGGCGAACTGGCCGCGATCAGTCTCAGTGCCTTGCTCGACGGTCTGTGGCTGGAATCCGGACTCAACCCGGGCACCTTTACCCCGGAGCAGGGCATTCAGATTTGCGAGGCCTGGGTCGATGGTTTGCAGGCCGGCGGTCGCCAACGGTTCTGTATCAAAACAAGCGGCGTGCAGACGAGCAGCTGTTGATCGGTTGTTCAGCAATGGCTACTCTCTGGCGCTGATGCAGAAAAACACTCTAATAAGAAATACGCCTTCGGGCACAGGCAGGACATCCAGTAATGACGCCACGGGTACTGATCGTCGATGACGATCCGCTGATTCGCGAACTGTTGCACGCCTACCTGTCCCAGGAGGGCTACGAGGTTCATTGCGCAGCCACGGCGGAACTGGCCGAAACCTTCCTGGCCAGCCAGACCGTGGATCTGGTCATGCTCGATATCCGCTTGCCCGGCAAGGACGGCCTGACCCTGACCCGTGAGCTGCGGGTGCGTTCGGAGGTCGGGATCATCCTGATCACCGGGCGCAATGACGAAATCGACCGCATCGTCGGCCTGGAATGCGGTGCCGATGACTACGTGATCAAACCTCTCAATCCACGGGAACTGGTGTCCCGGGCGAAAAACCTGATTCGCCGGGTTCGTCATGCGCAAACGCCTCAGCCTTTGGCGGCGGTCGCCAAACCGGTCAAACAGTTTGCCGACTGGTCGCTGGACACCGACCGCCGGCGCCTGATCGATCCCTCCGGTAGCGAAACCCTGCTGACCCACGGCGAGTACCAACTGCTCAGCGTGTTCCTGCGCAACAGCGGCCACACCCTGAGCCGCGACCAATTGATGGACCAGATCCGCAACCGCGAGTGGGTGCCCAACGACCGCTCCATCGATGTGCTGGTCGGCCGATTGCGCCGCAAACTGCACGACGACCCGGCCGAGCCGCAGTTGATCATCACCATCCACGGCGCCGGTTACCTGTTCACTGCCAGCCTGGCGGCGTGACGGCCGTGGGGCGACCGCTCTGGTTGCTGTTGGCGCTGCTGGCGGGCATTGCCCTGGCCGGGGAAAAAGTCCGCTACTGCGATTATCCGGTGTACCCGCCGATTTCCTGGAGCGACGGCAAGCAGGTCCGTGGCCTGGCGCCGAGTGTGGTGAAAAAGCTGTTCGGTGAGTTGGGCTACGACGTCGAAACCGTGGTGCTGGGCAACTGGAAACGATGCCTGCTCGATGCCGCCGAAGGCCGGGTCGACGTGGTGCTGGCCTACAGCACCGCGCAACGGGAACAAAGCATGCTGTTTTCCTCGGTGCCGGTGCTGCGCGAAGAGGTCGCGTTGTTCATCAATCGCCAACACCCGGTGCAATTCGAACGCCTGGAAGACCTGGCCCATTACCGTGGCGGCTTGCTGTTCGGTGAAAGTTACGGCGTGGAATTCGATCGCATGGTCGCGCAAAACAACAACATCGAATGGGTGTCCGACAGCCGCCAGAACTTCGGCAAGCTGATTCGCGGGCGCATCGATTTCATCACCCAGGAACGCCGCACCGGCCAGCTCTACATCGAAAGCCTGGCGGGCGCCAAGGACATCGTCGCGCTGCCCAAGGCCCTGAGCGTCGACTACCTGCGGGTCGCGGTTTCCCGTCGCTCGCCGCTGGCCAGTCATATGCCGCAGATCAATGCGCAACTGCAGCGCATGGTCGATGCCGGCGACATCGAGCGCTTGCTCAATGAAAGCGAAGTCACTTACCGCGACATGATCAACCTACCGGTGAACGAACAATGATGCGCCCGCGACCCGGTGGCCTGTTGCGGCGCCTGCTGCTGTTCATTCTGTTATTCAGCCTGTGCTTCACCGTGCTCGCCAGTACCGTGCAGCTGTACATCGAATACCGTCGGGAAATGCGCGACATCGACTCGCGCATGGAGCTGATCCGCGCCGGTTATCTGGCGAGCCTGGAGCGCAGCCTGTGGGACCTGAACCAGGAGCAACTGAATGTGCAGTTGCGCGGCCTGGTGGACTTCTCCGATGTCGCGCGGGTGCATTTGAAAAGCCCGGATTTCGACTTGCTGCATGGCAATGCGGATCCGCTCGGGCCGTTGCGCGTCGAACGTTTCGCCTTGGACTACCAACCGCCGTCCGGCCCGTTGCGGCATTTAGGCGAACTGGAAGTCAGCACCGATTTGGGGGCGGTGTATCAGCGCCTGTATGCCACCGGGTTGACCAGCCTGTTGTGGATGGGGGCGTTCCTGTGTGGTCTTGCGATTGCGCTGTCCTGGTTGTTCTACCGCCTGGTCACCCGTCACCTGCAAGTCATGGCTGATTTCGCCCGGCGTATTGCCGCAGGTGAATGGCATGAGCCGCTGCGCCTGCACAAGCGGCGCAGTGTCCACAAAGACGAAATCGACACCGTGGCCCACGCCCTCGACGACATGCGCCGGGCCATCCTCAGCGATATCGACCGCCGTGAAAACGATCGATTGGCCTTGCAGGACAACCGTGACGAGTTGCTGAAAATGGTCGAGCGACGCACCGCCAGCCTGATGCGCGCCAAGGACGAAGCAGAAGCGGCCAACCTGGCAAAGTCACGGTTCCTGGCGACCATGAGTCATGAGTTGCGCACGCCCCTTAACGGTATTCTCGGCATGGCCGAGTTGTTGCGCGGCGCCAGCCTCGATCCGCTGGACAGCAAACGCCTGGATGCCTTGCACAAGGCGGGCGAGGGATTGCTGACCATCCTCAATGAAGTGCTGTTTTTCGCCAAACTGGAGGAGGGCGCGAGCCTGCCCGAACCGGTGGATTTCTCGATTCGCCAATTGATCGATGAAGTACTGACGCTGCTCGAGCCCAAGGCGCTGGATAACGACACCCTCCTGCAATGTCGGGTGGATCAGCGCATTGCCGAGTATCACCACGGTGCCGAGCAATTCTTGCGGCAAGTCTTGAGCAACCTGTTGGCCAACGCGATCAAGTTCACCGAGTGCGGTGAGGTCAGTGTCGAAGTGGCGTTGCTCGCGCAGTCCGGAGGGCCTGGCGGCGATCGTCTGCGGGTGAGTGTCACCGACAACGGAATCGGCATCGCCCCGCCAATGCAGGCGAGGATTTTCGAGCGCTTCACCCAGGCCAGCGAAGAAGTAGCACAGCGCTACGGCGGCACCGGGTTGGGGCTGGCGATCTGCAAACACCTGGTCGAACAAATGGGTGGCAGCATCGGTGTCACCAGTGAAGTCGGGCGGGGCAGTTGCTTCTGGTTCGAGTTGACGTTGCAACCCGCTGCAGGCGTCACCGCACCAATACCGATCACAGTGGCAGGGCCGGCATTGAAGGTGCTGGTGGTTGAGGACGTGGCGCTCAATCGCGAAGTGGCCCAGGGGTTGCTGCAACGGGACGGCCATCAGGTGTGGCTGGCCGAAGAGGCTGAACAGGCATTGGCCCAATGCGCCGCGCAACGGTTCGATCTGATACTGCTGGATGTGCATCTGCCGGGCCTGACCGGTGTGGAATTATGCAAACGGATCCGCAGCCTCGACGGGCCGAATCGTACCGCACGCATTTTCGCCCTGACTGCCAGTGTGCAGCCGGCGCTGGTTCGTGGGTATCTGGACGCCGGTATGGATGGCGTGCTGGCCAAGCCGCTGAATCTGGACTCTCTGCGCAAGGTCATGGGCGGGCAGCTGATGGCGCCCAAACCGCTGCTGGAAGAGGGCGCCATAGACTGGCCGCTGCTGCAAACACACCGTAACTTGCTCGGCGAACAGAAAGTGCAGGGGCTGCTGACGGTGTTACGCGACTCGATCCTGCAACACCGCGAGGCGCTACGCGAAGCGATTGACGCCGACGACTTCACTGAAATCGCACATCTGGCCCACCGTTTGGCGGGAAGCGCCGACTCTTTGGGTTTTCGTGCCTTGGCCGGCGTTCTGAGATCACTGGAACAAGCGGCCCTGAAAAATGATGAGTCGGCTATCGGTCAGTTGGCGCCAACCTTTCATGAGTACTGCAAACACGCGCTGGAGACGCTGAAAGGCTTGTTGTAGAGCTGACGTACATAATTGTTACGACTTTCTACAACTTCGATCCATACGTACAACGCGACCTTACATGGCTTTCCAATAATCGACGCAACCGCCGCAGCGCGGTCTTCGAAGCTTATTGGAGATAATAATAATGAATTGCCGTAAAGCTGATCCTTCCCCGCGCCACGACATCCTGTCCTGCGCTGCGCACCTCACTGACTGCTGAGGTGCCGACATGAGTGAACACATCGACCGTAAAGGCATCCAACTGACCCGTGCCCTGAAAAGCCGGCACATTTTCATGCTGTCCCTGGGGGGCGTGATCGGCACCGGCCTGTTCATGGGCTCCGGCGTCACCATCAACCAGGGCGGTCCGGTGGGGGCGATTCTGGCCTACCTGGTCGCCGGTTTCCTGATGTATCTGGTGATGGTCTGCCTGGGCGAGCTGTCGGTGCAGATGCCGGTTTCCGGTTCGTTCCAGACCCACGCCACCAAATTCATCGGTCCGGCCACCGGTTTCATGATCGGCTGGGTGTACTGGATGAGCTGGGCCACCACCGTGGGCCTGGAGTTCACCGCTGCCGGCATGCTGATGACGCGCTGGTTCCCGGCGGTGCCGATCTGGTACTGGTCAGCGCTGTTCGTGGTAGTGCTGTTCGGCATCAACGCCATGGCCACCCGCGCCTTCGGTGAGGCCGAATACTGGTTCTCGGGGATCAAGGTCGCGGCGATTCTTGGTTTCATCGTCGTTGGTGTGCTGGTGATCTTCGGCGTGATGCCGCTGAGCAGCGGTGCGCCCGCGCCAATGGCGACCAACCTGATCGGCGACTCACTGTTCCCCAACGGTCTGTCCGCCGTATTCGCGGTGATGATGACCGTGGTCTACGCCTTCCAGGGCTGCGAGATCATGGGCGTGGCCGCCGGCGAAACCGACCAGCCGGAAAAAAGCATCCCGCGCGCCGTGCGCAACGTGGTGTTCCGCGTGCTGATTTTCTATGTGCTGGCGATTATCGTGCTGTCGGCCATCGTGCCGTGGCAGCAAGCAGGCCTGATGGAAAGTCCGTTTGTGCAGGTGTTCGACATGGTCGGCATCCCCTATGCCGCGGACCTGATGAACTTCGTGATCCTCACCGCGATTCTGTCGGTGGGCAACTCCGGCCTCTACGCCTCGACCCGCATCCTCTGGGCGATGTCGAAAACCGGCATGGCGCCGAAAAGCCTGTCGCCGCTGAGCAAGCGTGGCGTGCCGTTGCGCGCCTTGAGCATCACCCTGTGCTTTGCGCTGGTGTCGCTGCTGACCAGTTTCATCGCGGCTGACACCTTGTTCATGGTGCTGATGGCGGTGAGTGGCATGTCCGGCACCGTAACCTGGATTGTCATCGCCCTGGCGCAATACAAGTTCCGCAAGGCCTACCTGCGTGACGGCGGCAAACTCAGCGACCTGAAATACCGCGCCCCGTGGTTCCCGGTATTGCCGCTGATGTGCATCACCCTGTGCTGCTCGCTGTTCGTGTTCCTGGCCCTGGATGAAACCCAGCGTCCTTCGCTGTACTGGGGCTTCGGCTTTATCGCCCTGTGCTACGGCGCGTACTTCCTGCTCCATCGCAAACGCGAGGCGGTGCTGGCACCGAGTTTGCCAAACGCTTAATTCACTTTCTCCAGCACATCCCCCTGTGGGAGCGAGCCTGCTCGCGATAGCGGTGCGGCAGTCAGCAGCGATGTTGAATGTCCTGCCGTCATCGCGAGCAGGCTCGCTCCCACAGTTGTTCCAAGCGATTAGCCGTTGGTCGCGACTGTCAGAACTGACAGTAGATTGCATCGAATCTCCACAGCCTAATGATGCGGTATTCGTCGGTATGCCGTACGAAAGTTAAATCAATCAGGAAGGAGCGCCCAATGGACAGCAACCGCATCAGGAACGGTGACTTCACAACCGGAAACTTCGAGCATTGGACAGTGAGCGAATTTGACGGTACAGCGAAAGTCTTGAGGGATGGAGATGGCTACAGGGCCAGAATCACTTTAGGTAAAAATGAGTCGGTACTACTCGTCACTGAAAGGTTCTCGATCAGACGACCAGCATTCAAACTGTCCCTTGAAGCTTCCATGCCAGAACCCGTTGATGAAGACGCTGGGACCACGTTGTATTGCACACTCGCCGGTTACGGGCCTTCGCTACCATTCCCAATCATATTAACCATTCCTTTCACTTTGTCTGGAGTCAGCGAAGGATTTGAATACATGGGCGAAATGCGGTCAGCGGTCACTGAGGTGCAATTCACCATTGCGCTGGCACCTGTATCGAATCCGAAAGCGGTCGGACCGATTTACATCGACAATGTGAAGTACACCGTGGATCTTTCGGATAAATCGGTTAGTTAAATCAGTTCCATCGTCAGTTCCGCCAACATCACCCTCAAACGCGATGACCCCCTGTGGGAGCGAGCAAGCTCCCACAGGGGGGAGAGCGCTCGGTTAATCCGCTACAGACCTCCTGTCACCAGTTGTTCGAAGTTGTAACAACGCCAGCGACTCATGCTCGCGAATCTGAAAATAACTCAATAAAAACAATGTGTTAGTTAGTTTATGAGCTAGTTACAGCCCATTTCCTCACCGATTGCCGGCTTACTGAACACTCGTTTAGTATGGCCTCAAGTCGCAACACCTCAAGACAAACAAAATAATTCGAGGACCCGCATGACTACTCACGATTCTCAGCTCAGTCAGGTCGAAGCAGGCGTTGCCTGGATCACCCTCAATCGCACGGCTCAGCGCAATGCGCTGGACATCCCGACGCTGAAAAACCTTCACGCCTTGCTCGACACGTACAACGCTGATCCAGCGGTACGCGTGGTGGTATTGACCGGTAGCGGTCGCAGTTTCTGCGCCGGTGCCGACCTTGATGAGTGGGCCGAGGCCGAAGCCCGTGGCGCGCTGGAAACCTACGGCTGGACCGAAACCGCCCATGCCCTGATGACCCGCTTGCACAGCCTGGAAAAGCCGACCATTGCCGCCATCAATGGCACCGCCGTCGGTGCCGGGATGGACCTGACCCTGTGCTGCGACCTGCGCATTGCCGGTCAGTCAGCACGCTTCAAGGCCGGCTACACCAGCATGGCCTACTCGCCGGACGCCGGTGCCAGTTGGCACTTGCCACGCCTGATCGGCACCGAGCAAGCCAAGCGCCTGTTGTTCCTCGACGAACTGTGGGGGGCCGATCGCGCCCTGGCCGCCGGGCTTGTCGGTGAAGTCTGCGCCGACGATCAATTGCAGGCCGTGGCCAGCGAACTCGCCACACGCCTGGCCGCCGGGCCGACCTTTGCTTTTGCCCAGACCAAAAAACTCATGCGCGAAGGCGCCGACTGCAGCCTGCCCGAGCAGCTGCAAGCGGAACTGGCCGCCGGCCTGCTCTGCGGGCGCAGCGAAGACGGCAGCGAAGCGCTGCGCGCCGCCATGGAAAAACGCCCGGCGCGCTTTATCGGTCGCTAAGCCCGACCCGCCTCGCCAACCACACTTTGCAAACGAACACAGGTAGCACCCATGAATTTCCAACTGACCCAAGAACAAGAAATGTTGGTGGACTCGGTACGCAGCTTCGTCGAGAAGGAACTGCTGCCCTATGAAACCGAAGTCGATCGCGCCGACGAAGTCTCCCCGGAGCTCGCCGCGCAGATTCGCGGCAAGGCCATTGCCGCGGGCTTCTACGCCTTCAACATGCCCGAAGAGGTCGGTGGTGGCGGTCTGGACTACCTGTCCCAGGCGCTGATCGAGCGTGAGCTGTCGAAAGTCTCCTGGGCACTGCACGTGTTCGTCGCACGGCCTTCGAAAATTCTTATGGCCTGCACCGGCGACCAGATCAACGATTACCTGTTGCCGTGCATCCAGGGCGAGAAGATCGACTGCTTTGCCCTGACCGAACCGGGTGCCGGTTCCGACGCCAACGCAATCAAGACCCGCGCCGTGCGTGACGGTGACGACTTCGTCCTCAATGGCAGCAAGCACTTCATCAGCCACGCCGGCCACGCCGATTTCGCCATCGTCTTCGCCGTCACCGACACCTACGAGCACAACGGCAAGAAGCGCAACGCCGTGACCTCGTTCCTGGCCGATCGCAACACCCCGGGCATGACCATCCGCCGTGGTCCCAAGTGCGTGAGCAACCGTGGTTACCACACCTTCGAAATGTTTTTCGACGACTGCCGCGTACCGGCCTCCAAGGTGCTCGGTGAAGTCGGCAAGGGCTGGGACGTGGCCAACGCCTGGCTGACCGCCGGACGGGTGATGGTGGCGGCCAACTGCGTCGGCCAGGCGCAACGGGCGCTGGACGTCTCGCTGCAATGGGCGGCGGACCGCAAGCAATTCGGCCAGCCCATCGGAACCTACCAAGGCGTGTCGTTCAAGTTGGCGGACATGGCCACGCAAATTCGCGCGGCGGAACTGCTGACCCTGCACACCGCATGGAAAATGGACCAGGGCACCATGACCGATGGCGAGGCTGGCATGGCCAAGCTGTTTGCCAGCGAAGTGCTGGGTCGTGCGGCCGATGAAGCGGTGCAGATTTTCGGCGGCATGGGCCTGATGGATGAAGGTCCGGTGGAGCGCATCTGGCGTAACGCGCGGATCGAACGGATCTGGGAAGGCACCTCGGAAATCCAGCGCCACATCATTTCCCGCGAGCTGCTGCGGCCGCTGTTGCGCTGATCGCCCGGAGAATTTCCATGTCCCAGACTATTCGTGACAACCTCAAACGCATGCTCGCACCGCGCCACGTGGCGTTCGTTGGCGGCCGCAGCATGGCCCGTGCCCTCAAGCGTTGCGCCGAAGGCGGCTACCCAGGGCAGATGTGGCTGGTCAACCCGCAGCACGAGAGCCTCGAAGGCGTGCCTTGTGTGCGTAGTGTGGCCGACCTTCCGTGCGGCCCGGACGCGGTGTTCATCGCGACCAACCGCGACCTGACCCTGACCTGCGTGGCCGAACTGGCCGCCATCGGTACCGGCGGCGCGATTTGCTATGCCTCGGGTTTTGCCGAAACCGGCGCCGAAGGCCAGGCCCTGCAACAGCAACTGCTCGAAGCTGCCGGCGACATGGCTTTGCTCGGCCCCAACTGCTACGGCCTGCTCGACTACCTGCACAGCTGCGCGCTGTGGCCGGTGGCCCATGGCGGCAAAGCGGTGGAGAAGGGCGTGGCGGTGCTGACCCAGAGCGGCAACTTTGCCTACAACCTGTCCATGAGCGACCGCTCGCTGCCCGTGGCTTACATGGCTTCGGTCGGTAACCAGGCGCAACTGGGTGTGGCCGAATTGATGGACGTGCTGCTCGATGAGCCACGGGTCACCGCCATCGGCCTGCACCTGGAAGGTTTGAAGAACGTACCGGGGTTCGCCCGCGCCGCGCACAAGGCGCTGGAAAAGGGCGTACCGATCATCGCCTTGAAAACGGGCGTGTCGCAGATCGGCGCCGAGCTGGCCCTGAGTCACACCAGTTCGCTTTCCGGCTCCGACGCGCTGTACGACGCGCTGTTTGCACGCCTCGGCGTGATCCGCGTCAGTGGCCCGGTGAGCTTTGTCGAAACCCTGAAAGCCGCGGCCTGCGGCAACCTGCCGGCGGGCAATAGCCTCATCGCCCTGGCCTGCTCCGGGGGCGACGCCGGGCTGATCGCCGACTACGCCGAACGCAATGAACTGGCGCTGCCCAAGCTCGACGCGGGTCAAACCGGCGAGCTGGCGCAAGTGCTGCCCAGCTACGCCAACCTGGTCAACCCGCTGGATTTCACCACGGCGATCTGGGGCGATGGCGAGGCACTGAACCGCATGCTCGACAGCGCCCTGCGCACCGAAGCCGATGCCGCGATGCTGGTGCTCGATTACCCGTCCGAGTTCACCGGCGAACGCAAGGAATGTGACCTGCTGCTGGACCTGTACTGCAAGGCGCTGGAGCGCCACGGCAAAACCGGTTTCGTTACCTCGGCCTTTCCCGAGTTGCTGCCGGCCCATGCTCGCGAGCGTTTGCACGAGCAGGGCGTGGCCGCATTGCAGGGCGTTGAAGACGGCCTGGCAGCCTGGGGCCGCATCGCCAATTACCAGCGTAACCGTCAGACCTTGTTGGCCCTGGGTGAGTCGGCGCTGGTGCCGCTGTGCCCGCAAGCGCTGCAAGGCGAGGGTCGTTTGCTCAACGAATGGGATTCCAAGCAAGCCTTGCGCGAATTCGGCCTGCCCACCCCCAACGGCGTACTGAGCTCTCCGGACCGGGCACTGCAGGACGCCAACGCCCTGGGTTATCCGCTGGTGCTCAAAGCGGTCAGCGCCCAATTGCCGCACAAAACCGAGGCCGGCGCCGTGGCGCTGAACCTCAAGGACGACGCGGCACTGAGCGCGGCACTGGAAAAAATGCGCGCGAGTATTGCCGCGTACGCACCCGGGGTGGCGTTCGATCAGTTGTTGCTGGAGCCAATGGCCAAGCCGCCACTGGCCGAACTGATCGTCGGCATCAAGCGTGAAAACGACTTCGGCCTGGCGCTGGTGATGGGTGCTGGCGGCATTCTGGTGGAGCTGCTCAAGGACAGTCGCAGCCTGTTGCTGCCGACCACTGACGGGGCCATTCTCCAGGCCTTGCTGAGCCTGCGCAGCGCGGCATTGCTGCAAGGCTTCCGTGGTCGCGAAGCGGCAGATCTGGACGCGCTGGTCGCGGCGATCCGCGCCGTGGCCGACTACGCCTGCGAAAACGCTGCGCAACTGCTCGAACTCGATGTGAACCCATTGTTGGTCGGTGCCCAGGGCACGACCGCGGTCGATGCGTTGATTCGCCTCGGCCATGAATGAGGAACTGAACATGCAAAGCAAAACCTTGACCGGTGGCCAGGCGCTGGTGCGTCTGCTGGCCAACTACGGCGTCGACACTGTGTTCGGCATTCCCGGCGTGCACACCCTGGAGCTGTATCGCGGCCTGCCCGGCAGCGGCATTCGGCATGTGCTGACCCGTCATGAGCAGGGCGCCAGCTTCATGGCCGACGGTTATGCGCGGGTCAGCGGCAAACCTGGCGTGTGCTTCGTCATCACCGGCCCCGGCGTGACCAACGCCGCCACCGGCATCGGCCAGGCCTACGCCGACTCGATTCCGATGCTGGTGATTTCCAGCGTCAACCACACGGCCAGCCTCGGCAAGGGCTGGGGCATCCTGCACGAGTGCCAGGACCAGCGCGCCATGACCGCGCCTATCACCGCGTTCTCGGCCGTGGCCCTGACTGCCGAAGACCTGCCGGAACTGGTTGCCCGTGCCTACGCGGTGTTCGACAGCGAACGTCCGCGCCCGGTGCACATCTCGGTGCCGCTGGACGTGTTGTCGGCGCCTGTCACCCGTGACTGGAGCAACGACGTGGTGCGTCGCCCGGGTCGCGGTACGCCTGCAGCCACCGCGCTGGATCAAGCGGTCGCCAAGCTGCATGGCGCCAAACGTCCAATGATCATCGCCGGCGGCGGCGCGCTGAATGCCGCTTCGGAGCTGCAAGAAATCAGCACCCGACTGGCCGCGCCGCTGTTCACCAGCGTCGCCGGTAAAGGCTTGCTGCCACCGGATGCAACACTCAATGCCGGTTCGTCGCTGTGCGTGGAGCCGGGCTGGAACCTGATCGCCGAAGCCGACGTGGTACTGGCGGTCGGTACGGAAATGGCCGACACCGATTTCTGGCGCGAACGCCTGCCTCTCAATGCCGAACTGCTGCGGGTGGACATCGATCCGCGCAAGTTCAACGACTTCTACCCATGCGCCGTGGCGTTGCACGGTGACGCCCAGCAAACCTTGGCCGCCGTACTCGAACGCCTGTCGCCGGATGTCCGCGACGCCGGTGCCGCGATTGCCAAAGTGGCGGCACTGCGTGAAGCCATCCACGCCGGTCATGGCCCGTTGCAGCAGATCCATCAGGCGATCCTGCAGCGCATCGCCGCCGAACTGCCGGCCAACGCCTTCATCAGCACCGACATGACCCAACTGGCCTACACCGGCAACTACGCCTTCGCCAGCGAGGCTACCCGCAGCTGGTTGCACCCGACCGGCTACGGCACCCTGGGTTACGGCCTGCCGGCCGGTATCGGCGCCAAGTTCGGTGCACCGCAACGACCGGGCCTGGTGCTGGTGGGCGATGGCGGTTTCCTCTACACCGCGCAGGAACTGGCAACGGCGGTCGAGGAGCTGGACAGTCCGCTGGTGGTGTTGCTGTGGAACAACGACGCCCTTGGGCAGATTCGTGACGACATGATCGGGCTGGATATCGAGCCCATCGGCGTGCTGCCGCGCAACCCGGATTTCGCCGCGCTGGGCCGTGCCTTCGGCTGCACCGTGACGCAGCCGCAGAACCTTGCGGAACTGCAAACCGACTTGCGCCACGGCTTTAATCGCAACGGCGTCACCCTGATCGAACTCAAGCATGCCTGCGTTCGCTGATATTCAACCTTTACTGGAGGGAATAGGGCCATGCGCTTTTCCGATCTGACTCAACGCATCGCCGGTGACGGCGCCGCCGCCTGGGACATTCACTACCGTGCGCTGGCCATGCTGGAGCAAGGCAAGGACATTTTGCTGCTGTCGGTCGGCGACCCCGATTTCGATACGCCGCAACCCATCGTCCAGGGCGCCATCGACAGCCTGTTGTCCGGCAACACCCACTACGCGGAGGTGCGCGGCAAGCGTGCCCTGCGTGAAGCCATCGCCAAACGCCATCGGCAACGCAGCGGTCAGCGAGTGTCGGCGGATCAGGTCACGGTACTGGCCGGGGCGCAGTGCGCGTTGTTCAGCGTGGCCCAGTGCGTGCTCAATCCCGGCGATGAAGTGATCGTCGCCGAGCCGATGTACGTCACTTACGAAGCCGTATTCGGTGCTTGCGGGGCCAAGGTCGTGCCGGTACCGGTGCGTTCGGAAAACGCCTTTCGCGTCCTGCCAGAAGACGTCGCCGCCCGCATCACGCCACGTACCCGCGCCCTGGCGCTGAACAGCCCGCACAACCCGTCGGGTGCGAGCCTGCCACGCAGCACTTGGGAGGCCTTGGCCGAACTGTGCATCGCCCACGATCTGTGGCTGATTTCCGATGAGGTCTACAGCGAGCTGCTGTTTGAAGGCGAACACGTCAGCCCGGCGAGTCTGCCGGGCATGGCCGAGCGCACCGCAACCCTCAATAGCCTGTCGAAATCCCACGCCATGACCGGTTGGCGCGTGGGTTGGGTGGTGGCGCCGCTGTCTTTGTCCGCGCACCTGGAAAACCTGGCGCTGTGCATGCTCTACGGCTCGCCGGACTTTATCCAGGACGCCGCAGTGGTCGCGCTGGAAAGCCAGTTGCCGGAACTGGAGGCCATGCGCGAAGCCTATCGTCAGCGCCGTGATCTGGTGTGCGAAAGCCTGGCCGATTGCCCCGGCGTGCGTGCTCTCAAGCCCGATGGCGGCATGTTCGTGATGGTCGATATCCGCGAAACCGGCCTCAGCGCCCAGGCATTTGCCGACCGTCTGCTCGATCGCCACGGCGTATCGGTGCTGGCAGGCGAAGCCTTTGGCCCGAGCGCTGCCGGACACATTCGCCTCGGGTTGGTGGTGGGGGCGGCGCCGTTGCGCGATGCCTGCCAGCGCATCGCCCGTTGCGCCCAGGAACTGATGGAGGCTCAGGTTCATGCTTGATCACAAGGCACTGTTTATTGAAGGACGCTGGCAAACCCCGTCGGGGCAGGGCGTCGCCGAGGTCATCAACCCGGCCACCGAAGAAGTCGCCGGACGCGTGCCCCTGGGTGATGAACGCGACGTCGACAACGCCGTGGCCGCTGCCCGTCGAGCCTTCGGGCCATGGTCGCGGACTCCGTCCAGCGTGCGTGCCGGTTATATCCGGGCGCTGGCCGAGCAATTGCGCGCCCGCGCCGATGAAATGGCCGCCGTGATTACCACTGAACTGGGTATGCCGGTGCAATGGTGCCGTTCGGTGCAGGTCGACGGGCCGATCATTGGCCTTGAGCAGTATGTCGAACTCGCCAGTTTGATGGATGAAGTGCGCGAAGTCGGCAACTCACTGGTGATCCGCGAAGCCGTCGGTGTGTGCGCGTTCATCAACCCGTGGAATTACCCCCTGCACCAGTTGATCGGCAAACTCGCGCCAGCCTTGGCCGCCGGTTGCACGGTGGTGGTCAAGCCGAGCCAGGAAACGCCGCTGCACGCGTTTCTGCTGGCGCAGATGATCGAGGATATCGGCCTCCCGGCCGGGGTCTTCAACCTGGTCAGCGGGCCGGGCTCCAAGGTGGGTGAGGCGCTGGCCAGGCACCCGGACGTCGACATGGTGTCGTTCACCGGTTCCACCGGCGCGGGCGTGCGCGTTGCGCAAGCGGCAGCGCCATCGGTGAAGCGGGTGTGCCTGGAGCTGGGCGGCAAGTCGCCGCTGCTGATCGCCGAGGACGCGGATCTGGCCGCAGCGGTGCGTTACGGCGTACAGGACGTGATGATCAACTCCGGGCAGACCTGCACCGCGCTGACGCGCATGTTGCTGCCGGCCAGTCGTTATGCCCAAGCGCTGGAGATCGCGCTGGAGGAGACCCTGAGCCTGCGCATGGGCGACCCGCTCGATCCGCAGAGTTTTCTCGGCCCGATGTGTTCGGCAGGGCAGCGCCGCACCGTTGAGGATTACATCCGCCTCGGTCAGTCCGAAGGCGCGCGGTTGCTCTGCGGTGGCGATTCGGCGCCGGACTTCGAGCGCGGCCATTACGTTCGTCCGACGCTGTTCGCCGATGTCGACAACCGCATGCGCATTGCCCAGGAAGAAATCTTTGGCCCGGTGCTGTGCCTGATTCCTTATACGGATGAAGCGCAGGCGATCCAGATCGCCAATGACTCGCCGTTCGGCCTGTCCAGCGGCGTCTGGGCCGCCAGCAGCGAGCGCGCCTTGCAACTGGGGCGGCAACTGCGGGCGGGCCAATGTTTCCTCAATGGCGCGGCCTTCAACTATCAGGCGCCGTTCGGCGGCTACAAACAATCCGGCAACGGACGGGAGTGGGGGGAAGAGGGACTGGGCGAATTCGTCGAAGTGAAGGCGATCCAGGTGTGACGGTTAACGATTCAAAGGTTGTTCGCACCGGGCCATGGCCCGGTGTTTCGCGTGGTGGATTTGAACGGGTATTTCCTTAGCTTTCAATCAGGGGCAATGCAATGAGCGATAACAAAAACAAGATTACTCAAGCGAACCATGAATTCAGCTTTCCTCGCCGTGACTTTCTCAAGTACAGCGCGACTGCCGCAGCGATGGCCGGCGCGTTCTCCATGGGCCTGCCATTGGGCGCCATGGCGGCCGAGGCAACGCCGAAACCCGGCGGCGTGCTGCGTCTGGGACTGGCCGGCGCCAGCACCACTGACTCGAAAGACCCCGGTTCCTGGGTCGATACCTTCACCTTTGTCGGTTTCTCGGCGATCTATAACACCCTGACCGAAATTGCCGTCGACGGTTCGGCCATCCCCGAACTGGCTGAAAGCTGGACCTCGACCCCGGATGCCCGGGTCTGGACCTTCAAATTGCGCCAGGGCGTGACCTTCCACAACGGCAAGACCCTGACCGCCGACGATGTGGTCGCCTCGATCCAGCATCACCTCGGGGAAAAATCCAGTTCGGCGGCCAAGACCGTATTGGGCGACGTGGCGAAGGTCAGCGCCAACGGCAGCGACAGCGTGGTGTTCGAGCTGCATTCGGGCAACGCCGACTTCACCTACGTGGTCGCCGATTACCATCTGGTGATCATGCCGAGCAAGGACGGCGTGCCGGACTGGCAGGCCGGTATCGGCACCGGTGGTTATCGCCTGAAGAACTTCGAACCGGGGGTGCGCATGACCCTGGAGCGCAGCCCGGACTACTGGAAAGCGGGCCGGGCGCACTTCGCCAGCGCCGAACTGATCGCCATCGGCGATGGCGCCGCGCGAATCAACGCGCTGGTGACCGGGCAAGTGGACGTGATCAACAAGGTCGACCTGAAAACCGTGGCCCTGCTCAAGCGCAACCCGAACCTGGTCATTGAAGAAACCAAGGGCGCGCAGCACTACACCTTCCCGATGCTCACCGACAGTCCGGTGTTCCAGAGCAACGACGTGCGCATGGCGATGAAGCACGCGATCAACCGTGAAACCCTGCTGTCCTCGGTGCTGTACGGCTATGGCCTGGTGGGCAACGATCACCCGATCCAGCCTGGCAGCCGCTTCATCAACACCGCGCTGGAACAACGCAGCTACGATCCGGACAAGTCGCGTTTCTACCTGAAAAAGGCCGGCATGGATTCGCTCAAGGTGCGTCTGCAAGCCTCGGACGCGGCGTACACCGGCGCCGTCGATGCCTCGGTGCTGTTCAAAGAGCAGGCCCGTGCTGCCGGGATCGATATCGATGTGGTACGCGAGCCGGCCGATGGCTTCTTCTCCAACGTGTGGATGAAGCAACCGTTCACCACCTCGTTCTGGTACAGCAGCCTGACCGCCGACCGCATGTTCAGCATCGGTTACGCCAAGGGCGCGGCATGGAACGAAACCCACTGGGATAACCCGCGCTTCAATCAACTGCTCAACGCCGCCCGTGGCGAAATGAACGACCCGCTGCGCCGCGAGATGTACAACGAAATGCAGTCGCTGTGCCGGGATGACGGCGGGGCAATCGTGCCGCTGTTCGCCAGCTCCGTGGCGGCGCGCTCCAACCGCGTAGCGCATGGCGGGCAGACCGCGCCCTATGGCGAGCTGGATGGGCTGCGCGTGATCGAGCGCTGGTGGCAGGCGTAACCAATAGTCGAAGCAATGAAAATCCCTGTGGGAGCTGGCTTGCCAGCGATGGCGCCGGCACAGTCAACATTGATGGTGAATGAGCTACCGCCATCGCTGGCAAGCCAGCTCCCACAGTGGACATTTGCAGTCTTCAAAGGCGTGCCCAATTCAAGGAACTGCACGATGAGAAGTATTTTCAAGCTGTTGGCGCAGCGTTTGGCATTGGGGCTGTTATCGCTGTTTGCGGTGTCAGTGATCATTTTTCTCGCGGTCGGCATGCTCCCGGGCGATATCGCCCAGGCCATGCTCGGCCAATCCGCCACCCCGGAAACCGTGGCGGCGTTCCGTGCGCAACTGGGACTGGACCTGCCGCCGCTGACCCGCTTCGGGCACTGGATCTGGAGCCTGTTGCAAGGCGACCTCGGTGTATCCCTGGCCAACCAGCGTCCGATCTCCGAACTGGTGGGCTCACGGCTGGGCAACACCTTCAGCCTGGCGCTGCTGGCGGCCCTGGTGTCGGTGCCGTTGGCGCTGCTGTTGGGGATGCTCGCGGCGTTGTACCGCAACAGCTGGTTCGACCGTTTGCTCAACACCTCGGCACTGAGTGCGGTGTCGTTTCCCGAGTTCTTCGTCGCCTACATCCTGATCCTGGTGTTTGCGGTAAAGCTCAACTGGTTCCCGAGTATTTCCAACCTGGCGCCGGATGCGTCCCTGGGCACGATTCTGGAGCGCTCGGTGCTGCCCGTGGCGACCCTGAGCCTGGTGGTGATCGCGCAGATGATGCGCATGACCCGCGCCTCGCTGATCAACCTGCTGGCCAGCCCCTACATCGAAATGGCCCGGCTCAAAGGCATCAGCCAGTCGCGGATCATCTTTCGCCATGCCTTGCCCAACGCCCTGGCACCGATTGTCAACGTGGTGGCGCTGAACCTGGCGTACCTGGTGGTGGGCGTGGTGGTGGTCGAAGTGGTGTTCGTCTATCCCGGCCTGGGCCAGTTGCTGGTGGACTCGGTGGCCAAGCGCGATATCCCGGTGGTGCAGGCCTGCAGCCTGATCTTCGCGGCGACCTACATCCTGCTCAATACCAGCGCGGATGTGCTGTCGATTGCCAGCAACCCACGCTTGATGCATCCAAAGGGGTAGACCATGAGCTTGCTTAAACAATTGGGCCGGGCGCCGCTGAGTGCCAAATTCGGATTGCTGGTCATCGTTGTGTACATCCTGGTGGCGCTGTTTGCTCCGGCACTGGCGCCCTTCGGCGAAACCCAGGTGGTGGGCGAGGGCTTCGCGCCGTGGGGCGGGCAATTCCTGTTGGGCACCGATAACCTGGGGCGCGACATGTTCAGCCGCCTGGTCTACGGCGCGCGCAACACCCTGGGCATTGCCTTCCTCACCACCGTGCTGGCGTTCCTCCTCGGTGGCTTGAGCGGCCTGGTCGCGGCGATCAAGGGCGGTGCGATCGATCAGGGGTTGTCACGGGTGGTGGACATCCTGATGGCGATCCCGCAGCTGATTTTTGCCTTGCTGATTCTCAGTGTGGTCGGCACCACCGCGACCTCGTTGGTACTGGTGATCGCGCTGCTGGATGCGACCCGGGTGTTTCGTCTGTCCCGGGCGGTGGCGATGAACGTTGTGGTGCAGGACTTCGTCGAAGCGGCGCGCCTGCGGGGTGAAGGCCTGTGGTGGCTGGTGACCCGCGAAGTGCTGCCAAACGCGGCGGCGCCGTTGATTGCCGAGTTCGGCCTGCGCTTCTGCTTTGTGTTCCTGTTCATCAGTGCACTGTCATTCCTCGGTCTGGGCATTCAACCGCCTACCGCCGACTGGGGCAGCATGGTGCGTGACAACGCCGTACTGATCACCTTTGGCGACATCAGCCCGTTGCTGCCCGCCCTGGCCGTGGCGTTGATCACGGTCAGCGTCAACTTCGTCGTCGACTGGATGCTTCACAAATCCAGCGGCCTCAAGGAATGCTGAACATGACGACCTCCAAACCTTTGCTGGAAATCCGCAACCTGCACATCGAAGGTCACTACGAAGACGCCTGGCATCCGCTGATCAAGGGTATCGACCTGACCCTGCAGCGCGGCGAAGTGCTGGGGCTGATCGGCGAGTCGGGAGCAGGCAAGTCGACCCTCGGTCTGTCGGCCATGGGCTATACCCGAGACGGCTGCAAAATCACCGGCGGCTCGGTGCATTTCGACAGCATCGACCTGCTCAAGGCCAAGCCCGAAGCCCTGCGCAAGTTGCGGGGCTTGCGCATCGCCTACGTCGCACAGAGCGCGGCCGCTTCGTTCAACCCGGCCCACCGGCTGATCGATCAGCATGTCGAAACCGCCGTGATCAATGGCGGCATGAGCCGTGCCCAGGCCATGACCGAAGCCGTGGAACTGTACCGCGTGCTACGCCTGCCCGATCCCGAGCAGATCGGCCAGCGTTATCCGCACCAGGTTTCCGGCGGTCAATTGCAGCGGGTGATGACGGCGATGGCCATGGCTTGCCATCCGGACCTGATCATCTTCGACGAGCCGACCACCGCGCTGGACGTCACCACCCAGATCGAAGTACTGGCGGCCATTCGCGATGCAGTGAAAACCTACGGCAGCGCCGCGATCTACATCAGCCACGACCTGGCGGTGGTGGCGCAGATGGCGGACCGCATCATGGTGCTGCGCCACGGCAAACTGGTGGAAGAAGCCGAAACCCGCAAGATGCTCGGCGATCCGCAGGAGGACTACACCAAGTCGTTGTGGGCGGTACGCAGTTTCCGCACCGAACCCAAGGCGTGCCCGCAGCAGGAGCAACCGTTGCTGGAACTGCGCAACAGCTGCGCCAGTTACGGTCGTCAGCCGGTGCTGCATGACGTTTCGCTCAAGCTGTACCGTGGCCAGACCCTGGCAGTCATCGGCGAGTCCGGCAGCGGCAAAAGCTCCACGGCACGACTGATCACCGGTTTGCTGCCGCCGACCTCGGGCCAGGTGCTGTATGACGGCCTGCCACTGCCGGCGGACTTTCGCCAGCGCAGCAAGGAGCAGCTGCGGCGCGTCCAGATGATTTATCAGATTCCCGACACAGCGCTGAACCCACGCCAGCGCATCGTCGATATCATCGGTCGCCCGCTGACGTTCTACTTGGGACTCAAGGGCAAGGCCCTGCGTGCGCGGGTGGCCGAATTGCTGGAAATGATCGAACTCGACCCAGCCACCTTCATGGAGCGTCAGCCTCGGGAGCTGTCAGGTGGGCAAAAGCAACGGGTGTGTATCGCCCGGGCACTGGCGGCCGACCCGCAGTTGATCATCTGCGATGAAGTCACCTCGGCATTGGATCAACTGGTGGCCGAAGGTGTGCTCAAACTGCTCAATCGTATTCAGCAACAGTTGGGCGTGGCCTACCTGTTCATCACCCACGACGTCGCCACCGTGCGCGCCATTGCCGATGAGGTGCTGGTGATGCAACGGGGCAGGGTGGTCGACCACGGCTCACGCAGCAAGATCTTCACGCCGCCGCACCAGGATTACACCGGACTGCTGTTTTCGTCCGAACCGCAAATGGACCCCGACTGGCTCGACCGCTTGCTGGCCAGCCGCGCGCTCCCGAATTCAAACCCTACGCTGGAAAAAGTCTAAGGAATCACCATGAAAGTACTGATCGTCCACGCTCATCCAGAGCCACAATCCTTCACCGCGGCCTTGCGCGATCAAGCGGTCGCGACCCTGGAAGCCCAGGGCCATGAAGTGCAGGTCAGCGACCTGTACAAAATGAACTGGAACCCGGTGGCCAGCGCCGATGACTTCTCATCGCGGGAAAACCCCGAGTATCTGGTGTACGCCCTGGAGCAACGCCTGGGAGTGAAAAGCCAGTCGCTGGCGGCCGACATCCAGGCCGAGCTGGACAAACTGCTGTGGGCCGACCTGCTGATCCTCAACTTCCCGATCTTCTGGTTCTCTACCCCGGCCATCCTCAAGGGCTGGATCGACCGGGTGCTGGTGTCCGGCATCTGCTACGGCGGCAAGCGTTTCTACGATCAGGGCGGTTTAGCCGGCAAGAAGGCGCTGGTGACGGTGACCTTGGGCGGCCGCGAACACATGTTCGGCGATGACGCGATTCATGGTCCGCTGGAAGACATGTTGCGGCCGCTCTTGCGTGGGACCTTGGCTTACGTTGGGTTTGATGTGCTGGAGCCGTTTGTGGCCTGGCATGTGCCGTACATCAGCGATGAAGCGCGTCAGCAGTTTCTGGTGGATTACAGCCAGCGGCTGCAGCACCTGAGTGATGACCTGCCACTCGTGTTTCCAAAGCTCTCGCAGTTCGACGAGAAGCTCTATCCGCTGCCCAAATAACACCACTAGACCTGTACGAGCTGGCTTGCCAGCGAATGGGCCGGCCCCTGTGACATCGATGCTGCCTGACCTGACGCCATGGCGAGCAAGCTCGCTCCCACAAGGGGAATTGGGGTTCGCATCAACGGCACCGCCACCCGGCCGGCCTGGAGGCGGTCGCGGTGCAAGGGGTCGGAAATTGCATGCTCATGGAGGTTGGCGAGGAGGGCTGATCTACACTCTCTGAGGGCCACTCGCGCCCATCCGGAGGACATCATGAACAGATTGTCGCCCATCGGCCTGTGCGTCGTATTGTCGGTTTTCAGTGCCCAGGGTTGGGCACAAACGGTCGTACCGATGAAGGGCCAGAATTCGCAACAGACCCAACTCGACATCAATGAATGCAACAGCATCGCCGCCAGTAGTACATCGACGACCTCGACGCCTTCCGGTGGACGGGTCAAGGGCGCGGCGGCGGGGGCGGCCGCCGGGGCCACGGCGGCGCAGGTTCGGGGAAACCAGCATGACGAGATATATGATCGCGTCGATGACAATACCAAGCAGGATTACCGGCAGAATCGCGCCAAACAGACGGCCGCCGCAGGTGCCGTCGTCGGTGGTTCGCGCCAGCGTCAGGAGCGGCGTGCCCAGGAGAAAACCAACGCCTCGACCACGTCCACCGCTTATACAAGCTGTCTACAGGGCAAGGGGTATCAGGTTAATCCTTGAGCAGCTGCTGATTCGCGATGATTTTTGTGGCTGGTCGCTGATCGAGCCAATGCACCATCACACACGCATACAGCGTCACCGCGATAAACAGCCCCATGCGAATCGCGAACGCGGTGTACACGTCCTTGCCCAACAGGCTGTCCTGAACCGACTGCCCCAGCAGGATAATCAGCGTGACCAGGGTATTGAGCCAGAAGCCCGGACTCAACCGGCCCGGGCTCAGGCCATAGAGCTTGCGCGCCAGGACCAGGGCGAACAGCAGCATCCATAGAAAGAACATCCACAGGTGTACGAAAAAGCTCAGGGCGCTCCAGAACAGGATCGCCAGCAGCCCGCCGAGCAAGGTCGAGCCAATCAGCTCGCGGGCGGCGTCGCGGGTATTGGTGCTGGAGCTCTGCTGGCCGAGGCTGACGGCTTTGAGGACGATGGGCAAGTAGCTGGCGGGATCGATCAGCGCCAGCAGAAAGGTCGGCATCACGATCAGGGTGGCCCGTAGCGCCACCCGGTCGACGTCGGCCTCCGGTAGTGTGGCGGCGGGCGGCGGCGCTGGGGCATTCTCCGGTTCGGGGAACAGCCAGTGGCTGAATGCGCCGATCATCACCGCCAGCAGCAAGCCACAGATCAGCGCCTTGATGACCATCGCTGCCAGACCGAAGTCCGCGACCCCGGCCGAGGGGATCATGGTCAGGCCGATCACCAGAAAGGTCACCACCAGGTTGTTGCCGCCGCGCAGGCCATATCGAAAAACCATGAGCAGGCCAAGACCGATCAATAGGACGCCACTGAAGGCGTAATACCGCAGCACCGGGATCAACAGCAGGCCGATGCCGGTGGTTAGCATCGCGGTCACCGCCAGTACCAGGGCTGCCTTGAATGGCAACGGACGATTCAGGCTGACCAGCAGCAAGGCACCCAGCACCGGCGCCAGGAACGGGATCGGCAACGCCAGGCCGAAACTCGCGGCCAGGCACAGCGCGGTGCCGCTGGCCAGGCGCAACGCGCGCTGAACCCGTGGCGGGCGTTTAGTAGGCATAGGACAGCCAGCTCATCAGCCACAGAAACATCCGGCCCAGAGGGTTGAGGACATTGCCCTCGGACGGAAAGGCCATGACCTCGGCCTGGCCGCCGGCGCGAATGGCACGGTTGTCCTTGAGCATGGCCAAGGCGTCCGGCGAGAACTCGATGACCACCGGAAAACGCTGGGCCGGACGCAACCAGTCGCGACTGTTCTGCACCGTGGGCAAGCTGCCGGGTGCAGTGGGCTGACCGACACTGACCCCATAACCGATACTGCGCACGCGCCCGGCAAACACTTCGCCGGGCAACGCATCCAGTGCGATCAACACCGGGCTGTCTGGGCGCATCAGGCCGAGGTTGTTTTCGGTCATGTCGGCGCTGATCCAGACATCGTGGATCGCAATCAGGGTCATCACCGGGTTGCCCGCCGCCGCGAACTGGCCGACGTCGGTACGCAGGTCGGTGATCAAACCGGCTGAGCGTGCATGGACCTGAGTGTTGGACAGATCCAGTTCAGCCTTCGACAGGGCGGTTGCGGCGCTGCGCAGCAGGGCGTTGGACTCCTCATTGCCGCCTTCCTGCTCGCGGGCGCGCTGGACTTCGGCGCGGGCGGCGGCGACCTGGCTGACGGCCTGTTCGCGGTTGGCGCGGGACACTTCCAGCAGGCGCACGGAAATGGTTCCGGGGTCCTGGCGATACAAGCCTTCCAGCCGTTGGTTGTCCTGCGTGGCCTTGAGTTCGTTGGCCTGCGCCGCGCGCAAGTTGGCTTGCGCCGAGGCGATGCCGGCGGTGCTGGCGCCGACCTGACGACGGGTGGACTCAAGGTCCGCCCGGGCCCGGTCGACTGCGATCTGATAGGGCTGCGGGTCGATCTCGAAAATCACGTCGCCGGCCTTGACGTCCTGGTTGTTGCGCACGTTGACGCGGATCACCCGGCCGGAGACTTCCGCCGCCACCGGAATCACAAAGGCACCGACCCGTGCCTGTTGCGTATAGGGCGTGAAGCGGTCAGCCAGCAGATACCAGGCCAGGCTCACGACGATCACCAGCAAGACCCATTTCACGCCTTTTTTCGTCGAGTCGGCGGCGGGGTCCGCTGCCGGCGGGGTGGAGGCGGCTTCACTCATGGTTTTTTACCTGGTTGGGCAAGGGGGGAGACGGGCTGCTCGGCCGGGGGCTCGTTCAGCAGGTCGCCCCAGTCCGTGCGTTGTTCCATTTGTTGGCGCGTGGCCGCGTCGACCCTGGGCTGGGCGCTGTACCAGCCGCCGCCCATGGCCTTGTACAGGGCGATCACATTACTCACCGCGTCGCCTCGACTGAGCAGGTAGCTGTCCTGCAGTTCGAGCAGCGCACGCTGGGCATCGAGCACCCGCTGGAAATCCGAATAGCCTTCGCGGTACAGGATGACGGCCAGGTCCAGCGAGCGTTTGGCCGCGCCTTCGGCCTCGCGCAGGATGCGTTCGCGCTGCAAAGCATGGGTCAAGCCGTTGGCAGCATCATCCGCTTCGCGAGCCGCCTGACGCACTTTGTCACGGTAGGCCTCGATCAATTGCTGCAAGCGCGCATCCTGGACCCGCACGTTGTTGCTGATACGGCCATGGTCGAACACGTTCCAGCGCAGACTGGGTCCGCCGATCAGATCAAAACTGCGCGACGTACCGCTCAAGGTATCGGTCGACCAGACAATGCTGCCCAGCAACGACAGCGACGGATAGAAATCGCTTTCGGCCACGCCAATCAATGCGGACTGCGCGGCGACATTCAGTTCGGCGGCGCGCACGTCCGGGCGGCGCAACAGCAGATTGGCCGGCACGTCCTGCAACACGGCACGGTCCACCAACGGAATCAGCCCGGTGCTCTGGACGACCAGCGGCAGTGCGCCGGGTGGTTGCCCGATCAACACGGTCAAGGCATTGCGGGTGCGCGATATCTGGTCTTCCAGGCCGGGGATGGTGCTCAAGGTGCCGAGGTATTGGGTCTTGGCCCCCTGCAGGTCGAGCTCGGCGGTCTGGCCGCTTTTGAACAGCTTTTCGGTGATCTCGTAGTTGCGTAGCTGCTGTTTCGCGTTTTCCCTGGCCACGCGCAGGCGCGCTTCGGTGGTGCGCAGGACAAAGTAGGTGTCCGCCACTTGTGCCCGCAGCAGCACCAGGCCGTCTTCATAGTTGGCCTCGGCGGCGAAGTAGCTGGCGTCGGAAGACTCGATGGCCCGGCTGAAACGGCCCCAGAAATCCAGTTCCCAACCGATATCGAACCCGGCGCTGTGCTGCCAGAACTGGCTGTCGACCGGGTTGTTGCCCCCGGATTGATGGCGGTCGACGTACACACTGTCGGCGGCGACCTGTTGCAGTTGCGGGTAACGTCCGCTCTGGGCGATGCCCAACTGCGCGCGAGCTTCCATCACCCGCAGGCCGGCGATCTTGAGGCTGGAATTGTGCGCATCCGCGGCGGCGATCAACTGGTCGAGCACCGGGTCGGCAAAGACTTGCCACCACTGGCGGATGTCCGGTTGCAGGGCGCGTTGGCTGGCGTGCTCGATCGCCGGGGTGTTCCAGTGATCGACCCAGGCCTCGCCCGGCGGCTGAAAGTCCGGCCCCAACCTTACGCAACCGCCGAGAGCGAGCACGCCGCAGAGCAATAGCCGGGCGGGTCGCGTCAGCAGGGAAGCATTTGATTGCATTGGCAGTTTTCCGACCGGGGAACTTCACAGGAGCATAGTCGCCCGGCTGCCTTCTGCATGCCCGGATTGGCCTGTACGCAAAAACGCCGCGACTGTCGCAAAAACGACCTGTTTACGCTGAACGCGAACCTTGATCAGTATTCTGTTGAACGAGTGTTCAGCTTTGGCTATGTTCGTTCGACCTTCTCTCCCGGCTGGTTGCGGGCTTGCGTTTCTTCATTTCGAACGAGGCACTGGCATGCGGTTTTCACCCTTTGTTGAGCGGATCTCAGGTCAAGGTGTTGCAGCCTGGGATATTCACAATGCGGCGTTTGAAGCACGGCGTTGCGGCGAGGATGTGATCATCCTCAGCGTCGGCGACCCGGATTTCCCCACCCCTGATTTCATCACCGACGCCGCCATCCAGGCGCTGCGCGAAGGTGATACCCACTACACCGAGATCGCCGGTCGCCTGGCCTTGCGCGAGGCCATCGCCGCACGCTATGGCAAGCTGTTCGACCGTGAGCTGCAAGCGTCAAACGTGATTACCGTGGCCGGTGCGCAAAATGCTCTGTTCGTTGCCTCGATGTGCCTGCTCAGTGCCGGCGACGAAGTGATCGCCCTCGATCCGATGTACGTGACCTACGAAGCCACCCTCAAAGCCTCCGGCGCCACGCTGGTGCGGGTGCCCTGTGCGGCGAGCGACGATTTCCGCCTCGACGCGGCAGTGCTGGCCAAGGCCATTACTCCCCGCACCCGGGCGATTTTCTTTTCCAATCCGAACAATCCCACTGGCGTGGTGCTCAACCGCGAAGAGTTGCAAGCGATCGCCGACCTGGCCATCGCCCATGACCTGTGGGTCGTGGTGGATGAGGTCTATGAGAGCCTGGTGTTCGAGCGCGAACACCTGAGCCTGGCCGCCTTGCCGGGCATGGCCGAGCGGTGCGTGGTGATCGGCAGCCTGTCGAAGTCCCATGCCATGACCGGCTGGCGCATCGGCTGGATCGTGGCCGATCCCGCACTGGTGGCGCATGCCGAAACCCTGGTGTTGAGCATGCTCTACGGCTTGCCGGGGTTTGTCATGGAAGCTGCGCTCAAGGCCGTGCAGGCCCACGACGAAGTGACCCACGGCATGCGCGACATTTATCGCCGTCGGCGCGATCTGGTGGTGGCGGGTTTATCGGATTGCCCGGGGATTGACGTGCTCAAACCCGACGCCGGCATGTTCGTGTTGCTGGATGTGCGCGCCACCGGCCTGACGTCGCTGGAGTTCGCCTGGCGCCTGCTGCGCGAGGCGCGGGTATCGGTACTGGATGCCGCGGCCTTTGGCGAACCGGCGCAAGGTTTTGTGCGGCTGTCGTTCACCCTCGGTGAAGAACGCCTGGCGGAGGCCTGCCAGCGGATTCGCGATTTTGTGCGGGTGCTCAACGGTGAAGCGCCCCGGCCGATCATCAGCCCCGAGCCCCCTTCGGCGGTGGTCGAACCGGTCGCGGGACGCACCATGATTCAGGTCGAACAGCTGCACAAGCGCTTCGGCAATATCGAGGTGCTCAAGGGCGTCTCCCTGACGGCCCGCGAGGGTGAGGTGATCTCCCTGATCGGGGCCAGCGGCTCGGGAAAAAGCACCTTGCTGCGCTGCATCAATATGCTCGAAGTGCCGGATCAGGGGCGGATTCTGGTGGACGGTGAAAGCATTCACCTGAACCACACGCGGCCTGGCGCACCGTTGGTGTCCGATGCCAAGCAGCTTGTGCGCATCCGCTCAAGCCTGGGCATGGTGTTCCAGAACTTCAATCTCTGGCCCCATCGCACGGTGCTGGAAAACCTGATCGAAGCGCCGACCCAGGTCCTGCGCGAAAGCAAAGCCGAGGCCACTGAACGGGCCGAAGCCTTGCTCGAACGCGTGGGGCTGGCGGCCAAGCGCAACGAGTACCCGGCGTTTCTTTCCGGGGGACAGCAACAACGGGTGGCCATCGCCCGGGCCCTGGCCATGCGGCCCAAGGTCATGCTGTTCGATGAACCCACCTCGGCACTCGACCCGGAACTGGTCGGGGAAGTGCTGCGGGTGATCCGCTCTCTCGCCGAAGAAGGCCGGACCATGATCCTGGTGACTCATGAAATGGCCTTTGCACGCGATGTCTCTTCCAAAGTCGCCTTTCTGCATCAAGGGCTGATCGAGGAAACCGGTTCGCCGGACGAAGTGTTCGTACACCCACGCAGCGAGCGCTGCCGACAATTCGTCAACGCTCATCAAACTCGCTAACACATAAAAAGACGGGAATACATCATGGGAAATCGACGTTTTGCACACTGGTTGACCGGCGCGGCCTGCGTATTGCTCGCAGGCATGAGTGCGGCCCAAGCGCAGCCCATCAGGTTCGCGGTCGCCGCCGAACCCTATCCGCCGTACACCGAGAAACAGGCCAACGGTGAGTGGAAGGGCTTTGAAGTCGACCTGATCCACAAGCTGTGCAGCGAAATGAAAGCGCAATGCGAGATCAAGGAAGTGGCGTGGGACGGGATCATTCCGTCGTTGCTGGCGAAGAAGATCGACGTGATTTTCTCTTCGATGTCGGTGACCGAGGAGCGGGAAAAACAGATCGCCTTCAGCAAGGCCTATTACGACTCGGTTGTCGCACTGGTCGGGCCGAAGGGCACTGCCGTGACCCAATACCCGGATGACCTCAAGGGCAAGACCATCGGCGTACAGAACTCGACCGTCAGCGCCAGCTACCTGAAGACCTACTACGAAAAAATCGCCGACGTTAAGTACTACGACACCCAGGACTCGGCTAACGCCGACCTGATCGCCGGGCGTATCGACTTGATGATGGCCGACGGCACGGCAATGGCGTCTTTCGTCAAGACCCCGGATGCCATTGCCAGCAACCTGGCCTACCTCGGCGCGGTGCCTTACGACCCGATCTTCGGCAAGGGTGTAGGCGCCGGCCTGCGCAAGGACGACACCGAACTGAAGGCCAAACTCGATACGGCGATCAAAGCCCTGCTGGCAAGCAAGGACTATGACGACCTCTCCCAAAGCTACTTCGGTACCAGCGTGAAACCGACGTTCTGACGGCAACACCCAACTCCTGTAGGAGCGAGCTTGCTCGCGATGAACGCAAGAGCGACGCGGTTCGTCAGAGAAGCCGCATCATCGTTAACGATTTTCGCGAGCAAGCTCGCTCCTACAGGGATCACGTCAGTTGGTTGATGTTTGCTAACCGGAGAGTGAAATGCCAGCAATGTTCGATTTGATCAATTTCACCGAACAAGGATGGGGCGGGGCGCTGCTCAAGGGACTCTGGATGACCCTGCAGATTTCGGCGGGGGCTTTTGTGGTCGGACTGGCGATCGGCCTGGTCGTGGCCTGCCTCAAGTTGGGCGCGCCCAAGCCGATTGCGGCCGTGGCGCGGGTCTATACCACGCTGTTCCGGGCGGTGCCGGAGTTGTTGCTGATTCTGCTCCTGTACTACGTCGGGTCCATGTTGCTCAATTCGCTGATGGCCAGCCTCGGTTACGACGCGGTAAACCTGAGCGGTCCGCTGGCGGCGATCCTGGTGCTGGGGCTGGTGCAGGGGGCTTACGCCTCGGAGATTTTCCGGGCGGCCATCCAGGCGATTCCCTACGGTCAGATCGAATCGGCGAAGGCTTTCGGCTTGCACGGCTTCGGGCTGTTCCGCCGCGTCACGCTGCCGATCATGGCGCCGTATGCGATGGCCGGGATGGCCAACCTGTGGATCAACCTGATCAAGGACAGTGCGCTGATCAGTGTGGTCGGCACCAACGAGTTGCTCTACACCGCCAAACAAGGCGCGGGTTCGACGCGTCACTATCTGTTGTTCTACCTGACGGCCGCCGCCTTGTATTACGCGGTGACGCTGGTGTCCAACTACCTGTCGGGACGGCTCGAGCGACGCATTCGTCGCTGGATGCCATTGGCGGAGTGAATGACATGATTCCAGCGTGGACAGTTGAATACGCGGCGCTGTTGGGCCGGGGGCTGCAAACAACCATTACCATCCTGCTGGTTTCCAGCGTGTTCGGTTACGCGCTGGCCGTCTTGGTGGCGCTGGCCCGGATCTCGAAAAACAGGGTGATCGCCAAGGTCAGCCTGTTCTATACCAGCGTCACGCGCGGCACGCCGCTGTTGATCCAGATCTACATCTTCTATTACGGCCTCGGCAGTCTGTTTGCGCAGTTCCCGCTGATCCGTGGCAGTTTTCTCTGGCCCTACCTGCGCGATGGTTATTGGTACATCGTGTTCGCCCTGGTGGTGTCAGTGGGCGCCTACGTCGGTGAAGTCATTCGTGGTGGCTTGCTGGCGGTGCCCAAGGGTGAGATGGAAGCGGCTTCGGCGTTTGGCATGACCCCGCGTCAGTCCTTGTTGCGGGTGCGCTTGCCACGGGCGTTGCGCCTGCTGTTGCCGACCCTGGCCGGGGAAACCGTGATGCTGCTCAAATCCACGGCGCTGGCCTCGACCATTGCGGTGATCGACTTGCTGGGCGCGGCCAACGTGGTTCGGGCGCAGACCCTGCAAGTCTATGAGCCGCTGTTGCTGGTGGCCGGCGTGTATGTCTGCCTGACGTTCCTGATCGAGGCGCTGTTTGCCTTTGCCGAGCGGCGCGGCACGCCCGTGCGCAGGTCAGCCTGATGAGTTCGCCACGGGTTGACCGTTCGCTTCAGGGCATTGGCCTGTGCACCTTGGGCTACGCGTTCCTGACGTTGCAGGATGCGGCCATCAAGTGGCTGGTGGCTGACTACTCCGTGGTGACCATTCTGTTCTGGCGTGCCCTGGTGGTGGTCGCCGTGGTGTTGGCCGCGGGACGCACGCGTCTGATCCAGCGGGCCTGGTACTCACCGAGCCGGCGCTTGCTGGTGGTGCGCGGCCTGCTGTCGATCGTGGCCTGGCTGCTGTACTACACGGCGGCCCGTGACCTGACCCTGGCGGAAATGACCACCCTGTATTTTTCGGCGCCGATCATGGTCACGGTGCTGGCAGCGGTGATTCTCAAGGAGCGTGCCAGCGGTTGGCAGTGGTTCAGCCTGATCGTCGGTTTTGTCGGCGTGGTCATCGCCTGCCGCCCGGACAACATGAATGAACCACTGCCGGTTGTGCTGACGCTGCTGGCAGCGGTGTGCTGGGCCCTCACCTATATCCAGTTGCGCCAAGTGGATGACCAGACTTCCGTGCTGGAGCAGATGCTGATCACCAACGTGGTGTTCGTATTGTGCATGGTCGTGGCGCTGCCATGGACCTACACCCCTGCGCCGACACCGGCCTGGCTGGGGATGGTCGGGGCAGGGCTGGTGGGTGGTATCGGTCAGTTCCTGCTGTTCGCCAGTTTCCGCCGCGCCACGGCGACCTTGCTGGCGCCGTTTGAGTACACCGGGCTGATCTGGGCGTTTGCCCTGTCGAGCCTGATCTGGGGCACGCTGATGGATGTGTCGTTGATGATCGGTGCCGGGTTGATCGCCGTGAGCGGCACCCTGGCGATGATCTTCGGCCGGCATCCGTCACAGGACGTCGTCGGTGCTGAATGCTCCGTGACGCAACCCCTTTATCCAGCAACGACAGATATGGAGGCCGTTGGCGGCGCTGAAGGTCTCGGGGTTGAGGCACCACTCGAGCCAGAGTCCGTCGAGCATCGCCGATAGGCCGATGGCGGCCAGGCGCGTGTCGTCAATCCTGAAGCCTTCACTGGCGGCCATGCCGTCGAGCAATTGGCAAAGCAGATCAAGGTACGCGCCGTAGGTTTTGACGTGGGACTGGCTGACGTGTTCGGAATGGCGGATCAGGCTCCAGAACACCACCCAGACGCCCAACAGTTTCGGGTCCATGACCCTGGGTGAAAACGAGCCAACGAGAAACGCATCCATTTTTTGCGCGGGTGTGCCGGCCTGCTCGATTTCCTGGAGCAGTGCCGTGGTGAGTTCGCTCGCCAGTTTCTGATAGGTGTCGGCAATCAGCGCATCGATGCTGCCGAAATGATGATTGAGCAAACCGACGGAAACCCCGGCCTCGGTGGCGATGCGCCGCACGGAAATCCCGGCATGACCGTCGCGGCCCAGGCAGCGCAGGGTGGCGGCGACCAGCAATTCGCGACGCTCGTCAGGCTCGGCGCGGCGGTTTTTCGGGACGGTGGTGGTCACAGGGGATTCCTTGGCAGTGGTTCCACGCTGGCGAGCTTAGTTGAACGTGTGTTCAATCTCCAGCTTCGACAGCGGCAATACCTCGATTGTTAACGCTCATCAGGGGAGGGCTAGTGCATGGTTCAGGATATTTCGTTCAACGTTCACAACAACAACGGCGAACCGGTGCAGGTCGGTGCCTGGCGTTTCGAGGGCGATGGCCACGGGCCGAAGGTGCATTTGCAGGCGGGTGTGCATGCCGACGAAATCGCCGGGATGCTGGTCCTGCATCTGTTGATGCAGCGCCTGCGGGTCGCCGAGGCCGGGGGGCAGCTCAAGGGCAGCGTGACCGTGGTGCCGCAGGCCAATCCGCTGGGCATCGGGCAGTTTCGCCAGGGGCGGATTCTGGGGCGTTACCACGACGCCACCGGGCATAACTTCAACCGGGGTTTCGACCAGTCGGCGGCGATGGAGCGGTCGATGAGCAACGTCCAGCAATGGCAGAAAAAACTGGTGCAGCTGGCGGCGCCCGCCGACGTAATGCTCGACCTGCACACTGACGACGAAGCGTTGCCCTACCTCTACGTTCATCGCCGTTTCTGGCCCCGTGGTCGCGCGTTGGCGGCGGCGATGAAAATGGACGTCGCGATCATCTGGGATGAGGGCGGCGACGGTTCGTTCGAAGAAACCATCATTGCCCCGTGGCTGAGCGAAGGCAGGACCGACCAGCGCATGGCCGCGACCCTGGAGTTGCGAGGGCAGGGCGATGTCAACGATCGATTCGCCGAGCAGGATGCCGAGGGCCTGTATACGTGGCTGTGCGGTTACGGGGTGATCGATGAGGCACGCACACCCCCTGACTGGCCTGTCGTAGCGGTGGAAATGGGCCACATGGAAACCATCATTGCGCCGCAGCCGGGGGTGTTGATCTTTGAAAAGGAGCTGGGCGATATCGTCGAAGAGGGACAGCGCTTTGCACGGATTCTGCGCCGGCCGGGTGATCCGTCGTCGGAAGTGGTGTTGTATGCCGAGCAAACCGGGCGCCTGGTCACCCGCTTTCGCGATCGCTTGATTGCCCAGGGCATGGGCGTGGCCAAGTTTACCGGGCGCCGGGTATCGCGTAACTGGAGCGGCGGCTTGCTGGACCCGAACTGAGCCAGACGAAACTGCCTGGCGCGTGTCGCCATGGAAAACCTCCAGGTCTATCGCGCAAAGTCAAAACTCACCTGCATAGGGGAGGCGTTCACCGCAAACGTTGTACAAATTTTTGCCGCTGCTCGGCATAAAGCTATACAAACAGCTACTCTTGTACAATATTTAACTGCAAGCAGGAGGCGCTGATGAACGTGGCTGACGCAAGACGTATTTTCAAACATCGCCTGTCGAAGGCTTGTCTGCTGTTGCTGATTCTCTCGGTGCCGGCCTCGGCGGACTGGCGCCCATCCGTCCCCGAGGCACGTCTGGTCGGCCGGGGCGATTTCACCTGGTTTGGCATGAGCCTGTACACCGCGCGCTTGTGGAGCTCCGAGGCGCCGCCGGCGTGGAGTCAGCCCTTTGCGCTCGAATTGACGTATCGCCGTGCACTGTCAAGGGACACCCTGGTCGAGGCCAGCCTGGATGAAATGCGTCGCCTGGGCGGGGCTAACCTGGACGATGCCACCCTGCAACGATGGTCCGCTGAAATGCGTGAGGCCTTCGTTGATGTTCAGCCCGGCATGCGCATTACCGGGGTCTACCTGCCTGGCAAAGGCTGCACGTTTTACGTCGACGACCGGCTTCACCGGCAAGTGCCTGATGCCCGATTCGCCCGTGCGTTTTTCGACATCTGGCTCGACCCGCGGGCGCGAGATCCACAGTTGCGCCAACGCCTGCTGGGGCAGGGCGGTCCTGCTGCATAGGAGCGTTCTGAATACCAGCCTGCTGAACAGGAGATAGACATGTGGCGAATACTGTTACTGATGGGCAGCCTGTTGCTGGCCAGCTGCGGCAATGTCGGCGTGGAACACTACGCCCGGGAGCGCCCGACTCTGGATCTGGCGGCGTTCTTTTCCCGACCGGTGCAAGCCTGGGGGCTTTACCAGAATCGCTCGGGCGAAGTGCTTAAGCGCTTCCACGTCCAGATCGAAAGCCATAGAGAGGGGCAGCGCCTGATCCTCGATGAGCGGTTTGTCTACAGCGACGGTACGCGCCAGCAGCGGGTCTGGACCCTGGAACCGGATGGCCCCATGCGCTGGCGTGGCCGGGCGAGCGATGTGATTGGCGAAGCCCGGGGCGAGGTCGCCGGCAACGCGCTGCGCTGGCGCTATCGCCTTGACCTGCCGGTGGATGACAAGCATTGGGAAGTGGATTTCGACGACTGGATGTACCTGATGGACGACGACACCCTGATCAATCGTTCGAGCATGAGCAAGTTGGGCGTCGAATTGGGGCAGGTGAGTCTGTTCTTCCGCCGCCAGCCATAGCGGCTGGCTTGATTTTGTCAACGCGGTGCGGCCAGTCTCAGGGCCAGGGGCAAAGCTGCTGCCCACAGCGGCCCCAGCACCAGGGCGGTGCCAAGGGAACCCCAAGGCAAACCGACCCCGGCCAGTGGCGCCCCGGCGAAGTACGCCAGCGGTCCACCGATCAGGCCGAGCAGCACGCCGTACCACATCGGCTTCCGGGCCCAGGCCAGGCTGTGGCGAAGCCCGCTCGCCAGCACCAGCCAGAGCAGTGCCAGCCACAGAGGCAGAGGCCGCTGGTCAAATTCGAAAACCCCCAGCGCGCCCAGGCTGGCATCCATCAGCCAACCGGCCACGCCCACGCGCAGGAGCGCAGTGGCTTCCTTGCCCGGCCGTGGACAGATCGCGACATGGATCACCAGGCCGGCCGCGACCAGCATCAGCAGCCAGGGGTGTCTGGCGCCCAGCACACAGCTCCACCAGCCGGCCTGCATCCATAGCGCGTTGGCGATCAGCCATGCCCGGCTCGACATCAGGCGCTCGGCGGCGACATGCGGCGCATAGTCGAGACTGGGGTAAGCGTTGCGAATGTCTTGGCGAAAGAGGGCGGGCGGGCGGACATGGCAGGTTCCAGGCAATGTTGTACACGTCAGAAATTCTGTACAGATAAGCCTGAAGCCTAGGGGTAAAGTTGTACAAGTCAATCAATGCTCGCGACGGGCCAGCCGCGAGCCCCATGGATTGGCACTCAAGCCGTGCAGTACCACGCTGAGTAGAACCGTGCAGACTGCGATGGCGCCTATCGTGCGTATGGCCTCCAGCGGGTAGTCCAGGATCATGATGGCAAAGACGATGGTGGCCAGTCCGCGTGGGCCGAACCAACCGATGAACAATCGCGTTTCGTAATCGAAGGCCGTGCCTGCCAGGCTGATCAGTACCGGCAGCACGCGAATCACCGTCAGGCTCAGCACCGCATAGAGCCAGATGGCCGGGGTGAGATTGCCCCAGACTCGAGGGATGACCAGCGCGCCGAACACGATCCAGGTAATGACCGATAGCGGCGTGGCGAATTCTTCGCTGGACTCGAGCAGGCGATGCTTTTGCTCGGAAAACAGACTGCTCGCCAGTAACCCGCCGACGAACGCGGCGATAAACCCGCTGCCACCAAGCGTTTGCGCTGTGGCAAAGCACAAGAGGGCGAGTCCGGGCAGCGTCAGTTGTGACCATATGGGGGATTGCCAATCCTGTTTTGAAGCGTAGCGAAACATCAGCCAGGCGATGAACGTCAGGGCCAGCCCGACGACGGCACCGATCCCCAGTTCCTCAACGAACAGCTCTGCGGCCAGTGACAGGGGGGATCGGGTCTGCTCTTCGACCAGCAACGCCAGGAACATCAACAGTACCGGCACGCAGATGCCATCATTCAGCCCACTCTCGACGTTCAACCCTTCACGCACGGCGCCGGGAACCTTGGGATTGCTCACCACCGCCTTGCCCAAGGCCGCGTCGGTGGGGGCCAGCAGGGTCGCCATGACTGCCAGTTCCACCGACGGTATCTGCGGAAACAGCCAGCGACCGACCAGCCAACCACTGAGGATCGTCAGGGGCAGCCCGATCATCAGCAAGCGCATGGGCAATCCTTCGTGGGCTTTGAGAATCTTCAGGTCGGCATTGGCCGCATCGCTGAACAAAACGATCGCCAATGTCAGCTCGGCGAGGATCTTCAGGCCGTCCTTGTCGATCCGGGGCGCCAAAACGCCCAGGAACGCCGGGCCAAGAATCAGGCCGACGAGCATGAACATCAGGGGACCATTGAGCAGGCGCGTCTCGATACCCCCGGCAAACAGGCTGTAGAGCAGGAGGAAGGCGGCGAAGAGGGCGAGGTTCTGATACATCGACGGCATGCCTGTGCGGGGACCGGTTTCGGATGTCAGCGGTGCTTAACTTGTTCGGTGAGTATGATCTACGTTGGATTCGCGCGTAGTCGGGTCATCTGATTTAAGTCAATGGATGGCCAGATTCTCGCCGTCAGTGGTGAAAACCCACAGCGCACCTAGACTTGTCTGGCGTTACTTGTCTGGCGTTCGAATGCAGCCCCGAAATGGAAGTTGTATAGAAAGTGTCGACACCCAGTTGATTCCATAATGACGCACCAAGAAGTGTTTTCAGTGACTTGCAGGGTGGATAGGGATGAACCATTTATTCGACGCCGTCACGCTCGGGTTGTTGGCATTGTTGCCATTGATCAATCCACCCACCACCGTGGCGCTTTTTCTGGCGTTATCCCAAGGGTTCAGTCGTGAAGAAAAAAACCAGCAGGCCTTCCTGACGGCAGTTTACGTCTTCATCATTATGCTGGTGACCTATTACATCGGTGAGTTCGTGATGGGTGTATTCAGTATCTCCATCCCGGGCTTGCGGATTGCCGGTGGTGGAATACTTGTCGTGATCGGCTCGAGCATGTTGTTTCCCAAGCCTCGCGAAACCGCTTGCGGCGATAGCGCGGCGAAAAAAACCAGCTTCGCCTTCATCCCCCTGGCCATGCCCAGCACAGCCGGCCCAGGCACTATCGCAATGATCATCAGTGCCTCTGCCACCATTAAAAACAACACCACCTTTCCGCAATGGGTGCTGCTGACCGCTCCACCTTTAATTTTCCTTGTCACCGCGTTGACGCTTTGGGGTTGCTTGCGCGCGTCGGACTTGATCATGAAGGTGACGGGGGAGTCGGGTATCGATGCCATTTCCCGTTTGATGGGTTTTATATTGGTGTGCATGGGCGTTCAATTTGCCATCAACGGATCGGTCGAGATCATACAAACCCTCATCAACAATAACGCGCCAATAATACGTTCCCCCTAGGCGCGGTTGGCTTGTTCAGCGCTGCGGGTACCCGGAGACCGGCAGCAGTGTCCCACCGGACTGAACCCGCTTGAGCAAGCGGGATTGACATTAATCAATGCCGTCCGCCCACACGGGCCCAGAATCCAGCGATCTGCCACATTGCTCAGGGACCCGGCATGTCTGTCAAATCACCCATTCCAGACTTTCCTCCTCCAACTGCGCTGGAAGACGGCCAGCATTTCAGTCGTCCTGCACTCTGGCTGACATGGCTGCTGGGAGCCGCCATGTTTGCGACGGTGGTGGGCGTCGCACTGCAATTCACGGACGTCGAATCCTTCACACGCCTGCTGACGGAGGCAGAGCCACTGTGGCTCATCGCGGCCTTTGGCTTGCAAGCCCTGACCTATATGGCGCAGGGGCAGGTTTTTCGTGTGGTGCTCAAGGCCGGGGCTCAGCATCTTTCACTCTGGGAGGCGGGCAAGCTCAGCTTGATGAAGCTGTTTGTCGATCAAGCCTTGCCGTCTTCCGGCATCAGCGGGGCCTTTGCGGTGGTCGCCTCGTTCGTGCGCCTGGGGTTCGCCAGCCCCGTCGTGCTGGCGTGCCTTGTACTGGATTTGTCCGGGTACTTCCTGGCCTATGTGCTGTCCGTTGGCGTGGCACTGCCGGTGGTGATTTTCCAGGGGCATGCAACGGCGGCTTTATTGGTGACCTGTGTGGTGTTCGTGGCGGTCAGCCTGATGCTGGCGGTTGCCACGCCAAGGCTGGCCGGCAACACACGCCTGGCGACCCATGTGCCGGGGCAGCGTTTTTCGATTATCGCCAAAGGCCTTGCGTTGCTCACCGGAGCGGATCGACAGCTGGTACGCAGCCACGCCTTGCTCTGGCGCATCACGTTGCTGGAACTGGCGATCATCATGCTGGACAGTGCAACGCTGTGGGTCCTGGTGCGAGCGTTGGGTGTCTCGGCACCGCCCCTGGGGTTGTTTGCCGGTTTCATGCTGGCCAGCGTTCTGCGCAGTATCGGCATTGTGCCGGGTGGTCTTGGGGCCTTCGAAGCCGCAGCCGTGGTGACGTTGCATTGGGTCGGGGTGAACGTTGCCGTAGCGTTGTCTGCCACGCTGCTGTTTCGCGGCCTGACGTTCTGGTTACCGATGTTGCCCGGTCTCTGGCTGGCGCATCGCGAATGGCATTCCACCACGACAAAACCGACGCATGATGTCTGCGCCGATTATTGGAGCCCGTCGCTCAGCCAGTTGTTCAGCACCTTGCACAGCAAGCCGACGGGATTGAGCCAGGCCCAGGCCAAGGCTCGACTGCGCAGCGCACCGCCCCAGGCCAAGGACCGGCCACAGGGATTGGCCAGGCTGGTGCTGGAACAAATGCGCACGCCGTTGGTGCTTATTCTGATTGCCGGCGCGCTGGTGGCCGTGGTGGTGGGCGACTGGCTCGACGCGGCGATTGTCGGGTGTATTGTGCTGATCAGCGCCGTCCTCAGCGCCTGGTATGAAAATCGTGCCAGCCACGCGGTGGAGCAGCTACGCAACAAGATCGCCTTGCGCGCAACGGTCCGTCGGGAGGGCAAGACCCTGGAGGTTGCCGCCAGTGACGTGGTGCCAGGTGACGTCCTGTTACTCAGCGCCGGCAGCCTGATCGCCGCCGACGGCCGCATCCTGCAGGCCCTCGATTGCTTCATCGCCGAGAGCCTGCTGACCGGCGAAACCTTTCCGGTCGAAAAGCTGCCAGGTGATTGCGCCCCTGAGGCCACCGTGGGGCAGCGCCACAATTGTGTGTTCATGGGCACCTCGGTCCGTAGCGGTACCGCCGAGGTGCTTGTGACGCGCTATGCCCAGGACAGCGAGATCGGCCACATTGCCAAGACCTTGTCGCTCAGGCCTCCCGAAACGGAATTCGAGCGTGGCTTGCGTCGTTTCGGTGCCTTGTTGCTGCGGGTGATGCTGGTGATCACGATCGTCGTGTTCGGCATCAACATCTTGCTGCATCGCCCGACCCTCGACACGCTGCTATTCGCCATCGCCTTGTCCATTGGTCTGTCGCCGGAACTGTTGCCGGCGATTCTCAGCATTACGCTGGCCAAAGGCGCGCAGCGCATGGCGGCGAAAGGGGTGATCGTGCGTCACCTCAACGCCATCGAAAACCTGGGAGCCATGGACATCCTGTGTACCGACAAGACCGGTACGCTGACACGGGGTGTCGTGGTGCTGGACGCTGCGATGGATGTGGAGGGTGTCGCCGCCACTGATGTCCTGCAGCTGGCGGTGTTCAATTCCAGTTTGCAGACAGGCATGCGTAACGCGATGGACGATGCCATCACCCTGGCCGGCAAAGACCTGGCCCCGAGCGCCGACGTCGTCAAATTCGATGAAGTGCCCTATGACTTTGTCCGTAAGCGCCTCAGCGTGGTGGTGGCCAATGCCCCTGAGGCCAGCAGGCTGATGGTGACCAAGGGCGCCCTGGACAATGTGCTTGAGGTTTGCACGCACCTGCGCCGTGGTGAACAGGTTGTCACGCTGAACGACGCGGAACTGGCGACGATCGCACAACGTTTCGCGAACTGGAGCGAGCAGGGCTTTCGCGTCCTGGGCCTTGCCACCCGTGCATTACCCGATCAGCCGCACTATGGTCGCGACGAAGAGAAGGACATGACCTTTCGCGGTTTTTTGTTGTTTTTTGACCCGCCGGAACCCGGGGTCAAGGACACGCTCGCCACCCTGGACGGGCTGGGTGTGCAAGTGAAGATCATCAGCGGCGACAACCGTCTGGTCGTCCACCATGTCGGCCAGGCGGTGGGCCTGCCGGTGGAGCGAATCATCACCGGCGGTGAACTCTCGGCGATGAAAGATGAAGCCTTGATGCACTTGGCCCCCCGGACAACCCTGTTCGCCGAGGTCGATCCCAATCAGAAGGAGCACATCATCCGGGCCCTGCAAAAGACCGGGCATGTGGTCGGGTACATGGGCGATGGCATCAATGATGCCCCGGCGCTGCAAGTCGCCGACATCGGGATTTCCGTGGACAACGCGGCCGACGTGGCCAAACAGGCCGCTGACTTTGTGCTGCTGGAGCACGACCTGAATGTCCTGCGCGAAGGCATCGAAGAGGGGCGGCATACCTTTGCCAATACCCTCAAATACATATCGATTGTCTCCAGTGCCAACTTCGGCAACATGATCAGCATGGCCCTTGCTTCCCTGGCGCTACCCTTCCTGCCGCTGCTGGCCAAGCAGATATTGCTCAATAACTTCCTGTCCGACATCCCTTCGATGGGGATTGCCAGCGACAACGTTGACCGGGAATGGGAAAGCACGCCTCACCGATGGAACATCAAGCAGATACGTAATTTCATGGTGGTGTTCGGGCTGGTGAGCTCACTGTTCGACATCCTGACGTTCGTGGCCCTGTACCTGCTGGCGGAGATGGTTCCTGCAGTATTCCGCAGCGGGTGGTTCGTTGAGTCGCTGCTGACTCAACTGCTGACGATCTTCATCGTGCGCACCTACAAACCGTTTTACCAAAGCCGCCCGGCTAAACTGCTGATCGTCAGTGCACTGGGCATCGGCCTGCTGGCCATAGGTCTGCCGTACAGCCCGGTAGCCCCCTGGTTCGGCCTGGTGCCTTTGCCATTCCATATCCTGTTGCTGATGCTGGCAATCAGTCTGGTGTACATGGTGTCGGCCGAGTTTGTGAAACGGGCTTTTTATCGGCGTCAACACTAGTGGTTTCATCAGGCACTTGAGTAACTTGCAGCGCGTTGATGGGGGCGGGCGTCTCGGGCCCTTGAAAAAACCGGCACAGACAGGGAAGGGGGTCATGTAATTCGAACATAGACGCCATATAAAGCAACTATTCGGCCTCAGGGAGGCGATATGACCCATCCACAAGATAAAACCGAATCCGATGCGGATTTAGGTCAGATTGTCATAGGGCTGGGGCCCTGCACTTATCTGTTGCTGCTCTTAGTGGGATTGATCCTCCTGTTTCCCTTTCTTGAAGAGGGCATATTTGACCGCATCTTGCTCGCCATTCTGTTTTCAACCGTGCTGCTCGTGGGCGCTTTCGCCACCAGGCAGACTCGGCGGGGAGCCATTCTCAAACTGTGTCTGGCGTTGCTGGGGGTCGGCCTTCTATGGGGGGCATTGTGGGCTGGGAGTGTCGCCGTTCTTAAACTTGCCGGGATGGCTTATACAGCGTCTCTTGCCATCTCGTTCAGCGGAGTGCTTCGCTATGTTCTCAAGCGCGGGCCCATTACGGCGGACAAACTGCATGGCGCGCTTGCAGGTTACATCCTGCTGGCGTTCGTCTGGTCATTCGTATATGCCTTGGTCGAGATGTCCAGCGCCGGTTCATTCGGCCCTGGCCACCTTGACTTCGTCCAGCCCGGAAACTTCTTCAAGCTGATCTATTTTAGTCTTACGACCCTCACAACAACCGGTTACGGTGATTTTATCCCGTTAACCAATCACGCTCGTTCACTTGTGATGGTTGAAGAGTTTTCAGGGGTCTTTTACGTGGGTGTGGTGATAGCGCGGCTTGCCGGTCTTTATCCATCGAATCAGATTATGTGACGCTCGATTTTCCTGAACCACTTGCGGGTATTGGTCAATAATCAGACTCCGTCGAATATTCCACCGATGCCTGAATGGAATACAGCGCAAGCCCCGGTTTCAAAGCCCTCCGCCGAAGCGATATTGCCAGACGATGCCAATGGCATCGTATTCGCTGCCCGTACGAGTATGTCCGCCATTGCTCGCATTGAGCTTCACCGAATGGTTGCGGTTCAACGGTAGCGTGAGGGTGCATCCGTAGCGCGTATTTTCCTGGAAGTCATGGTTGCCGACGCCATCGATTGAAGTACTCCCCCCCTCAAAGTAGGTCGAATCCAGCGAGACCCAGACACCGTTCTCAAAGGCATAGATAAGATGCGCCTGCACCTGGTATATCGGGTTCTGGGAAAGTGTGCGGTTGCCCAGGTACTCGTTGTTGTCGGTGTAATACGTTGCCGCGCCGGACAATTCCAGGGTCACGGGTCCCAGACGCTTGGAAATCCCGAGTTCGGGCTTGAACGACCAGCGGTTGTTGCCGAGATTCACCAGCTTGTTCGCGTCGTACTGGCCGAGTGGCGCCGTGATCGCCAGGCTGGTGCCGATAATCACATCCTGTTTATAGCTGGGGAATTCAGCCAGGGACATCGCCGGGGCGCCATACCAGTTGACCGAGAAGCGAAATCTTGGGTCGATCAAACCCGTCACATTTCGCTCCTTGGGCTCACCGGCAAACAGGGCAGACCCAGTCAATCTTGCCTCAGGCACGACGATATCGAACTTCCCGGAGCGGCCCCAGATGTCCAGGGATCTGGCAAAGGCAAACACGACAGTCTTGATATCGAGCTTGGCATCCTGGAGCGGGACCGAGGGGTTGGCCGTTACGTTGCCATGGAGATCGCTAAAGCCCATGAGCAGGAAGTTGATACCGACCGGCGTATTGGCGTAGGACCTGGGCTCGAGGTCCTCTGCGCCGGCAATGGAGGTGACGAGGATGAGCGAGGCGGTCGCGAAACGAATCGGCCGAACGACGCAGAGTTGGTGTTTCATCCACATTCGCTCGCTGCCTGTCAGGCCCCGGAAGTTCTACTCATTGTAGTAGCGCATCCGTATTCGTCTGGCATTCATAGCGACCACGTACCGACGGCGGTTCCAGCAGACTGCCCAGGCATCTTTTGCGCACGACGCAACAGGACGTTGCGCCATGTCCATATTCTCCCGGCGAGGCGTGCCGCCTATTTTGTGGCCTGACCAACATCCAGCGGGTGACCTTCATTGGAACGTCACCGTTGTCGAACTTCAGGAGTCCACAGCATGAGTGTTTCAACAAGCGGTACGGCAGCGACGGTGGCAATAGCTTCAATGACGAGAGGGATGGTGCTTCTCTTTGCGTTTTGTTGTGGCGCCATCGTGGCCAACATCTATTACGCACAGCCGATTATCAGCCTGATCGCCCCGGACATCGGCATGTCCAATGGCAGCGCCAGTTTTATCGTATCGCTGACTCAAATCGGTTACGCACTCGGATTGTTCTTCCTGGTCCCGTTGGCGGACCTCATGGAAAATCGCCGGCTGATGATCGCAACGATCGTGGTTACGATCTTCAGCCTGATCGCAGCCGGCCTGGCCAGGCAGCCGAGTGTGTTCCTTGTCGTCTCGGCACTCATCGGTTTCAGCTCGGTCTCAGTGCAAATGCTGATTCCATTGGCCGCGCATCTGGCGCCTGAAGAATCTCGCGGCCGAGTGGTGGGCGGGATCATGGGCGGCTTGCTGTTGGGGATCCTGCTGGCGCGGCCGCTGTCGAGCCTGGTTGCCGATCATTTTGGCTGGCGGGCCGTGTTTATCGGCGCGGCTGCGTTGATGCTCGTCATTTCCGTGGTGATCGGCATGACCATGCCCAAATGGCAACCAGCCCATCGCGCGTCGTATGGCCAGTTGCTGAAATCCCTTGGCCAACTGTTTTGCCGCGAACCCGTATTGCGTCAGCGAGCGCTCTATCAAGGGTTGATGTTTGCCGCGTTCAGTTTGTTCTGGACCGCTGTCCCGATGGTATTGAGCCGTGAGTTCGGCCTCTCGCAAAGTCAGATCGCGATTTTCTCCCTGGTCGGCGCCATCGGTGCAATCGCCGCACCTATCAGTGGTCGACTCGCGGATGCCGGGCACACTCGACGCGCCTCACAGTTGGCCATGATATTGGCCGCAGTGAGTTTCCTCCCGGCCTTCATCAACCCTTTTTACGGTGTGATGGGTTTGGCGGTTACCGGTATCGCGCTGGACTTTGCCGTGCAGATGAACATGGTGCTTGGGCAACGCGCCTTTGGCAAGGGCAATGACAAATACCTACTAACAGCCGAACAGGCACTTCAGCTTTGTCGCGGTCTGAGCGACTGTGCGTATTCACTGGAGAGCAGGTCTTGGAGAATCTGGGACAAGATGATCGAGTGGCGCCCTAGGGCCAATGCCCACGTGGTAGGTCAAACTCCCGAGGAGAGAGCGCTATTTAACCATCTCATAAGCTATAAGCCTCGTCGAAAGTCTAAGCGCAACGCTAGATAACCCAGCCGGGCTATAACCCCGGTGGTGCTCACCTCAAGCAGCATAAAAATCTCTAGTCGGGCGGCAGAGCAGGTTGCCCCAAAATGCGAGCAACCTGCTATTCAGCATCGATCGATTATTTCTTTCTGGGCTTTCCAGCGTCATCACGCTTATCACGAACCTGGCCGTCTTGATTTCGCGAGCGAGGCTGGACACCACCGCCTGGCTTCGGAACAGTTACATTCGGATTCAAGGGTCGTCTGTCAGTCATGCTGTCGTCCTTGTATGAAACCTGAGCATTGTTGAATTCGCTCAACCACGAACGCACATGCCCCTAGGCGATCTCAGCGTTGATGGCGCCGAAATCCAGCGTAGCAGAGAGTTTCCTTTTGAGACGTTGCCAAGACAGCCAGTGGCGAAAGGTCAGGGGAGGTGATGCCTACGGTTTTCTCACAAAATGCTTAAGCGCATGACGACTCGCGATTACGCGCTCGCGTATCTCCTGGGGATCTATAGACATGCCGCCCTCAGGCGTGACCTGTAGAGTCTTCAACCCGTTGACTGACTCGATAAACGCCCGTTCACGCGACTGCTCAGATTGAGACCTCTTGTCCCGCCAAAACCACGCCATGCACTGCCCAAGCCTATTCATGTCTTTCTCTGAGTGCCCAGATTTATGGAAAGCATAATCGATGATGGGCAGAGAAATGTCCTAGGCTTTTTAGTCGCCCGTGATTATTTGGTCTTGCCGTGGCGAAGTATCCACCAAGCTACAAGCACTGTGCTAATGGCGAAAAAAATGATCCAAGACTGCCAAGAACTGCTCACCTGCAGGGCAATGGAAAGAACTACTGCGATGAGAATGTTGACCCTCCCGAATTCAATATTCCCTTTGCCCTCTCCGATAGGAGGCCAAACACTGCATAAGTGACCTATCCCGACCGCAGTGAGTATCAGCACCAACGCAAACCCGGGAGCACCCTTATTCGCTTGAATGGCAATCGCAAACCAAACGATGCAAATGACCAGGAAAAGATCAAAACAAAGACCAAGGGAGGTTGCGCCACCCTTTTTGGTTCGGTACCACTCCGCTGAAAGGTAAAACGCCAGGGCAAGCAGCGTCGCAAGTCTTGGAAAGGTGTTCCCTCCGCAGCCAGGATCGATCGCGACCGAAAAGAATGACCAAGCGACGTTTCCTGCCATCGCTGGCCACGCAATCTCTTTGAGAAAATCCCTTAGAAAATTCTCTTCACCTTTGGGAGTAACCTGGCGGGGAATGTTCATGTTGCTCGTATCCCTTTCTGCGTTGCAGGGAGTCTAGTTCAGAATGTTTTCCGCAATGATTAGGTGATTGCTCACAATGAGGGCGTCGTCTTGGATTGGCTGACCTACCGACCTTGCACTGGTCGTTTGTCGTTCATTCGGGCCTAACAGGCCCGGCTAAGACTCAGACTTTTTCTGAGATTCCGGGGCATTGCCTCACTTTTAAGGGTTCAATCCTCACGTTTCCTGTTCAGATTCTTAGGTTCTAGCTCCCCTCAAAAAATATTTTACTTTTTCGCTAAAGGTTTTGATCAGAACGTCCGTTGTTATTTTTAACAATAAGATGATGGTGAAACTTGTGAGCAAAACCGAGATGAAACAAACACCGTTTTTTGCAGAGCGCAAATTTGTATGTTGGCGAGGCCGCGAGGATGACGAGATGTATTCGTGTCAGGTTGCCAGGCAGGAGGGTGATTACGTCAGCCTAAACCTAGACATCATGCCTTTTAGATTTGCTGACGCAGTGGCTGAAGATATTGCGCACTGTCTTTACGATGCTGTGCTCATAACCGTGGGAAATCTCGCAGGGTTTGTACCAACGCCAGCCGGTCGAGACAGTATTCTTGAAAGGAGATATCGGAAAAGAATTTCTGGAGAATGGAGTTACTACGCCGACGGCAAGTTTAACTGTCACGAGACTGAAGATGAAGCCTACGTCGTTGAACTTGCGACAGAAGAGAATGAAAAAACTGAAAAGGTCAGCGTTTACACAATTGAAGAAGGAGGTGTAGAGCTTGTTTTTGATTTCATGGGCTACTCGTTCAGCATGCGTGACGCGGTCTGGCTTGCCAATGCGCTGATGGAGGCGATGGGGCGTGAGCCACTGGATCATTTAGAGACAATGAGCGGGTTGTAGGCCTCACTGAACTCAGAGTGGTGCCATAGGCCTCTCTGCTCAAATCTGTGGAGCTTGCTAACAGGCGACATTAGGGACTGACGTGCGAATTGCGATGCTTGAGGTGTCATCAGGTACTGGTGAGCAGCTCCTCAAGCTTGCGATGCTCCTCTGGGCTCAGAAGAGCTACTGGATCAAGTGCTTTGATATCGGTTGAGGTGAATTCGTACTTTCGGTCGTCAGGACTGCAGCAGCTATCGCAGTAGTCCAACTCACCGCAATCGTTGAAAAAACTGATCAGCCAGCCATCCACTTCGACGGACATTAGGCCACAGAAGATTTCGTTCCAGGTTTGCTCAGTGATTCGGCGCATTGAGCGTGAACCTGCAGAAACATCACGGAGTACCTGGCAAACCTCTTGCGCGGTGAGCATTCTTGCATCCATGGTGAGATAACCCAGAGACTGTGACGATTGAACAGTGCGGCTTGTGGCCTACTCGCTGCGATTCTTGCTGCCGATGCTGATGCGTAACGATGTGGATCGTTGAAGGCTAAGATTTATGGCCTTGTCACTGATGCAGGTTAGTCACGGGTCGTACCAGTAGAAGCCAAGCACTTTTTAAGCTGCTCGATACACATGACCTCAGATCTCCGGTGAACTACTGCGTGACAGTTCGGGCAAAGCGGAATCAAATCGGTCACCGGGTTCAGTTGGTATTCCGCGCCGATCTGACTTAGCGGGATAATATGGTGTACATGGACGAGCCCCTGTGCAACCTCTCCGTAGACAGCTCCGAAATCGAAACTGCAGGCAGCACATACAGCACCATGATGACGAATACATGCCTCACGGGCTTGTGGGTTGCGCTCGTAAGCATTGACCTTAATTTCCCTTACGGCACCTTCCGAAAAGAACTCAGGCTCTATCACTTCTTCGGGAATCATTGCTGCCGGCGGCTCATCGCACGCATACCAATCTCCATCTTCATAAGATAGCCATTTCCGTTCGATAGAGCGCTCGAAGCGCTTGATCTTCGCGGGGCCGCGTCCATCCTCATCCTGGAGTTCGTCCGAATGCATGATCTTGAAAGTGTGGAGTTCATATCCCTCTTCGGCGACCAACCTAATGTGCTCCATGCTCTGGGAATAGCCGCTGTTTCGCCGCCCGTTTTCGATTTCCCAATCATCGCTGAGGATAAGCGCTCGACCAGCGTTGGTATTGATGTCCCAAGCGCCGAAGATGATTTTACGTTCTTGCTCGTTAATAAAAGACCAGCTCCACGTCCAGTTTCTACACGTCGCCCCCAGTGACTCAATGAAAGCTTTTCTGGTGGAGAAGGGCGTTGTAGTCATGTGCAAATCCTGTGCGGTAACGGAAGGAAGGAGGTGATAAAAAATCTTGAATCGACTTCCCGGTTAAGGCGGTGTCCCCAACAGAGAGAATCGTGATGCAGTCGACAAATTAACCACTTCGCTTATAGCATCAGCTCGCAGCGCCATCAAAGCGCCATCCGACAACAATTCGTCAAAGGAATGTCGACCGTGATCACCAAAATTCGAATCCGTGGTTACCGTATTTACAAGGATTTCTTACTGAAGCCTAACCCTGGCGTGAACATCCTGGTCGGAGACAACGATGCCGGGAAATCTACCTTAATGGAGGCCATCTCGCTGGCGCTCAACGGGCGGATCGGTGGGCGGGGGATCCTGGAGGAGCTCAACCCTCACTGGTTCAACACCGAGATGGTGTCTGAATTTCTTGCCCTTAGGAATGCAGGGAAGAAGCCAAAACTTCCGGAAATCCTAATCGAGCTTTACCTGCAAAACACATTGGAACTCCAGGTGTTGCTCGGCGCCGTTAATGCGGATGTTCCCACAAACGCTTGCCCTGGAATTGTTCTATCCATTGCCCCCAGTGAGGAATACCAGGACGAGCTGGATGAATGGCTGAAAACCCCATCTGCGCTGCTCCCCGTCGAGTATTACACCTACGAATGGCGCTCCTTCGCTGATAGAGAACTCACACGGCGACCACGGGCACTCTCTGTGGCCACCATCGATTCTCGCACAGTCAAATCTGCCGCCGGCGTTGACTACCATCTCCGCCAGATTCTGAGCGACCACTTGGAAACATCCGAGAAAGCACAGATATCGCTGGACTACCGCGGTATCAAAGCATCCATGACTGATGGTGCGCTGGCGCCGGTGAACAAGCGACTCTCCGGTCTGGGCGCCGCGCTACAGTCAGAGCCTATGGCACTGGCAATGGATCAGACATCTCGTACCTCTTGGGAAAGCGTGGTTACACCACATGTCGACGGGCTCCCGTTTGCGATGGCAGGCCAGGGCCAACAGGCTGCTATCAAGATCTCTCTAGCAATGAAGCGTCATTCCACAAAGGCGAATATCGTGATGATCGAGGAGCCTGAAAACCATCTATCTCACACAAGCCTGACGACCCTACTCAATCGCATCGAAGAACTGGCGACGGAAGAACAGCAGCTATTCATTTCGACTCACAGCACCTACGTGTTGAACCGGCTCGGCCTCGACGCATTGCTGCTCCTCCATCGCAACAGTGCCTCCAAGATCACTGAACTTGATCCAGATACGGTGAGCTACTTTCAGAAACTGCCTGGCTACGACACACTCCGCTTGGTACTAGCGAAAAAAGTCGTTTTGGTTGAGGGGCCATCAGACGAAATCATCTTCGAACGCGTCTACAAAGATTGCTTCGGCGCACGCCCGATGGCCCATGGGATAGATGTAATCAGTATGCGTGGTCTGGCACTAGCGCGATGCCTTGAGCTTTGCGCGGCCATCGACAAGCCCGTAGCTGTGATGCGTGACAACGACGGCATTGAACCAATAGAGCTACGTGCGCCGGTTCTAAAGTGGCTGGACGTGACGCGCAGAGAGCTGTTCATCGGCACCGTGGCTGGCGGAACCACGCTCGAACCCCAGCTTATTACAGCGAACGGCGAACCTCAGTTGCGCAAGATGCTCGGCATCACTGCGGCAGCAACTCTATTGACCTGGATGGCGCGCGAGAAAACGGAAGGGGCAATTCGACTAGCTGAGTCGGATGAGGTGCTCAGCCCACCGGCCTATATGAAGGCCGCGGCGGAGTTCATACGCAATGCCTAACCTTCTTACCTTAGCTGTCGCTGGTGGTAGAAAAACTCAAGGACTGGTCGATCACTGCAAAGGACTACCAACCGATCGGCGTGTGCTCATTGTCACGTTCACCCAGACAAATCAGCAGGAGCTGATCCATCGTCTCGGCGCCCAAGCGGGTGATTGCCTTAACCTCGAGGTTCTGGGTTGGTACACATTCTTGCTTCGTCATTTTGCAAAGCCGTTCCTGCCATTCAAATTCCCGGGTGAGCGGGTAGGGGGCTTCAACTTCGAAGGTCGCCCCAGCATGTACGCGAACGGCAAGCAGAGATTTATGGATGGCAACAACCAGATCTACGCATGCGAGCTCGGACGCCTCGCGCGGGAGCTTATGGCGGCCACCCCAGCGTTGATACGCAGACTTGAATGTCTCTACGACGAAATACTGATCGACGAGGTACAAGATCTCAGTGGCTACGATTGGGAAATCGTCCATGAATTACTTGAGTCGAGGATCGACGTCCGCATGGTTGGTGACGTGCGCCAAGCGGTGCTCTCGACAAACCCGAGGGGACAGAAAAACAAACAGTATGGGTACGCAGGTGCGCTTGAGTGGTTCCTTGTACGCGAAAAGGGAGGGCTGCTGAGCATTAACTATGCGACTACAACTTACCGCTGTCGAACTGAAATCGCGACGTTCTCTGACACCATTTTTGATGCGTCATGGGGCTTTCCAGGAACAACGTCAGAGAACCACGCGGTATCTGAACATGATGGCGTGTACTTGGTGCATTCAAAGCATGTCGAGCAATACGTCGAGCGGTTCCGGCCTCAGTGTCTTCGCAGCACCATAGCTTCGGGTAAGGAGCTCCCGTTTGACTTTATGAATTTCAAGGTTTCGAAAGGCGCCACATTCGAGCGTGTGCTGATCATGCCTACCGCGCCCATCAAGGCCTTTATCCAGAAGCAGATCTACCTGGAATCAACGCCGGCAGCCGCCTTTTATGTCGCAGCTACGCGGGCAAAGCAAAGCCTGGCGATCATCATCGACAAACCTGGTAACTCCAAACTGCCGGTGTGGGTGCCGTAATTGAAAGGAGCAGGGCGCTAATGAGGGTAATGATCTCAGGGCAGAGCGAAAGGACATTGCTGTGCGTAGCGTTAATTTCGCAAGAAATTTCAGAGCCTGAAGCCTCGCGCAGGGGACTCGTATCGAGCGCCGACTTCGTTGAGAGCGCCAAGCTATGACCGCCACGCAGGAACAGGCAAGCGGCGCGCGCAGGCGTGAGGATGGAAATCCGCAGTGTCAAGACGGACGCCTTGCGGGCGGCTTGATTCACGACAGCCGAGCTCGGAGAGCCACCCCCACAGGATGTGCTTTCAGGATTTTGGTATGAGGGGGCAGGAGCTTCTGGAAGCTTGCAATATCGCACAACAAGTCATCTAACAATTTGCTGCACGTAAGCCTAATAAGAGGAGTGTTGCCTAAACCACGTATCCCAGCAGTCGCTGAGGAGGAGCAATGCCAAGTCAAGATAGCGTTCAACATCAAGTCGCGTGGCTGATGCAGAGATTCAGCCCACGGACAAAATAGTATAGTTAGCTCAACTAAATGACTATTTAGTTGAGCTAGAAAGACTTACTAGAAACGACCCGCAAAGAGTAGGGCAGGCCTGCTAGATCCTAACCACGCCACGCAAAGAAACGTTGGTAGGCACTTTTGGCGCTTGATTGTTGTCTCTGAAAATTAGTCGCGATTTTTCAAACCCAGTTTTTTAAGCGAGTACGAGCGCTTATCTTCATAACTGCTGTAGTAGATGTCCTGAGTTGTCGACAAATTGTTGTGACGTAGATCCATCTGTAAGTCCTTGGCGTCTCGCCAGGGGGCATCAAGTGTCGCAGCCGTATGCCTTAACCAGTGAGTGGAGGCCAATAGCAGAGCCTCGATTTCGCCCGACTGACGACCTTCGCTCACCATCTCATCAACGGCTCGGTCGAACAGTTCCTGGATGATCGAATGAACCATTCGAGTGGATAACCCTGGACGACCATTCAAGGTCGCAATCAGAGGGGTTTGTTCATTAGGTAGTGGCAGTTCGGACAGCCCCATGAACCGCCGGTAGCGCTTTAGGTACCGATCAATATATTCCGGCCTAACCGCTACCTTGGCGGCTTTGTCACCCTTACCAATGAGGTGGAACCACCAGTTGCCTTCATGATCTGCTTTGAATGAGCCCATTGTGGGCTGCCAATTCACTCGACCACAGACATCTGAAACGCGTAGGTACATTGAGAACAACGTCGCGGCGATGAACAGGGTGCGTTCATAGCGCTCAGGAGCCGTTGCTGCCATTTTTTCAGCGGTGGTAAGTACGAAGTCCCATTGAAGAGGCGTAAGGGCGCGTCCGGTTTGCTCCATTGAGCGCGACGCTTTGAACCGCGACTTCTGTTTGATCGCTCTGAAGGGATTCGCCGACGTCAGACCCTCATCGAGACCATATTCGTACAAGCTGCTGCAAACCGAGAAAACCTGGGAAATACTCCCTCGGGATGGCTGATACGGAGCGCCGGTACCCAGGCCGTCAAGATCAGCGGCATCAGGCGTGCGACTCGCTGACTTCACCGAGAATGGACGCCAGCGTGGATTTGGGCACAACCCTAAATCTTTGTCTGACGCCTTGATCAGAAATCTGCTGCGTGTCACGGGGCCAAGCCAGCCCGTGGGTGGATTCATGCAGAATTCCAAGAAAGCTTCGGCGTCTGCGCGACGCAGCTCCATGAGGGGCTTCTTTCTGATCAACAATGCCCAAAGCAGCAGGCGCTCGGCATGGGTGCGATACGAAACGAATGTAGCCTCGACGTTGGAGTATGAACGCAGAAAACCACTGACGGCGTCGAAACCGCCTATGGGTTTTAGCAGAGCATCAAAGTTCGCCAGATAGTTCATCACCATCGGTAGGCTCGGGTCGGGCTCATCGCTAGTGTGATTGATGAATTCTTTATAGGTGTTAAACAGCGGATGTGGGTTCGGCATCTCGCCATCCTTCTTTGAATGCTGGATTGCACACTTCCGATTCTGGGAGTTATCGGAAGTAGGGGGCGTATTCTTCCGTTTGTTCGAGGCGAGCGTGCCCGTCTGCCTGGATGAATCGCTCATCGCATAGCCCTAACCATTTGATTGATGGCATGTAGGTTATACATGGCAAACATGTCTTGGCAAGTTTTCTCTTACAAAGCTTGACTGATGATCAGGCAACTAAAGACCAATTAGTTATATATTGACAGTTTTGACCGAGTCCAGACTGAGAAGCGCCGACTTCACGGCCGAAGGCCCCAGACTGTGAGGGTTCGGTGATCAAACTACCCAGCTATTGAGAGGTGCCAATAGCGCTTTAGATAGGGGGCTTTGTGACAACCCTAATCCAAGGGCCACTTTTAAAAGATTCAGCCATTTTTAAAAGTGTTTTAGCTGCACTACCCTAGTATGCGGGCTGTACGGCAGCAACCGCCATAATTAGTGGGTCTGACCAGTTTTAAAGGTTTCAATCATTTTTAAAAGTTGTTTCAAATGAGGGGGCTTCTTGAACAACCAGTAGTCAGCCCATGAAAAATACTCTTGAAATTCAGAACTGTTAGTGATTTTATAATGAAGCTTCTTCGAAGCTTCAGTCCGATATAAACCTTTCGATACGCTTCTTTTGCCTATATAGCGCTATATCTTCGCAATTGAATCTCTCTGAGCTGAAATATCGGTCGCTCACTCCAATGTTTATCCACGCAACGCACGCCAGTGTTGCACGCCCTCAACCAAGCTTAGCCTTCATGGCGCAGGCGAGGTTTAGACTACCTAGGTGTAGCTTCCGGGTTGCTGCCCTGATATTCGATCTTTCTGGATCTTCGCGTACCGGTCGATGAGACTGGAATATTCTGATGCGAACGATCGAACCTACGCGGTAAAGCACATATTGCGAGCGATTTTAGGTTTCAGAAAATCGCAATCCCTCGTTTTCATTGGACTACAGAGGGGGTCATTTTTAAAGGTTTCAGCCAGTTTTAAAAGAGGTCGTGCATTCGGGCTCTTTATTGCTCTGGGGCAACCTGCTCGAAATAGGCGCTTACCAGGGCGCGTGGAAGCATTTCTACGCGGCATACGGAGTCCTGAACTAACGAGAAAGTAGTCATACCATGTGTTAGGGCCTATTTCGCCGGATTAAAAAGCACTGAAATGGCGTTCTCCGAGAGTAAGGAATGTTCGCAGAGGCGCGGCCTACAAGGCTTTCGAAACAAAAATGGGGGGCGCCACTTAAGGCGCCATCTTTAAAGGAGGGCCACACTAGAGAGTGCGGAAGTAATTTGTTGAAGTGGGGACGAAACCATCGCTTCAAAGATTTACTTCCGAAAATTTCAAAGAATTACTTCCGAGCGCTCTGGGTCAGGCTCGAAATCTGGCCACAGAGCCCCCAAGCTCCGCATAGAACGGTACGCATAATGTATATTATGTTAAATTAAGTATTGCTCGATAAATGATAGGCGTGTTTTGTTCTGATTCTCTCCCTCAGTGCCCAATTGCTCATCAACAGCGTCGTCATGCTGCTTGGGTGTTGTCCTGCGTTCCGTACTGTATTGGATTGCCAGTTTCATTGAGCAAAACTTCGCCCGCGCCCCTAAGTAACGCAGGACCAGCAACCACATCGTGTGCAGGCACGTGCAGCTAGATACACCGCACGCGCCATCGCCAACGGCTCCTTTTGCAGCCCGTATGCAACGAGGACATGGCGAAAAAACTACTTGGAGCGCAGAGCTCATGAATTATTTCTTCTTTATTCACGGCAGCCGAACTGAGCATCACGCGGCTATCACTTGACCAAATCAAGTCCGGAAGTTTGAGTACTAGGTATTTGCCATCGCGTAGCAAGTTAGACAGTCCTTCACTCCAAGCGATGCAGCACTGCTGACGTAAAAGCGGTTCAATTTCGACATCGACTACTGCCTGACTCCCCTGCCCCTCGCCCCGTTTGCTCGTTGCCATTTTGTTACGAGAAGTTGCCCTGTCATGCAAAGCAGCGGGGTTATCAGGGCCACTGACGTTTGAGGGCACGTGAAATTGATCATGCAATAGCGGTTCATACCTTCTAGGTATCACACACCACTCAAATGATATTAGACCCCGGTGAGTTTCGAACTTAGCCTGTGATCCGTAAGGCTATGCGTACGCATAAAAATAAAAATGCCTTTTAATGGAGCAATTATGAGTACTCATTGTTCGATTCCCAAGCTTCTCGACGGCACTCGAATCAGCGCATTTCAATGGAAAGTGTTTGGCCTCTGCTTTTTCGTAGCCATACTCGACGGCTTTGATACTCAAGCCATTGCATTCACAGGTCCATCAATCATTCAGTTTTTCGGACTGGGCGCAGGTGCATTGGCACCGATTCTCACCGCCGGTATTGTCGGCATGGTGCTCGGGGCAATGACATTGGGACTGTTGGGCGACAAATTTGGTCGACGACCGACAATTATCGGATCGGTCACCTTATTTGGTGTGGCCTCCTTAGCCACTGCATTTGCGCACACTACCGAACAAATTCTGGTTTTACGGTTTATCGCGGGACTTGGAATGGGCGGCGCAACGCCCGTGGTTCTGTCGCTTGCGGCCGAGTACGGCAGCGCCAAACATCGCGGCACAATCATGACCACTGTTTTGCTTGGATTGCCTGCAGGCGCCATTCTGGGAGGGTTGTTGGCGGCAAAAATGCTGCCCTCGATCGGCTGGCAAGGCATTTTTGCGGTTGGCGGTGTAGTGCCGCTGGCGCTGGTGGGGGTATTAGTGTTCGCGTTGCCTGAGTCGCTGTATTTTTTAGCGAGGAATCAATCAACGATCAGCCGTCAAAAGATTGCGCGAATTATTGCCCGCATCACCAAAACCCAAACAACACCCGATGCCACTTATAGCGTTCCTGAGACGGAAGTCAAAACCAGGGTGGCTTCGTTGTTCAATGGCGGCCTGGCTCGTAATACCCTGGGGATATGGACGGTGTACCTGTTTAACTGGGTTGCCTGGTTTATGTTTCTATCCTGGCTGCCCACTGTTCTTAAAGCGACCGGATTACCCGCAGAACAGGCGCCTATGGGGACTGTCGCGGTCAATGCAGTGTTTGTTGCGTGTGCCATACCACTGTCTATCATCTTGCCGAAGATCAACACGCGGCTTTTGCTGCTTATCCTGTTCCTGTTCGGGATCGCGCTTTGCTGGGGACTGGCTAACAGTGGCACAAATTGGACGCTGGTGTTCATCCTGGCCGGCTGCGCCGGTGTAGGTATCGGAGGTCAGCAAATAGTATTGAACTACATGGTTGCCCAAGCCTACCCCACTGCACTGCGTGCAACGGCAACAGGCTGGGCTATTGCACTGGGGCGGGTCGGGGCCATTATCGGATCGGCAAGCGGTGGCTGGTTTCTTGAACACGGTGGGCCCGCTGGTTACTACTCAGCGCTGATCATTCCGCTGATCATTGCCTCAGCCGGGCTGATCATTATTCGCCCTCAAATCGATGCGGTGGAAGGTCATCCGCTCGCCACTCATTGACGCTCAGCGGTTACACGGGAAGGTTTCGAGGAGGACGTTCATTAAGGTTCGTCTTCCTCTAACCCCGGTACAACCCAACCCAATGCCAAGGATGGGTTCGCTAACCTCGCACATGCACAGCTGAATGCTCCAAGGTACCTGTCACGGTGTTACGGTTTCGTTCGCTAATCGCACGACATCACATGTCGGGACACCCTCCTTGCCCCATTGTTTGGCACGCTATGCACATCTTAACCGTCACGATGATCCAGCGTTTTTTTCCATCGGATCATTCTGTTCAGCCAACATAAAAACGGGAGTACGTCTTGATCAACAAAACATTTGAGTCCGTCGCTGCTGCACTAGACGGCATTGCCGATGGTTCGGTCATCATGGTGGGTGGTTTCGGCACTGCCGGGATGCCGTCAGAGTTGGTAGATGGTGTCATTGCTTCCGGCGCTCGCGAGCTGACCATCATCAGCAACAATGCCGGCAACGGTGAGATCGGTTTGGCTGCACTGCTCAAGGCCGGGCGCGTTGCCAAGGTCATCTGTTCGTTTCCACGCCAATCCGATTCCTATGTATTCGACGAACTCTACCTGGCAGGAAAGGTCCAGCTTGAAGTCGTGCCACAAGGCAATCTGGCCGAACGTATCCGCGCGGCAGGCTCTGGAATCGGTGCGTTTTATTCGCCCACCGGGTATGGCACGTTGCTGGCCGAAGGCAAGGAAACCCGAGTGATCGACGGTCGCAACTATGTGCTGGAAATGCCGTTGCGCGCCGATGTCGCACTGATCAAGGCCGAAAAGGGCGATCGCTGGGGCAACCTCACCTATCGCAAAGCCGCGCGTAATTTTGGACCGATCATGGCGATGGCGGCGACAACGACAATCGCCCAGGTCAATCAGATCGTCGAGTTGGGAGAGCTGGACCCCGAACACATCATTACCCCGGGGATCTTCGTTCAGCGCGTGGTCAAAGTGCCGCGTGCCCCTCTCACGAAAGCCAACGTCAACTGAGGCCCGCCATGACTGTTATGAAAAAACTATCGCGTAGCGAAATGGCCCAACGCGTGGCCGACGATATTCTCGAAGGCTCTTACGTGAACCTGGGCATTGGCGTGCCCACGCTGGTGGCCAACTACCTGGGTGACAAGGAAGTGTTCCTGCACAGTGAAAACGGTGTACTGGGCATGGGCCCGAGTCCTGCGCCGGGTGAGGAAGACGATGACCTGATCAACGCGGGCAAACAGCACGTGACGCTGCTGCCCGGTGGCGCCTATTTTCACCACGCCGATTCGTTCTCGATGATGCGCGGCGGGCACATCGATATTGCCGTGCTTGGCGCCTTCCAGGTCTCGGTCAACGGCGACCTTGCCAACTGGCACACCGGCGCCGAAGGCTCCATTCCGGCAGTGGGTGGCGCGATGGACCTCGCGACAGGCGCGCGTCAGGTGTTCGTCATGATGGATCACCTGACCAAGACGGGCGAAAGCAAATTGGTGCCGCAATGCACCTACCCACTGACCGGTATCGGCTGCGTGACTCGGATTTATACCGACCTGGCTATTCTGGACGTCACCGCGGAAGGCTTGAAGGTCCTGGAGATCGTCGCTGATATCAGCTTTGATGACCTGCAAACGCTCAGTGGCGTGCCATTGATTCGATAACGGATCGAGTCGGTTGGCTCGTTACAAGCGGGCCAGCCATCCAACTGTTTCAATAAATTCAAAATTGCAGCGCATTTCATAATGGAGGATGACCGCCCATCAGCTGGATCCCGCGCCCAGCGCAGGCCACTAGACTACACAGGGGGACATGAAATCAACGCACTTCAAATCAGGAGATCTGTAATGAACAGAAAATCTTGGCTGGCGTTGGTAGTGATGGTCGGGACGATTTCAGGTTGCGCAAGCCGAACCGAGGTTGTCGATGTCCCCCTCAATGCTACCCCGCAAAACGCCGAGCATATCGCTCGAGCCACCCTCAGCCCGGTGGGCAACCAAACCAGCATCTGGCTCACCGTCGGTGGTGTCCCTCACGACCTGGCTGTACCTAGCCGCCTCGTTACGGCCATCTACTCTGGCTCGTGTCAGCAGTTGAGCACACAACCGGTGTACAAGACCCATCAGGCCAACAGCGTCGATTATCCATCGCTGGCCCCGCGTACCCAGCAATGGTCCCAGGCGCCGGTGGCGCTGAGCGAACTGACCAAGGGTGACTATGTCTTGCTCGTTCGCACCAGCCCGGCGGACGGTAGCCGCCCTCTTTTCTGCGGCAACATCAGCGCGAGCTAGGGGCGCATCAGGCAATTCGTTCGGTACCGTGGCTTGCGCAAATCCACCAGGCCACGGTGAGGGGTTGCTCAGTACTGCCGCCAATACTGAGGTGCCAACGGTCGAAAGGTCCACGTACGGGTTAAGGACTAAAGACCACGCGCATAGAAATGCGGGTTGTCCAGACCGGGCTTGCCATAACCCAGCGCATCACCGGCCAGTGTGAAAATCTGCCCGCCGGCGGCGGCCAGTACCGCGTGACCCGCCGCGATATCCCACTCCATGGTTCGGCCCAGACGCGGATAGAGGTCCGCTTCGCCCGTAGCCACCAGGCAGATCTTCAGCGATGAACCCGCGCTTTTCAGTGAGCGCACCTTGCGCCCGTCGAGAAATTTATCCAACGCCTCGGCATCGCCATGGGAGCGGCTGGCGACCACGTCCAGTCCCTCCTCCGATACCGTCCGGCATTGAATGACCTCGCGTTTTCCTGCCTGTTCGATAAAGGCGCCGCAACCGCGGGCACCCGCGAACAGCCGCTGCAGCGCAGGCGCAAAAACCACCCCCAGTACCGGTTCGCCGTTATCGATCAGGGCGATATTGACAGTGAACTCGCCATTACGATTGATGAATTCCTTGGTCCCGTCCAGCGGGTCCACCAGCCAGAAGCGCTGACCCACTTCGGGCACCAGGCCGGCAGCGGCGGCTTCTTCGGAAATCACCGGGATCTGCGGCGTGCGTGCCGCCAAAGCTTGAAGTATCAACGTCTCGGCTCGCTCGTCAGCCTCGGTCACAGGCGAGGTATCGAGCTTCCCGCGTACCTCGAAATCGGTGCGGTACACCTCCGACACCAGTTCGCCCGCTGCGCGCGCGATGCCGATGACGTCTTCAAGCAGAACAGTCATTGACTGGTTCATGAGATTTCTCCTGTTTTTATTCTTCGTATGGTCCAAACGGCCTATGCGCCGTTTTCTTGATCCGGGAACAGTACAGGCATCCACCCCATCACCACTCAGCAAATGGATGTTTAACAGGAGTTCCTGTGCCCCACGGCAATCAGTTATCGGTTGTACAGATCAACAAGCTCCGCCTGCGCGCCGTGCAGATGCGCATCGCCGGAAGCACGCTCAAAGCCATCAACCAGGACACAGGACTCTCGTCGCCGACAATCATCTCAGCCTACAAGGCGTGGCAAACCGGTGGCTGGAAGGCCGTGCCCGTGCGCGAGCGCGGGCGCAAGCAAGGTGAAGGCCGCAGTCTCTCGGCCGAGCAGGAACAGAACATCTACCTGTTGTTGGTCAGCACCTCGCCGGAACGGCACCAGTTACCGTTCCTGCTTTGGCAATTGGAAGCGATGCAGGCACTGGTCAAGCGTTTGCACGATATTGACTTGCCAGAACGCACTGCCGCCCACTATTTGCAACGCTGGCAGCTGAATGCCGAACGCCCGGCCAAGCGCGTCGCAAATGCTTCGCTGGCGGTGCAGCGTTGGTACCGCAGCACCTACCGGGACATTCTCGAGCAATCCCGTGCGCAGAACGGCGAAATCCACTGGATCGATGACTACGGTGCGCGCAACGACTTGGGCAAGCTCAGTTATGGGGTTCTGCGCGCCGTCAGCAATCGCGGGAAGGTGCTCTGGTTCCCTTACGAAGACGGGCTGCGCGCGCCCCACCTGGAAGCGTTCTTCGACCGCCTGTATCGCTCGTCGGAACGCAAAGTGTTTGCCCTGCTCTCAGGCATGCATTGGCAACGCGCCGCGACCTTCATTACCTGGGCGGGCGAACGCGCTGAAAGGCTGCACCTGTTCCACCTGCCGGAAGCCAGCGCAATGCTCTGCGGCGCCCGCGAACTGGCGACCCAGATCAGTCAGCAAGCCGCGCGCGTCAGCCATCACATCGTGCCAGACAACGAGCCAGCCGCGCTCGCCACCACCCTGCCCGGCGACCCGATGCTGCAGATGTTACGCCTGATGTTAAAACATCAAGTCGCGCATAAGTCCGAATCGCAGCAGTTGTACGTTGAAAAACGACAACAACAAAAAGCGAGAGGAAAATCTATGACGCTTACCCACCTGCAGCGACTGGAAGCGGAAAGCATCCAGGCAATGCGCGAGGTTATCGCCGAATCCGACAACCCGGTCATGCTCTACTCCATCGGCAAGGACAGCGCGGTCATGCTGCACTTGGCCATGAAAGCCTTCTACCCGGCCAAGCCGCCCTTCCCTTTGCTGCATGTCGACACCACCTGGAAGTTCCAGGAGATGTATCGCTTCCGCGATCAGATGGTGACCAAGCTGAACGTGGACCTGCTGACCCACATCAACCCCGAAGGCGTTGAAATGGGCATCAGCCCTTTCAAGCACGGATCGCAGATCCACACCGACATCATGAAGACCGAGGGCCTGAAACAGGCGCTGGACCACTACGGCTTCGACGCGGCCTTCGGCGGTGCACGTCGCGACGAGGAAAAATCCCGCGCCAAAGAACGGATTTTCTCCTTCCGCTCCGACCAGCACCGATGGGACCCGAAGAACCAGCGTCCGGAGCTCTGGCACCTGTACAACACGCGAAAACACAAAGGCGAGTCGATCCGCGTATTCCCTCTGTCCAACTGGACCGAGCTGGACATCTGGCAATACATATACCTGGAAAACATCCCGATCGTACCGCTGTATTTCGCTGCGCCGCGCCCGGTAGTCGAGCGTGACGGGATGCTGATCATGGTAGATGACGCACGTATGCCGCTCAACCCGGGTGAAGTACCGATGATTCGCAACGTGCGCTTTCGCACCCTGGGCTGCTACCCGCTCACCGGTGCCGTCGAATCTGACGCCGACACGCTGCCCAAGATCATTCAAGAAATGCTGCTGACCCGCACGTCCGAGCGTCAGGGCCGAATGATCGACCATGACTCGTCCGCATCAATGGAGAAGAAAAAACAAGAGGGGTATTTCTAATGGCACACGTATCTGAACTGATTGCCGAGGATATCGGGCAATACCTCAAGGCCCACGAGCACAAGAGCCTGCTGCGCTTCATTACCTGCGGCAGTGTGGACGACGGCAAAAGCACCCTGATCGGGCGCCTGCTTTACGATTCCAAAATGCTCTTCGAAGACCAGATGGAAGCCCTGGAGGCCGACTCGAAAAAAGACGGCACCCAAGGCGGCGAACTGGACTTCGCCCTGTTGGTGGACGGCCTGGCCGCTGAGCGCGAACAAGGCATCACCATCGATGTGGCCTACCGCTTTTTCTCGACAGACCTGCGCAAGTTCATCGTTGCCGACACCCCTGGCCACGAGCAGTACACCCGCAACATGGTGACCGGTGCCTCCACCGCCGATGTGGCCGTAGTGATGATCGACGCCCGACGCGGCGTACTGACTCAATCCCGGCGCCACAGTTATCTGGCATCGCTGATCGGCATACGCAAGGTGGTCCTTGCCGTCAACAAGATGGACTTGATGGACTACTCGGAGAAAGTCTTCAACGCCATCGTCGATGACTACCGCGCCTTCGCCAGGCAGATCAATCTTGAAGATGTCACCGCCATACCCATGTCGGCGCTGCGAGGTGAAAACATCACCGTGCAGAGTGAGCACATGCCTTGGTACCGCGGCACCACCCTGATGGGCTATCTGGAAACCGTCGAGATCGACGAAGCGCACCAGCAGAAACTGTCGTTTCGCATGCCGGTGCAGTGGGTGAACCGTCCCAACCTGGATTTCCGTGGTTTCACAGGCACCATCGCCAGCGGCGTCATTCATCCCGGTGACCGGGTACGTGTGTTACCGGCAGGACAAGAAAGTCGGATCTCTCGCATCGTCACCCTTGACGGTGACCTGCAACAAGCCGTGGCCGGGCAGTCCATCACCCTGACCCTGACCGACGAAGTCGATTGCAGCCGCGGCGATGTGTTGTCCACCGCAGAAGACCCTGCCAGCGTGGCCGATCAATTCCAGGTCAACCTCATCTGGATGCACGAACAGGCCATGCTCGCCGGTCGCCCCTACTTGATGAAGATCGGCGGCAAGACGCTGCCAGTCACCCTGACAGTGCCCAAGTACAAGATCAACGTCAACACCATGGAGCACTTGGCGGCAAAGGAACTGGCGTTGAATGAAATTGGCGTATGCAATCTGTTCACCAGCCAGCCGATCGCTTTCGATGCTTACAAGTGCAACCGCGAAACCGGCAGCTTCATCCTCATCGACCGTCTGACCAATGCCACCGTTGGCGCAGGCCTGATCGAGTTCTCCCTGCGCCGTTCGCAGAACATCCACATGCAGCATGTGGATGTGAACAAGAAGGCCCGCGCTGAACAGATGGGCCAGCAACCGGTGTTGCTGTGGTTCACCGGTTTGTCGGGCGCTGGTAAATCGGCCATCGCCAACCTGCTGGAAACCCGACTGTACGCCCGAGGCCGGCACACTTACTTGCTCGATGGCGACAACGTGCGCCATGGCCTGAACCGCGACCTGGGCTTTACCGATGCCGACCGCGTGGAAAACATCCGCCGGGTGGCCGAGGTGTCCAAGTTGTTTGTAGATGCCGGGATGATTGTGCTGACCGCCTTCATTTCGCCGTTCCGTTCCGAACGCGAAATGGCGCGTGGTCTGCTGCAGGAAGGCGAGTTCATCGAGATTTTTGTCGATACGCCGCTGGCGGTCGCTGAAGAGCGTGATCCCAAGGGCCTGTACAAGAAAGTTCGTCGCGGCGAGCTGAAAAACTTCACGGGCATCGACTCGCCTTATGAGGTGCCAAGCAAACCGGACATCCATATCGAGACCAGCAAGCTCACGCCGGAAGGCGCCGTGGATCGCATCCTCGCCGTGCTAACCGAGCGAGGCATCATCGGCAAAGAACTCTGACCCCCAGCGCCCGGTACGCCGGGTTTTAAACGAGCGCCGCTGCGGTGGTGCTCGCCTAATCAAGAGAGTCTAACAATGACAATCAGCTCTATTGACGAACAACAGTTATTGAGTGGCCAGACCTGGGCCACGTTTTGCGATCACCTCAAGCGTTGCGGCGAACAGATCCTGCGCCCCGAAGCGCCCGCCGATGCCGCCACCCGCGCCGAAGGTTTCCGCTACCTCACGCGCCTGCTGCGCATCGGCCTGGAAATGCACATCGAGTTTGCCGACCCGGCCTTTCCCAGCTTCTTCAAGACCTCCCACGAGACCGCGAAGATCGGTGCCGACAACCCGGACAACCTCTACGAGTACTCGCGCCTGGACGGTACGCTGCAATACCGCATCAAAGGCCAGCGCGGCAGTGTCGCCTACCTGAGCTTTGGCACCCAGAAAGGCGGGTATGAAACCGACGGCACCCTGATCCAGACCGGCTTCATCGACGCCAGCCAGTTGCAGGTCGATGCCCAGGGCAACTTCGAAATCATCCTCAGCACCGAGCCGCAACCGGGCAACTGGCTGAAAATGGAACCCGCCACCAATGCCTTGATCGTACGGCAGACATTTCTCGACCGTCGCAGCGAAGTGCCGGCCAAGCTGAACATCGAACGCATCGGCACCGACAGCAAGCCGCAGGCCCTTGATCCGGCGACGTTCCAGCAAGGCCTGGCGCGAGTATCAAGCTTCGTCGAAAACACCGCCAGGCTGTTCGCCGACTGGAGCCAAAGCTACCTGCCGCACAGCAATCAACTGCCACCGGCCAACCAGGCGCTCTGCCAGTCCGTGGGCGGCGACCCGAACATTTTCTACTACCACTCGCACTGGGCGCTGGCCGAGGACGAGGCGTTGGTCATCCACATCGATGAAGTGCCGGACTGCGATTTCTGGAACTTGCAGATCAACAACTACTGGATGGAATCGCTGGACTACCGCTACCACCAGATCTGCCTCAACAAACACCAGGCGCAATACGACGATAACGGCGGCGTGACCCTGGTGCTCAGCGAGCGGGACCCGGGCGTGAACAACTGGCTGCAAACCGCCGGCGTACGTCAAGGCACCCTGTGCCTGCGCTGGGTCGGCGCCAAGGAGCAATGCCACCCCACCACGCGCGTCGTCAACCTGTCTGCTGTGGCGGAGGCCGTATGAACGCCCTCACCCGCATTGATGACCTGACCGTCGAAAAACTGTTGGCCAGCGCCATCGCGCGCGCCAACGGCCTGAGCGATTTCGGCGACGACAATTACCGCGAGTCGTTGCAGGCGTTGTTCGAGGCCCTGGCCGCCGAAGCCCGGCTGTCGCCGTCCGGCCTGTATTTGCTGGAAGAACGGCTGGTGGGGCAACTGGTCAACCGTCTGGTGATGGAAGACTACCTGCGCCGTTATCCGGAAATAACCGAGGTGTCGATCGACGATCCACTGGTCATCGTCGGTTTGCCTCGCACCGGCACCACCATGCTTCAGCGCACCCTGGCGGTTGACCCGCGCTTCTACTCCGCGGCGTGGTGGGAAACCCGATTCCCGGCACCGCTGCCGGACGAAACCCTGGCCGCACCGTCCAAGCGCATCGCCCAGGCCAAGGCCGAGGTCGACCTGATGGCCGAAGTCATCCCGCAGATTCTCGCGATCCACCCGCTGGATGCCATGCTCTGCGACGAAGAGTTCATGCTCATGGAACACTCGTTCATGTGCGCCATGGACGCCTACGTCAACGTGCCCAGCTACACCCGCTGGTTGGACCGGCAAGACCAGCGGCCGGTCTACACCCAGTTGAAAAAGATGCTGCAGTTCCTGCAGTGGCAGAAAAAACAACGGGGTGAACCCGCCGGCCAACGCTGGCTGCTGAAGGCACCGCAACACCTGCACACCCTGCATTTGCTGCTGGACGTGTTCCCGAATGCCCAGGTGATTCTGACCCACCGCGAACCGGCGCAGACCATCCCGTCCATGGCGAGCATGGCCCACACCCTGTGGCAGATGTACAGCGACGACCCGGACCCGAAAGCCGCCGGCGAGCAGTGGAACAACCGCATGGCCCGGGGCATCCGTCACACTATGCAGGTTCGCGAACAGCACGCGGCCGGGCGTTTCCTCGACATCCACTTCGCCGACACCGTGACCCAGCCGATGCAAGTCCTGGAGAAGGTCTACGCCTTCGCCAACCTGCCGTTTACCGACAAGGTCCGCGCCGATGCGCAGGCCTGGCTGTCGCAAAACAGCCGGGAAAAACGCGCCAGCCACGACTACAGCCTGGAGCGCTTCGGCCTGAATGAAGCGCAGATGACTGAGGACTACAGCGAATATCGCGCCCGTCACTTGAGCGTCAATCACTAAGCGCGGGGGAAGCACTCTTGGAAAAAATCATGTTGACCTTGTGGAAGCCGACACAACCGAGCGCCGAGCAATGGCGCCCGGACTTGCTCGGCCTTCGCGACGAACTGGTGCGTGCCGGCGCCAACAATATCCGCGTCATGCTGGCCGATGACGCGGTGGCCGCCGCCCACGCCCAGTGCATTACCAACAGCGCCGTGCCTTTGGACGGGCTGCTTTCGTTGTGGCTGGACAGTGCCTCGCAATGGCCCGCGATCAAGAAGATCGTGGCGCCGTTGACCAGCCGCCTGGAGGCTTATCTGGTGCTGGAATCCGAGCCCTACCCCGAAGAACGCCAGGCCCGCGCCGCTCAATACCGGGTGCCGCTTGGCGAGCGCACCCCAGGCATGAATCAAGTGGCGCTGCTGCACAAGCCCCACCGGTTGAGCTACGAGCAATGGTACGACGCCTGGCGCAACGGGCACGGGCCCAAGGCCTATCCCCTGCAATCGATCTTCGGCTACCGACAGAACACCGTGGTGCGCTCGCTGACCTTTGGCGCGCCGGTGCTGCACGCCATCGTCGAAGAAAACTTCCCGCCCGAAGCCATCGGCAATCAGCAGGGATTTTTCGCTGCCCTGGGCGACCCGGACACCTGCGCAAAGCGCCAGCAGGCCATGTACGAGTCGACCAGCCAGTTCATCGACTTCGACAAAATCGACTGCATCCAAACCAGCCAATACCAGCTCTGCGAGTGAACAGCTCACAAGGAGGCTTTCCATGTTGGACCTAGAAGCAATCGAGCTGATCAAACAGCTCAAGGCGCGCTACTTCCGCGCCATCGACACCTGCAATATCGAGATGCTCCAGGCCATGCTCACGGAAGACATCGCCCTGTCGTTCAAGAGCCCGGCCTACGAGTTCCACGTCAAAGGCCTGGGCGATGCGCTGGATTTCTATCGCACCTCGTTCACCAAGACCCGCCTGGCCACCCACAACGGTCACACCCCGGAAATCGAAGTCGACGGCGACCATGCCACCGCTCTCTGGTACCTGAGCTACGTGTTCATCAACCTCGAGGACAACACCCACCTGCATGGCAGCGCGATCTATCAGGATCGCTACGTCAAGCGCGACGGGCGCTGGATGATCGCCGAGACGGGTTACGGAACCTTGCTCGAGACGATCCAGCCGTTGAGCGAGCAGCTGCAGATCACCTCCCGCCCCATCAACTGAACGCACGACAGGAGACCGTCATGGCCAGAGCCGAAAACATCGTCACCTCCCACACGGTGGAGATTAACGCCCCCGCCCGTGTGGTCTGGGCAGTGCTGATTGATCTGGAGAATTACCACCTGTGGAACAGCTTTTGTCCGAGCATCCAGTGCGGCCTGCAGATCGGCGACGAGGTGCACATGCAGGTGCTGACGCCCGATACCCGCGAGACCGTTCCAGTCTTTGAATACCTCGTGGCGTGCGACCCCGAGCAGCTGTTGTCGTGGGAACAGCGCCCCGTCCCGGAGAACATGGACGCCGCCCGCCGCGACCAGTACATCAAGGCCATCGATGACCACCGCTGCCGCTACTTCACCACCGACATTTTCCTGGGCCTGAACCAGGACACCATCATGCGTGAACACGGGGCCTGGGTAAAAATCGGCTTCGACCAGATGGCCCTCGACCTGAAACGCCGCGCCGAAGAACTGTACGCCCGCGGCGCCTGAGCACCCCATTCCCCCCCATAAAAACAAGAAGGTAATTGCCATGTTGCTGAAAGATAAAGTTGTGATTATTTCCGGTATCGGTCCTGGCCTGGGCATCAAGCTCGCCGTGCGGGCCGCGGAATACCAGGCCAAGGCCGTGGTGTTGGCCGCGCGTACACCGGCCAAGCTGGACCAGGCGGAAAAAGCCGTTCGCGATGCGGGCTACAGCACGCCGATCCTGAAAGTCCCTACCGACATTACCCAGCCCGAACAGTGCCAGACGCTTGCCGACCTGACGGTCGAGCACTTCGGCCGCATCGACATTTTGATCAACTCCGCCTACGCCCATGGCGCCTGGGGCACTTCGTCCGCGTCGTCGATGGACGACTGGCGCAACGCGATGGACGTCAACCTGTTCGGCACCCTGCACATGACCCAGGCCGTGCTGCCGCAGATGAAGAAACAGAAGGTGGGCAGCATCGTCATGATCAACACCATGGCCACCCGCACCCCGAACCAGCTGGAATCCGGTTATGCCGTCTCCAAGGGCGCATTGAAAACCGCCGTGCAGTACCTGGCCCAGGACCTTGGCCCGTTCGGCATCCGCGTCAACTCCACCTTCATGGGCTGGATGTGGGGCGCGCCGGTGATGGGCTTTTTCAAGAGCGAAGCCAAGCGCCTGGGCGTCCCGATGGAGTCGCTGGTCGACCAGATCGCCCAACAGATCCCATTGCGCAAGATCCCCGAAGACAGCGACTGCGCCATGGCCGCCCTGTACCTGGCCAGCGATTACGCCAAGGTCATTACCGGCGCGCAACTGGACGTCAACGGCGGTCACTTCCTGCCTTGCTAACTAGCTCGAGGCGACAGCAATGTCGCCTCTTTCGGCTGCCCGCAGAATGGTCATTCTGACCATCGCCCCGGAGATTACCCACATGCTGGATCTCGTTGCCATCGAGCACATCAAACAGCTCAAGGCCCGCTACTTTCGCGGTATCGACACCTGCAACCTGGAGCTGCTGCGCACGCTTCTGGCCCCTGAAGTGAAGATCCGTTTTGACAGCCCGACCTATCAACTTGAACTCAACGGTCTGGAGGAAGCCATGGAGTTCTACCGCACCAGCTTCACCAGCCGACGTTTCGGCATGCACAACGGCCATACCCCGGAAATCGTGGTCAACGGTGATGAAGCGACGGGGCTCTGGTACCTCAACGACCTGTTCATCAACCTCGATGAGCAAACCATGCTCAACGGCAGCGCGATCTATGAGGATCGCTACGTCAAGATTGAGGGCGAGTGGCGCATCCTCCACACCGGTTACAAGCGGCTGCTGGAGATGATCGGCCCGCTGGACGCCCAGTGGAAGATCACCTCCAAACCGATCAACTGAAGGACGAAGAAATAGACAAGGCGACAGGGATGTCGCCTTTTTTAATGCCCGATGCCGACCACTTGTAGCAGCCTGCGGCAGCTGCTACAGGGATTGCGTTGCTGCTGCGTCGGCATGACGCAGCACGATTTTTGGCCTCAGCGCAAATTCAACCAGTTCGGAACGCTCTGGCTGATCGCAACACAGCCCGCATATTGCTTGCAGGCCTTCACGCTTTGGGTTTCCACCGGTTGGGAGACCTGCACGGTCACCACCAGGAGGAACAGAATCAGGAAGCAAACATAATAGGCAAGAAGACTTTTTGTTTTCATTGTTAGTGCTCTCGTGACTGTTAAGTCGGACCCAGGTGTTGCGATCACCCCCTGCGATCATCCTGTGCTCGCAGGGGGGTTACCTCTCAGCGCTCGTCGACCGTGATGAATTCACGGCGTTCGGCCATGAACGCGGGCACGTCATCCTCATTGGTGAAGAACTGTTCGTACCACTCGCGCAACTGGTACACCGGGCCGTCGGTTTCAGCCAGTATCGGCTTATCGATCCGTATCTTGTGCTTCCAGATGACGACGTCCTGATAGAACGAATCCCGATTGCCCTGGACATAGGCCCTGGCCACCTCCTGGTTCTGTTCTTCAGTCCAGCCCGGCACCCGTTTGACCATGCACCCAAAACGTAAATCGAAGCTGTTCGGCGTCACTGGCACGTGGCTGTTGAGCAAAATGGCGTGGATGCGCACATCGCCGAACATCGAGCTGATCTGCGTGAAGTGGGTAGCAGGGCCGTAGTAGGCCGATGGCGCGATCAGGTCGCCGCCCAGGCGCTCGGAGTCACCATGGAAAATCTGGTGCCCGATGTGACCTTCAAAGACGTTGGCGAAGTATTTGGTGGGCGTGCCGTGTACCGGTCCGAAATGCTGGGCGTCCACCAGGTTATCGACCAGTTCCCGTGGATTGGTCTCGATGTGCATGGTGTCGATGTTCCAGTCATGGATCCAGTCCGGGTCGTCCATCTCCGGCAGGTGCGGGATGACCACGCCTTCTTTCGGCGGACGGCCCTCGGGATTGTTCCAGATGAACAGCAGGTTATTTTCTTCGCAGGTCAGCCAGCTACGGGTCTTTGCCTTGGGTGGAATGCGCTTGCAGTAAGGGATCTCCACGCATTTGCCGCCCGTGTCGTACTTCCAGTGGTGGAAGGGGCACACCAGTTTGTCGTTCTCGATGGTGCCTTGGGACAGATCGGCGCCCATGTGCGGGCAATAGGCATCCAGAACGCTGATGTTGCCTTGGCTGTCGGCGAAGGCCACCAGCCGGGTGCCAAAGACTTCCAGAGTATGGGGCTTGCCGTCACGGTATTCGCTGGCATTGCCCAGGCAATGCCAGCCACGCGCGTAACGGTGGGTGCGCTGGGCGTTCTCGACATTGATCTCAACGAGTTTCGTCATTGTTATTGTTCCTCGATTGCAGACTTCGGGGCGGGTAATGCCCCCAAGAAATACAGGGTGATCCCATGGCAGGCATCATTGAACAGCCGCGCAAGGAGATCATCCTTCAGTTGGACTAGATCAAACGCGATCCATTCTCAAAGGGTGCTCACTGCTCGTTGAGCACCCTGCTCCACGGCTATTGGCCGAATCGACGGGCGGCTTCCGGGCCGAAGTCCCGCGGGCTGAAACCCGGCTTGTTCAACTGGTAGCCACTGCGCTGTTCATTGATCAGGTTGAACGCCAGGTAGCTGCCGGCATTGAGGTCGTAGTACAGCCCCACACCCGCTTGCGGTCGCTGGCTTTCATAGGCGTAGAAGAAATTCAGCATCGACGTCCGCCATAGCTCGCCACGGTTGTCGTAGTTGTCGGCCAGCATCGGGAACCAGGTGTCTTCATCGATGTACAGCTTGCGTTTGCCGTACAGATGGCGATAACCCGGCTTCAGGGTGCCTTCCAGCTCCCAGACCCGATGACGCTCGTAGCGCATGGCGTCCTGATTGAAGTGGCCCGGGGTCAGCAAGTCGGCGTACTTGAGATTCGCCGCGTGCAGGCGATACGTGTTGTAGGGGATGAACATCTCGCGCTTGCCGACGATCTTCCAGTCATAACGCTGGCCCGAGCCGTTGAACAGCCGCACTTCGTCCACGGTGATCGAACCGCCGCTGCCAGGGAACGACATGTCGAAGCCATACCCCGGCGACTGGCGCACACGACGGGTACCGGGGTCGTAACGCCAGGCCTGGCGGGGTTCGGTCTTGTCGTTCCAGAACTCGGTGCCGGTATTGATCTCGCCCTTGTCCCGTTGTGGCAGAAGGGTTTCGTTGAGGTAGAACGCCGAGTTGCCCACCGTCTCGCCTTTCTTGCCCGGTTCCAGCGACGGCGCCAGGTTGCGCGAGTGCACGCGTCCCCAGTTGATGTTGCCGTCCTTGAGCACATAGGCATTGTCGGAGGTGTACTCCTCGGTCCAGGCGCGCAAGGTGAAGGACGAGGCGTTCTTCAACAGTTCCAGGCCGCTGCGTGGTACGGGAAAGGGCGTGCCACCGGTTTTGCCCACCACCCCTTCACCGTCATCGACCAGTCGCGCGATGCTGGCGTTTTCGCGGGTGGCATTGCACACCCCATCATCGAAACGGAAGTCCCGGTGCGAGGGATAGATCGGCATCTTGTACGTAGCCGGGTACAGCTTGAACAAGGCTTTCTGCCCGTCGGACAGATACTGGCTGTATTGCGCCAGGTTGGCCGTGGTAATCACGAACAGCGGTTTTTCGTCCGGGTACGGGTCAATGGGATGGTTGCCGGTGCCCTTGAAGTCCACGTGGGGTGGCACTCCCAGCCACTTGCCACTGAACGCCGGGATGCTGCCATCGGCATTGGCGCTCTTGTCGGCGCCGACACAGGTCAAATCCTTGCCCAGGCGCTCCACATCTTCGGGTGCCGCATTCGCCGTGGCGATTGCACTGCATCCCAATATCAACCCCAACACCCAGCTGGGAGTGGCGTTGGCAGGCCGCGAGACAAGACAACTGGAGGCCAGGTTACTGCCGGTCATTTTTATTCTCCTTGGTTACCGATAGCGGTCACCCAGTATCGGCAGCCCAAGGATCGAGAAGCATCGTCCGCACGGACTAACGCATTTTTACCCGGCGCCCAAGCAATACCACTTAAAGCGCTTGCTCGGCCAAACCCGGTCCGTGGGGCTGCGCCAACGCCACGACACTGTTGAGCATGATCCTCACCAGTTCGGTCTGGCGACGGACACCGGTCTTGGAAAAAATCGAACGCAAGTGCGCGCGGGCTGTGTTGCGGCGAATACTCAATGTCTCCGACGCCTCCTCCAGCGACAGACCGTTGGCCAGTTCCAGGGCCAGCGCCGTTTCCGCCGGCGTCAGGTTGTACAACTGCGACGTCGCCACGTTACTCACCAGCGACTTGCTGACCGCGTCGCGCACATACACCACGACCGTCGGTTTCCCCCTGCCCTCGACAAGCTCCTGCGTCGGTATCAATTCCACTACCACGCCCAGGCTGACTTTCCCCGAGGGCCTGGAAATCGACATCGCCTCGGCACCCTGCACGCCGGCACCGCCCGGGCTTGCCCGCTGAAAGGCATTGCGCACCAGGCGCAGCAGTTCGCGATTGTCACTCGGGTAAATGGCTTCGAGCCGACCACCAACGACTTTAAGGCCGTCCTGACTGTCGAGAATCTCCCGGGCCACCGAATTGAGCTGCACTACGCTGCCATTCTCATCGAGGACGAAGGTCGCCACCGCCATGCGACTGATGGTTTGCGAATACAGACTGCCCATGGATTCACTGCGATCAAGCTGCGAATGCATGTGCAAGGCGCGGCGCAAATGCGGCAGGAGCATCTCGCACATGGCTCGATCGACATGGGAAAACCGTGCCTGATCCCGTGGACGGTTGATCCGGAAACGCACGGCGCTGCCATCGGGCATGCGGATATCGGCGCCCAGCATCTGATGACAGTTATAGGGTTGGCAGTAGAGCAGATAAAAAGAAGAACCAAGCCACTCGGCCTCGCTCATCAATTCATCCACGGTGAAAACCGTGTCGGTGGGCAGATTGTCGAACAACGTGGATTTGGAATAGTAGGCGTAATGGTTGATGCCCCCCTCCCCCAGCTCGACATCGCCGGCGACCATCATCGGCGACAACAGCGGCTCATCCTGAACGCGCAGGATCAAGGTCACGAAATTGGCCTTGAACAGTGAACGCAGCTGGCGCAACGAATCACCCAAACGGCGGATATCCATGGCCGAATCGTACATGTTGCCGATGAGTCGTTCGTAGTCTGAAAGCTCCAGCCCCATCTCAGTCAGGACCTGTGTGTTCGTCAAGCGACTTTGCATTGCCACTCCCCCGGCAGCGGGCCCGGACTAAGGGGCCCGCTTGAATCAATGGTCATGGGTGATATCGATGCGCAATGCACCGTGGTCCATCTTATGGCAGTTCGAACAACCCGGCCGCGCCCATGCCGCCACCGATGCACATGGCAATCACCACATAACGGGCGCCGCGACGACGACCTTCCAGCAGTGCGTGACCGACCATGCGCGCGCCGGACATGCCGAACGGATGGCCAATGGAGATTGCACCGCCGTTGACGTTCACGCGTTCGGCCGGGATTTGCAACGCATCGCGGCAATGCAGCACCTGGCAGGCGAAGGCTTCGTTGATTTCCCACAGGCCGATGTCCGCCACGCTCAGGCCAAAGCGCTTGAGCAACTTGGGCACCGCCACCACCGGGCCGATGCCCATTTCCTCGGGGGCGCAACCGCCCACGGCAATGCCCCGATAGATGCCCAGCGGAGTCAGCCCGCGACGCTGGGCTTCCGCACGACTCATCAGCAGGCTGGCCGATGCACCGTCGGAAAACTGCGAAGCGTTGCCGGCAGTAATGAACTCTCCCTGCTCAATCCATTTACCGTCCTTCCACACCGGCTTGAGCGACGCCAGGTCTTCCAGGCGCGTGTTGGGGCGATTGCATTCGTCGCGCTCGACCAACACACGCTGATGTCCGCCGGGTTGGCCGGCGGCATCGAAACACAGCTTGTCGACGCTCAAGCCAACGATTTCCTCGTCGAACAATCCGTCACGCTGGGCGGCGGCGGTGCGCAGTTGGCTCTGCAAGGCATACTCGTCCTGGGCGGCGCGGCTGATGCCGTAGCGACGCGACACGATTTCAGCGGTTTCCAGCATCGGAATGTAGGCGCTGGGCATGATCTGCAATACGGCTTCGGACTGGGCGCGATAGCTGTTCTTGTGCTTGGTCTGGGTCAGTGACAACGATTCCACGCCACCGCCGATGGCGATGTTCAACTCGCCGGTCATGATGCCTTTGGCCGCGACGCCGATGCTCATCAAGCCCGAGGCGCACATGCGATCCAGGGCCATGCCCGGCACGGTGTCCGGCAAGCCGCCGGTATAGGCGCACAGGCGGCCGATGTTGTAGGCCTGGGTACCCTGCTGCACCGCAGCGCCCATGATCACATCATCCACATCACCCGGTTCGATGCCGGCGCGCTCGACCACGGCACGTACCACGTGTCCGCCCAGCACCGGGGCTTCGGTGTCGTTGAACGAACCGCGAAACGACTTGGCGAGCGCGGTCCGCGCAGTAGCAACGATGACAACTTCATTCAAATCCATGACAGGCTCACTCGGTAATAGGGTTGAAGGTGTAGCGGCTGATCGTGTCGATCACACAGCCGGGGCGCGACTGGCCCTCGACTTCCACAGTGACGCGCACCACCAATTGCACAGCGTCCGCCAGTTGTTCGGCACGCACGATGCTGGCGCTGCCACGCACCCGCGATCCAACCTTGACCGGTGCCGGGAAGCGCACGCGGTCACTGCCGTAATTGACGCCCATCGCCATGTTGTCGATCGTGAGCAATTGCGGCAGGAACAGGTTGACCAGCGACTGGGTCAGGTAACCGTGGGCGATGCAAGCACCGAACGGGCCGGTGGCGGCGCGTACCGGATCGACATGAATCCACTGGTGATCGCCGGTGGCTTCGGCGAACAGATCGATGCGCGCCTGGTTGATGGTCAGCCATTCGGTGCAGCCGAGGTCCAGGCCTTCGGCCTCGAGCAACGCCCGGGCACTGCTGAAAACATGAGTCATCGCCTACTCCTCAGGCTTGTTGAGAACTGACGGACAACACTTCGCCGACCATGTAGGAGGCGTAATCTCTGGCCAGGAACATCATCACGTTGGCGACTTCCCAGACTTCGGCGGCACGCCCGAACGCCTCGCGCCCGGCCAGGCTGGCGAGCAGCTCTTCACTGGAAGCCTTCTTGAGAAAGTCATGCAGGGCAATTGATGGCGACACCGCGTTGATACGCACGCCATACTCCGCGGCCTCCAGCGCGCTGCAACGGGTCAGCGCCATGACCCCGGCCTTGGCCGCGGCGTAATGCGCCTGTTCCTTCTGGGCGCGCCAACCGAGGACCGATGCATTGTTGACGATGGCACCCGCGCCACGGCGTTGCATCGGCCCCAGCATCGCGCGGGTCATGCGAAACGTGCCCGTCAGGGTCACATCCAACACCCGCAGCCACTCTTCGTCGCTCATCTCGACCACGCGCTTCTGGCCACCGAGGCCCGCATTGTTGATCAGCACATCGACGCCGCCGAGGTGTTCCTCGGCGCTCGCCACCAGGGCCTGGACCTCATTTTCGAGGGTGACATTGCACAATTGGCCATAAATGGCTTGCAGGCCCGTTTCAGCCTTGAGGCGCTCCACCGCCTCTTCAAGGCGACGCGGGTGCACGTCGGAAATCATCAATGCCCGGCAGCCCTCCTCGGCGCTGCGCCGGGCGGCTGAGTACCCGATACCGGCACCTGCGGCGGCGGTAATCAGCACCGACTTGCCTGCCAGCAGTTGATGACCGGGAACATAAGGGGGGGCTTGTTTCACAGCGTCTACCTCCAGGGAATGAATGCCCTGCATTTGTAGAGAGGGCGCCAGGTGGGCGCATCGTCAAAACAGGGTAGAAAACCCCGGTGTCCCTGGGAGCTCGGCTTGCCCGCGAAGAACGAAAAGGCGCAGTGACAGACACGCCGCTGCGCCCGGTTCGAGGGCAAGCTTGGCGACTACGTACCCCACACCTTCTGAGCCTTCGGGGCTTCGGCGAGGATCTCGGCTACGGCGCCACCAATTTCCTCCACCTGCCACCTCGCCCCCTTGTCGCGGGTCACGCCGGTGCGCCAGCCGTCCCCGAGGGAAATTCGCCCGCCCTGGCTCTCGAACACCTGGCCGTTGACGTGGGCCGATTCCGTGCTCCCAAGCCACACCACCAGCGGTGCAACGTTTTCCGGGGCCCAGGCATCGAAGCTATCGTCCTCGGGCTTCTTCACCACATCAGGCATCGCGCTTTCGGTCATCGAGGTACGCGCTGCAGGGGCCAGTGCGTTGGCGGTGATGCCGTAACGCGCCAGTTCGGCCGCCTGGACCAGCGTCAACGAGGCAATCGCGCCCTTGGCCGCTGAATAATTGGACTGCCCCACCGAGCCCTGGAGACCCGCGCCGGAGCTGGTGTTGATGATGCGACCGTCAACCGGTGTACCGGCCTTGGCCAGATCACGCCAACGCCGCCCCAGCAGGTTGGCCAGGCAGTAATGCCCCTTGAGGTGCACACGCATGACCATGTCCCAGTCTTCTTCGCTGAGGCTGATAAACATGCGGTCGCGCAGGACCCCGGCATTGTTGACCAGTACATGCACTTCACCGAAGGCCCCCAACGCCGCGTCGATGATGTGCTGCGCGGTGGCCAGGGTGGTGATGTCGTCACTGTTCGCGATGGCCTGGCCACCACTGGCGCGGATTTCGCCCGCGACGTCTTGCGCCGCATCGGCGCGGATATCGTTGATCACCACGTTGGCGCCCGCTGCGGCGAACGCCAGCGCATAGGCGCGACCGAGCCCGCCGCCGGCCCCGGTGATGATCACGGTGCGGCCTGAACATATAGCCATGCTTGACTCCTTTGACTGCGCGACCGCACGCCCCACGGGCGGCGGTACGGATGGATAAGGGAAAACCCTAGAGGCGTTCGATGATCGTGACGTTGGCCTGGCCGCCGCCTTCGCACATGGTTTGCAGGCCGTAACGGCCACCGCTGCATTCCAGCTCGTTCAGCAGCGTGGTCATCAGCCGGGCTCCCGTGGCACCCAGCGGGTGACCCAGGGCGATGGCGCCACCATTGACGTTGGTGCGCGCCGGGTCGTAGTCGAGCTCCTTGGCCCAGGCCATGACCACGGAGGCGAAGGCTTCGTTAATCTCTACCCGGTCGATATCGCTCATGCGCAAACCGGTTTTCTCCAGAGCCCGACGGGTCGCGGCGATCGGCGCGGTCAGGTGCCAGATCGGGTCATCGCCCAGCACCGTCAGGTGATGGATGCGCGCGCGAGGCGTCAGATCATAACGCTTGAGCGCTGCCTCCGACACCACCAGCAATGCTGCCGAGGCGTCGCAGGTCTGGCTTGAAACAGCGGCGGTGATCGAGGGGAATTGCGGGTCCACCGGCTGCAATTCGGCCATTTTCGCAAGACTGGTCAGGCGCGGCGTTTCATCCACTCGCAAACCGTTGCAGGCAACGATTTCCCGGGCGAATCGCCCGCTCTCGATGGCGGCCAGGGCGCGGGCATGACTTTGCAGGGCGAAGGCCTCCATCTGCTCGCGGCTGATGCCCCAATGATCGGCGATGCGCTGCGCGGCGTAGAACTGGTTGACCGGTTGATCGCCGAACCGTGCGCGCCAGCCTTCACTGCCGGAAAACGGATCGGGATAACCCAGCGCCTGCCCGGCCAGCATGGCCGAAGAAATCGGAATCCGGGTCATGGTTTGCACCCCGCCGACGGCTATCACGTCCTGAGTGCCGCTCATCACCGCCTGCGCGGCGAAATGCAGCGCCTGTTGTGAAGAGCCGCACTGGCGATCAATCGTGGTCCCGGGCACGTTCAGTGGCAAACCGGCGGCCAGCCAACTGGTGCGGGCGATGTCCCCGGCCTGGGCACCGATGGTATCGACGCAACCGAAGATCACATCGTCATAGTCTTCGCCGGGAATGGCGTTGCGCTCCACCAACGCCTTGAGCACCCGGGCGCCCAGGTCAATGGCGTGAACGTGGCTCAAGGCTCCCTTGCGCTTGCCGGTCGGGCTGCGCAGTGCATCAACAATATAGGCCTCTGGCATGACTCACTCCTCGAAGGTATGGCCCGGGCCCAGGCGGGCACCATCGGCGAACACGTACTCGCCGACACGGGTTTTATGGAAACCGCGATCCCCCCAGGACGCATCGAGCGCCCAGGCACGTTTCATGAACATCTGCAGGTCGACTTCCCAGGTGTAGCCCATCGCGCCATGCACCTGAATACCCTTGCGCGCCGCGATCCAGCTGGCTTCGCAGCAGGCCAGGCGGGCCTGGGAAACCCACACGCCGGCATAGGCATCGCCCCTGGCCAGGCCATGCGCGGCGCGGTACAGCACCGGTTTGGCCTGTTCGATATGCCGGGCAACATCGGCCAGGTGATGCTTGACGGCCTGGAAGCTGCCGATCGGCTTGCCGAACTGTTTGCGCTGCGCGACGTAGTCCACGGACAAATCCAGCATGCGTTGCGCCAGCCCGAGCAGTTGCCCGGCCACCGACAAGGCGCCACGCTCGAGCAGTCGTGCCTGCAGGGTACGACCCAATGCGCCACTGGCCACGCAGGTGGCCGGGGTCGGGTTCCAGATAACCCGCCCCAGACGCCTGGACGCGTCGATGCTCGGCCGTTGCTGAACATCCACCTGGGCGCGCGGCACGATATGAATGTCGTCGCCATCGGTCAGGATCAAGACTTCAGCCAGCTGAGCATCACTGACCAGCGGGTTGACGGGATGACTGATGGCAATGCGCACGGTGCCTTCGGCAATGCGCGGTAAAAGACTGCTGCGGGCCGGGTGCCCGCTTGGCAGGCTGGTGAGCAGCCCGGTGGCGACATACGCAGTGTCGGCCAGGGAGTCGGGAATCGCGTAATAACCCAGTTCCTGGGTCATCAACGCCCAGGCCAAATCGTCCATGCCCAGACCGCCCTCGGCCTCCGGCACCGACAAGGCGGTCAGGCCCTGTTCGGCAATCTTGCCGCGCAGGTCCGGTGAACGACCGACATCGGTCTCCCAGATTTCCCGGAGCATTTCCGGGGCGGCTTCGGTCATCAGGAAACGACTGATGGCTTCGCGAAACGTCAGCTGGTCATCGGTAAAAGTGAAGTCCATGGCCCGTTCCTTATTTCGGCAAGCCGAGCATCCGCTCGGCAATGATGTTGCGCTGGATCTCGTTGGTTCCGGCGTAGATCGGCCCGGACTGGGCGAACAGGAACCCCTCCAGCCAGCCCGCCGCATCGCCCTCCACGGGCGGTAGCAGCTCGGCGCGGCTGCCGAGAATGCGCATCGCGGTTTCGTGCATTTTCAGGTCGAGCTCCGACCAGATGATCTTGTTGATGCTCGACTCGGCACCAATCTGCTCGCCCCGACTCAGCCGGCCGACCGTGTAGTAGGCCGACAGGGCATACGCCTCGGCACCCATCCAGGTTTCCAGCACCGCGTCGCGCAGGCTCGGGTCGCGGTCGGCGCTCTCGCGGTTGGCCTTGTACAGTTCCACCAGCTTGCGCGCGGTGTATTGGAAACGCGCCGGCGAACGCAGCAAGAGCCCGCGTTCAAAACCGGCGGTGGCCATCGCCACGTGCCAGCCCTGCCCTTCGGCACCGATACGGTTGGCCACCGGCACCCGGACGTCGTCGAAAAACACTTCGGCAAAGGCATCCTTGCCATTGAGGGCCTTGATCGGGCGAATGCTCACTCCCGGTGCATTGAGCGGCACCATCACGAACGACAGGCCATGGTGGCGGCTCGAGCCCGGTTCGCTGCGAAACAGACCAAACAGCCAGTCGGCGAATATCGCCCGGGTCGACCAGGTTTTCTGGCCGTTGATCACGTAATGCTCACCGTCGAGTGTCGCCTTGCTGGTGATCGCCGCCATGTCCGAACCGGCATTCGGTTCCGACCAGCCCTGGGCCCACATGTCGAGGCTGGCGGCCATGCGCGGCAGAAACCGCTGCTTCTGTTCAGGCGTGCCGAACTCCATCAGCGTCGGCCCCAACAGCAACTGGCCATTCTGGTTGACCCGCATCGGCGCCCCGGCGCCGTAGTACTCTTCTTCGAAAATCAGCCACTCGATCAGGTCACAACCGCGACCGCCCAGTTCGGCGGGCCACATCACCATCGACCAGCGACTCTCGAATAGCTTCGCCTCCCAGGCACGGTGTTGTTCGAAGCCTTCGCGGGTGTCGTAGCTGGCCAGCGGCTCGCGCGGCAGGTTGGCCGCCAGCCAGGCGCGCACTTCGGCGCGGAAGGCGGTTTGTTGGGGTGTGTAAGTCAGTTCCATGGCGTTCCCTCAGAACTTGGCGTCGCGTTTTTCGACGAAGGCCCGGCGGGTCTCCGCGGAGTCCGGGCTGCTGTAGGCCTGCATCGTGAAGCCCTGCTCCCAGCGATATTTGTCTTCCAGGTTGCCGTCTTCGATACCGTTCAAGGCTTCCTTGGCGATGCGGATCATGCTTGGGCTTTTTTCGGCGATTTTCGCCGCGATGCCCAGGGCGGTTTCGCGCAGTTGGTCCTTGCTGACAATCCGCTCGATAAAACCGTATTGCAGGGCTTCGGGCGCACCGATGCTGTCGCCGGTAAAAAACAGGTAGCGGACTTTTTGCACCGGGAACAGACGTTGCAAATGCGCACCACCCCCCATCGCGCCACGGTCGACTTCCGGCAAGGCGAAAGTCGCGCAGTCAGACGCGATGACGATATCCGCCGCCCCGGTGATGCCGATGCCGCCACCCAGGACGAAGCCGTGCACCGCAACAATGACTGGCACCGGATTGCGATGCACGGCCTTGAACGTGGCGTAGTTGCCGGCATTAACGTCGACAATTCGCTCGGGGTACTTATCGAGTTCCTTGATGTCGACACCGGCGCAAAAGCCCCGGCCTTCGGCGCGGATGACAATCACGCGGACTTCGGGGTCGGCCCCAAGTGCCTCGATCTGTCGCGCCAGGGCGTGCCATTGCTGACTGTCAAGGGCGTTGACCGGTGGTTTGGCGATCACCAGTTCCGCGATCCCCTGATTGAGTTGTGTGGTAAATGCCTGGTTCACAGGGGTTCTCCAATACTGGCGGGATGGTTCGATGAATGGGGCTGGCGGCGGGCCAGGAGCGCGTCCAGGCATTGCTCGGCTTCACTGGCGATGCCTTCGATGACCTCACGGCAACTGAGCAACTCGCCGATCGCCGCAGCGACCTGGCCGCTGGGCAGGATGCCTTCGTCCGGCTCGCCATCGACCATTGAGCGTTGCAGCAGCACTGGTTGGTTGGCAGCCATAACCACTTGCGATAGCGCGGACGGGTCCTCACGCAATGCACGCAGAAATACCGTGGCCATGTGCCCCAGGCTCATGCCTGTGTGCTGCTTCCATTGCCAAGCGCTACCCAGGGCCATGCGCAAGCGCCCGAACGGGCCGGCCTTTTCCAGATGATTGATGAAGCGGTTTTCGATCATGCGGTGGCGCATGCCGTCCACCGCTGTGGTGACCCGCACCTGTTGCGGGTCGCTGACCTTCAGGTAGCGCTGCAACGTCGCCGGCGGCGTCGGCGATTCGCGAGTCATGAGGAACCGCGTGCCCATTGCGATCCCGGCACCGCCGGCGGCCAGCACCGAGGCCAGGCCACGGCCCGTGGAAAACCCTCCGGCGGCGATCACCGGCACCTTGACCGCTGCCAGTACCTGGGGCAACAGGATGGAACTGGGCACACCGCCGGTATGACCGCCGCCCTCGCCGCCCTGAATGGTGATCAGATCGGCGCCGAGTTCCACGGCCTTCAGCGCATGTTTGAGTGCCCCCACTGTCGGGATACAGAGCACCTTGGCCGCCTTGAACCGCGCGATGGTCTGTTTGTCCGGGCCGCGCCCGTAGCTCACGGCACGCAGGCGGTACTGGATCGCCAGGTCGACGCACTGCGCGGCGTTGTCCTGGAACATATGGAAATTGAGCCCGAAGTTGCTGCCCCCGGTGGCGTCGATCACCTTGCGGATTTCGCTTTCCAGTTCGTGAGCGGGAATGGTTGCACCGGCCAGGAAACCGAAGCCGCCAGCCTGGGTCGTGGCGATCACCAGGTTGGCGTCGGCGACCCAACCCATCGCGGTTTGCACAATCGGGTAGCGACAACCGAGCGCCTCGGTCAAGGGCGTATCAAGCCATCGGTTCATGGGCGTTTGTCCTCGGCCTGCTTGTTGGCCCGGGCCATGCCTTTGGCATCGAAGCCGCCCAATTTGTCGCCGGACAACAGCTCGTTATGGGCGTGGGCGAAATGGTGCCAGGCGAACACTGCATCCATGGCCGTGCGCTTGCCCTGCAGGTCTTCGACGTGGTTGATCGCCTGCTTGGTCAGTGCCAGGCCCATGCGTGGCTGGCGGGCGATGCCGGCGGCCAGTGCATAGCACGCTTGTTCAAGCGCTTCACGGGGCACCACGCGGTTGACCATGCCCACTTGCCAGGCCCGGTCGGCGCTCATGCGGTCGCCGGTAAACAGGAATTCCTTGGCGATGCGCGGGTTCATTTCATAGGGATGGGCAAAATACTCCACCCCCGGAATGCCCATGCGTACCACAGGGTCCTGGAAGAATGCGTCATCGCTGGCAATGATCAAATCACACACCCAGGCCAGCATCAGCCCACCCGCGACACAGGCACCCTGGACCATGGCAATGGTCGGTTTGGGCAATTCGCGCCAGCGGCGGCACATGCCCAGATAGACCTCCTGTTCCCGGGCGTAAAGTTGCTCGCCACCGGGTTTGTTGGTGTGGTCCCACCACAGGTGCGCGCGCTCGAACGGTTTGTCGATATCGCGCCCCGGCGTGCCGATGTCGTGACCTGCCGAGAAATGCTTGCCGTTGCCCCGCAAGACGATGACCTTGACCTCGTCATCGTTGACCGCCTCGCGAAAGGCGGCGTCCAGGGCATAGGTCATCTGCGAGTTTTGCGCATTGTTGAAGGTCGGCCGGTTCAGCGTCAGTGTGGCAATACCCTCGGCCACGCTGTACAGCACCGGTGTGTCTGTTTCGTAGACGGCTTTGTCCTCACGGACGACGAATTCACTCTCGCTGCTGTGCATGTTCACTGTCCTCGCCTCAGGCCTGACGGATGCCGGGCGGATTGCCCTTGATCGCCGTAGCGCGGTAATCGTGGGGGTCGAGTCGGCGGATCAGGGCCAACTGCTCTTCGGTCGGGTGCACCGTTTCATGCAGTTGCGCCGATTTGAGCAACGGGAAGCCGGTGTTTTGCTGGACCTGCTCGAAGGTCACGCCAGGGTGCAACGAGCGCACCTGCACCGCACGGTCGGGGCCGTCGAAATCGAGCACGCACAGATCGCTGACTACCCAGCGGATGTCCATCAGGTCGCGGCGCGCACCTTCGGGCCAGCGGTCGGCCTTGAAGCCGACGCCGGACACCATGTCCACTTCGCCGCTGACGAACACCCGGCTGTTGTGGCTGGGCACGAAAAACGAGTTCAGGTGGTTGATGCTGTTGCCCGGCAAACCGCGCACGCCGAGGATCGCGGTCTTGGGCTTTTGATAATCGCCCACGCAGGACAGGTTGGTCTGGCCCCAGCGGTCGATCTGGGTCGGGCCGATCATCGCGTGACGGCGACCACCCCAGACACATTCGAAGACCCGCTCGAACGACAGGTAGCCCGAGTAACGCGGCACGTAGTCGCCACGCGGGCCGAGCGGAATCGGCTCTTCGACCAGGAAGGCTTCGCTGTCGGTCATCAGCAGCTCGGGGCTGTGGGTCAGTTTGGCCAGGCTCGCGCCAAGTCGCGGAATCACGCCAAGACCCGAGGCAATCACTTCGCCATTGCCGCGCCAGGCCTCGGAGGCGGCGACGATCATCAGTTCAGCCAGGGTGAAGTCACAGGTTGCAGACATAGTCGCTAATCCTCAGAACACGGGAAGGGGCAAGGCGCCCATGGAGTCGGCACCGCCGTTCTGTGCCTGATAGGCCTGCTCGCCGCCGGCGACGTAGGTCTGCACATAGTCCTGCCAGCCGTTTTCCGCCTGGCTGCTGGCGACATAGCCCTTAAGATGTTTCATGTCCCAGCCGTAATCAGGGGCGCAAGCGGTCGGGTGTGCGCCCAGCGGTGCATGCACCACCCCACTCACCAGATAGCGCTCGAAGGTATTGAACCGAGCTTGCTCGGCGCTCAATGCCAGACGTTCTTCCAGGCGTTCGCAGGAGACGAAACACTGTTGCGCGGCACGGGCGAACAGGTGATCGAAATAAGGGTCCGGGCCGGTCACCAGGGTATTGCCCAGGCGATCGGCGACATTGACATGGACAAAGGCCACATCGAGATTCAACGCCGGCATCGCCAGCAGTACCTCGCCATCGGCATAAGGCGACGCGACGGTCTTGAGTTGCGGATTCAGGCGCATGACGTCAGTCGCCAGACCGCAACGGGTCGGCAGAAATGGCAGGCGCATGCCGGCGGCGCGCAAGCCCCACTGGAACATGCCTTCGTCGAGTTCCAGCAACTCCAGTTCACCGGCCTCGCGGGCCTTGCGGTAATAGGGCTCCAACGGAATGGCGTCGAGCGTGGCGAAACCGAACACCAGTTTCCTGACCTTGCCGGCCGCGCACAGCATGCCCACTTCGGGGCCGCCGTAGGCCACCACGGTCAGGTCCTTGACGTCTGATCGCAGGATCTCGCGCACAATCGCCATCGGCTTGCGCCGTGGCCCCCAACCGCCGAAACCGATGGTCATGCCATCGCGTAATTGAGCGACCGCATCGGCCGCTGTCATTTGTTTATTTATCATGACAATTCCTTACTGTCGGCCGACCGAAAAGTCGTGCCCCCAAATGCTCACGCGGGTGAACTCGAATGCCGAGTGCTCGGCCCAATCGACTTGCAATCCACCAAAGCCGTATTCCAGATCGAATCCCGACGGTGTCTTCATGTAGAAACTGGTCATGCGATCGTTCAGGTGCTGGCCAAGCGTTGCCGACAGGTTCACGTCATGGGCCAGCAACCGGTCATGGGCACGACCGACTTCGGTCATCGAATCCACCTCGACCATCACGTGCACGCAACCTGACGGCACCGGGTATTCGGCCAGCGCCAGGCTGTGATGGCGGGCGTTATGGCAATGCAGGAAGTGAATGCGCACGGGTGGCTTGGACGGATCCGGGCGGAAGTTGAAAATGTCCGACAGCTCGAAACCCAGCACGTCCTTGGCGAACGCCAGCGTGGCGTCGAAGTTCGGTGCCGGCAGCACGGTATGGCCCAGGCCCATGTCGCCGGTGATGAAACGCGGCACACCCTGGGGCGACACAAACGGCAGGCAGTCGGAGCGATGACCCCAACTCAGTTCATGGGTGTTGCCCGACGGATCGGTGACTTTGACCAGTGCCTGGACACCACGCTGATCGATTTCGGCGGGGGTGCCCGGCTGCCATTCAACACCCGCCGCAATCAGGTGTTCGAGGGCCGCCTGGAACGCCGGCTCGCCGGCCAGCTCCCAGCCGGATGCCAGATAACGTGCCTCGCTGCCTTCGACGATCAGCATGCGAAACGGGCGTTCGTCCATTTTTACGTACAGGCCCCCGCCCGGCGCCGCATGCACCTGCATGCCCAGCACGTCCTCGGCATAACGCTGCCACTGACTGAGGTTCTCGATCTGGGAGACGAAATAGCTCAAACCACGAATATCGATCATGCCTAAGTTCTCATTGGCTGAAGGGGGTGCGTGGCGAGCATTGTGCAAAGCGCCGCCCGCCGCTTCATCGTCCGTTGAGACTAAGCACCACCACGGCCTGCGCGCTCCTGCGGGCGAAGAACGATGACGCGGCGCAACCAACTGCCTGCGCACTAGTCCGTTTTAGTGATTCGACAGTCGCCCCGAACAACCCAGACTGCTGCATCCATCCGCCTTGCAGAGACAACCCCATGGAGTTCGCTTTTACCGAAGAACACCTGATGATTCGCGACAGCGCCGAGCGTTTTCTCGCCGCCGTCAGCGATTCCCATGCCGTGCGTGCCGCCATGATTCGCGCGGACGGTTACGACCCCGATGTCTGGCGGCGCATCGGCCTTGAGCTGTGTTGGCCGGCGCTGATGATCCCCGAGCGTTTCGGTGGCATGGGCCTGGGGTTTGTCGAGCTGGCGATTCTGCTGGAACAGAGCGGTCGCTTCCTGTTGGGCTCGCCGCTGTTCGCCACAACCTGCCTGGCCACCCCTGCGCTCCTGGCGGGACACAACACGGCCCTCCAGGAACACTGGCTCAGTGCGATTGCCGCCGGTGAAACCACGGCGACACTGGCGTTCGCCAGTGGCAAAGGCTGGGATGCACGCAGTGTGCAAGCGATTGCCCGGCCCGCTGCCGGCGGCTGCTACCTGAACGGCGTCTACACCCAGGTCATCGACGGGGCACAAGCGGACTTGCTGATCGTCGCTGCGCGCAACCCCGGCAGCGAGGGAGAATCGGGCATCAACCTGTTCGCCGTCGCTGCCGATACGCCGGGAATCCTGTGCACGCCCCTGCCCACCCTGGATCAGACACGCCGCCTTGCACGTATCGAACTGCACGATGTGTTCGTTAACGAGGCGCAAATGCTCTGCGCCCCCGACCAGGGCTGGCCGGTGCTGCGCGAGACCCTTTCGATTGCCGCCGCCGGCCTGGCCGCCGAACAGGTCGGTGGCGCGCAGCAAGTGCTCGACCTGACCCTGGCGTACATTGCCGAACGCCGGCAATTCAACCGCACCATTGCCAGTTTCCAGGCCATAAAGCACCGCTGCGCCGACATGATGCTGCAGGTCGAATGCGCCCGTTCCGCGATCTACTACGCCGCCTGCGTCGTGCAGGAACACCTCGACCCTGAAGGTGATATCGCGGTGGCCAGCGAACTGGCCATGGCTGCCGCGACGGCGAAGATCCATGCCAGCGAAGCATTTTTCCACTGCGCCGCCGAGTCGATCCAGTTGCATGGCGGCGTAGGTTTTACCTGGGAATACGACCCGCACTTGTACTTCAAGCGCGCCCGCGCCAGCGAGCAATTGCTGGGCAGCCCGGCGCTGCATCGTGAACGCATGGCGACACACCTGTTTGGAGAAGACGCATGAAAATCGGTTTCAGCAAGGCCGACGAGGCTTTCCGTCAAGAGGTCGCCCAATGGATGGCCGAGCACCTGAGTGGTGAGTTTGCGTCGTTGCGCTATCGCGGCGGCCCCGGCGACGAGCATAGTTTTCCCGAGGAACGTAAAGCCTGGGAGCGAGAACTCGCCGCAGGTGGCTGGATTGGTCTGGGATGGGCCACAGAGCAGGGTGGGCGAGGACTGAGCATCTGCCAGCAGGTGATTTTCCATGAGGAATACGCCCGGGCCGGCGGCCCCGGACGCATGGGCCACATCGGCGAAGGACTGGTCGGCCCGACCCTGGCCGCCTTCGGCACCCCCGCCCAGCAACAACGCTTGTTGCCCGGCATCCTCACTGGCAGCGAGTTCTGGTGCCAGGGCTATTCCGAGCCCGGCGCCGGTTCCGACCTGGCGAACGTGCAAACCCGGGCCAGGCTCGATGACACGGGCGAACACTGGCTTATCAGCGGCCAGAAAGTCTGGACCTCGCTGGCGCACGAAGCCGATTGGTGTTTCGTGCTGGCGCGCACAGAGTCCGGAAGCCAAGGTCATCATGGCCTGTCATTCCTGCTGGTGCCGATGGCCCAGGCGCAGATCCGCGTGCAGCCGATCCAGCAATTGACAGGCACCAGCGAGTTCAACGAAGTGTTTTTCGATCAGGCAGTAACCCGCGCCGATAACCTGATCGGCCAACCGGGCGACGGCTGGAAAATCGCCATGGCCCTGCTCGGCTTCGAACGCGGTGTCTCGACGCTGGGCCAACAGATGCAATTTCAAAACGAACTCGATGAAATCATCCGCATCGCCCGCTCCAATGGCGCCTCGCGCGACCCATTGCTGCGCCAGCGCATCGCACAGGCGTGGTCGGGACTGAAGGTGTTGCGCTACAACTCGCTGCGCATGCTCTCCGGTCCGCAGGATGGCAGTCTCAAGCGCGAAGCCATGATCTACAAACTGGCCTGGTCCACCTGGCACTCGGATCTTGGGAAACTGGCGATGGATGTGTTGGGCGACGAGGCAGAAATCCTCGAGGGCGCGCCTTACCAGCTGAGCCGTTTGCAGTCGCTATTCCTGTTCACCCGCTCCGACACGATTTATGGCGGCAGTAACGAGATACAGCGCAATATCATTGCCGAACGGGCGCTGGGGATGCCGCGGGAGACGCGGTCTGTCTGAATACCCGCGTTGCCCTGGCGTTTTTCGCGAGCAGGCTCGCTCCTACGACTTCCCACTGTAGGAGCGAGCTTGCTCGCGATATTCGGCAACGATGACGCGGGCTGTCTGAATGCCCGCGTTGTCCTGGCGTTTTTCGCGAGCAGGCTCGCTCCTACGCAGGGGCGAAGTCAGCGAACCCGAATCTTCGGGTCACCTGCCCCGCGTCGCAGCGTCGCAAGAAACCCCTCCAACGGCGCCGGCTCGGCAATTTCCGGCAACGCTTCCTTGTCCGGCCGTTTCGCCCAGAACGTATCCCAGGACGGGAACAGTTCGTGGAAGGTACCGGCATAGGGCTCGCGCCCCGGCCAGCGCATTTTCAAGCCGCCGATCGGTGGCTTGTTCAGGTCGGTTGCATACCAGTAGCACGGCAGGCGACGACGGAAACACCAGCGCCCATCAATCCGCTCGTAGTCGTCCCAGTACAGCATCTGCATGATCACCCACTCGGGGCCCGTCTCATGCTCGTTCTTGGAATAGACCACGCCCGTGGCGTGATCCGGGTCACTGAACTCGATAATGTGCTGGCCCAGGTGATGGGACGTGCCGTGAAACTGCTTGCGCATGGTTTCGTCCAGCCAGGCCTTGAGGTGCGCCCGACCGCTCTTGTCACGCCCCACGCGCACATCCGGGGCGAAACAGTTGGCCATGGCGTCCATGTCACGCATATCCAGGGCCAGCGCGTATTTGCCGGCCAGTTGACGGATCGCGTCCAGCGACTCCAGGCGGTCGATGCGCTCAAGCAGCGCGGCGGATTCCAGGCCCATCAGTCGAACACCGTGTACAGGTCGGAACCACGTCCGCCGTCGACCGCCAGACTGGCGCCGGTGACATAGGAGGCCTCGTCGCTGGCCAGGAACAAAATGGCGTTCGCCAGCTCCACCGGCAGGCCGACCCGTTTCATCGGGATGACTTTTTCGGTGTTGGCACGGGCCTTCTTGTCGCCGAGCATGCCGGCGGTCGCCGGGGTATCGACCACGCCCGGGATGATCACGTTGCAACGGATGTTGTGCGGCGCGCCTTCGCTGGCCGCCGCGCGGCTGAAGTTGATCACTGCCGCCTTGGCCGCCGAGTAACCGGCCATCTGCGCGGTTCCGAACAGCCCGCAGATCGAGGCGATGTTGACAATCGAACCGCCGCCCTGCTCTTTCATCAGGCGCATCGCCGTGCGCGTGCCGAAGAAGGTGCCATCGACGGTGGTGGCGAAGTTGGCGTGCCAGTCGGCGGTGGTCATGTTGTCGATGTCGCCCCAGGTGTAGGCCATCGCATTATTGACCAGGATGTCCAGACGTCCGTGACGTTGTGCAGTGGCTTGCAGTGCACTGACGTAGGCTTGCTCGTCGCTGACATCGGCGACGGCGATTTCAGCCTGGCCGCCGAAGCCGAGAATTTTTTCCTGCACACCCTGCAGTGGCTCAACGCGGCGCCCGCACAGCACCACAGTAGCGCCCTCCTCGGCAAACCGCAGTGCGGTGGCTTCGCCGATGCCGGAACCAGCGCCGGTCACGAAGGCGATTTTTCCCTGTAAACGCTTGCTCATCAGTCACTCTCCGATCAGATAAAGGCCATGCCGCCGTTGACGGCAACGTTCTGGCCGGTCATGAAACTGGCGTCTTCGCTCGCGAGGAACACCGCAACACGGGCGATTTCGTCCGTCTCGCACATGCGGCCCAACGGCACGTTTTTCAGCAGCGCTTGCATGTAGTCGTCAGGAATGCCGGCCATCATTGGTGTATTGGTCGGTCCCGGCACCAGGGTGTTGACGCGAATACCGCTGGCGGCCAGTTCTCGGGCGATCGAGCGGGTCAGGCCCATCACCCCGGCTTTCGAGGCGCAGTAGTGGCTAGGACCGTCGCCAGTCAGCGCGGCGGTGCTGGAGAGGTTGATGATCGCTCCTTTGCGTCCACCCTTGATCATCAGCCTGGCGCCTTCGCGACAGCACAGGAAGGTGCCGCCCAGGTTCACGCCGATCACCCGCGCCCAGCTCTCGTCAGGGGTTTCAAGGAAGCTGTCCAGTGCGCCGACGCCCGCGTTGTTGACCAGGATGTCGAGGCCGCCGAAGTGCTGCTCGGCCTGGCCCATGGCATCGGCCACGGAAGCGCTTTCACCAACGTTGCAAGCCAGGGCCAGGACTTTGTCGCCCAGGTCCGCAAGACTCTCGGCCAGCGCAATCTGGTTGAGGTCGACCGCCACCACCTTGGCGCCTTCGGCGACAAATCCACGCACAATGGCCTGGCCCATGCCCTGCGCGGCACCGGTCACGAACGCCACTTTATCGAGTAACTTCATAGCAATCTCCGAATGGACGAATACGCTGCGGCCCGCTGCCCTTGCAGTGGAGCCGTCCCCTGCATGATTAGCGGCAAGTGCCTGGCCACACATCGTCCGATGAGACTATCGCCGCGTGGTCTGAACGGACGATGTGATCCCTCCCGTCAACGCCCAGCATTGGCAGGGTGCGCACCTCGCCAGGCGCTGCATCCCCTTCAATCTGCTACGGCGCCTGGCGCGGCTGTGCTTCATGAATCCGCAGACAATGGAGAACCCCATGAATCAACCCGTAGACCTGCCCCTGCCCGTGGGCCATTACGCAACGCTGCCCAACGGGTTGCGCCTGCATTACCTGGATGAGGGCACGGGCCCCGTGGTGCTGTGGCTGCATGGCAGCGGCCCGGGCGCCAGTGGCTACAGTAATTTCAAGGGTAACTATCCGCAGTTCGTCGCTGCCGGTTACCGCAACCTCGTGCTCGACCTTCCGGGTTTCGGCCGCTCGGACAAACCCGAAGACGTACAGTACAACCTGGATTTTTTCGTCGACTGCGTGGCGGCCTTCCTGGAATCCGTCGGCGTGAAGCGCTGCACGCTACTGGGTAACTCATTGGGTGGTGCGATTGCCCTGGGCCTGGCCCTGCGCCTGCCGCAATTGCCCCAGAGTCTGATCCTGCTGGCACCTGGCGGTGTCGAGGAGCGGGAAACCTACTTCAAGATGGAAGGCATCGTGCGCATGGTCAGCCTGTTCAGCGCCGGGCCCATTGGCATGGAAGAAATGCGCAACATGATGCGTCTGCAGTTGTTCGACGATTCGATCCTGCCGGAAAGCCTGCTGCAAGAACGCGTGGCGGTGGCCGTGACTCAACCGAAGAACCTGTTCAGCACGATGATGGTGCAGAACATGGAGTCGCGCCTGGGCGAGATTCAGTGCCCGATCTTCGGTTTCTGGGGCAACAACGATCATTTCAACCCGGTCAGCGGCGCCCAGCGCATCATCGATGGCGCAGCGAATGCCCGGTTCATCGTGCTCAACCGCTGCGGGCATTGGGTCCAGGTGGAACACCGCGAATTGTTCAACCGCAGCTGCATCGACTTCCTGCAGAACGGTTGAAACCCGTGGCGACGCGGTTTGATAAAGACGCCGCGGTATCTGGTTCGTTGTAGGAGCGAGGCTTGCCCGCGAACAGGACGATGCGGTGTCCCTGTGTCACCGCGTTATCGTTCCAGCCGGACAAGGCTCGCTCCTGCAACCAGGGCTCGATTTCAGGCCCCCGCCGCCGGCAGACGGTTCAATTCGGCATCACCGGGCTTACCCAGTACGCAGGAGGTGCCACCGGGCGTGTACATCATCGCCACGCAGCGGTTGCAGGCGGTGCAGATCGAATCGCGGCTGGTGCCACTGGCGAGCTTGTTGACATAGTCATTCTCGGCCAGCAATACCCGGCCCATGGCGACCAGATCGAACCCCTCGGCCATGATCGTCTCGATACTCGCCAGGCTCTTGGCGCCGCCCAGATAGGCCAGCGGCATCTTCACCGCCGCCCGCACCTTGCGCGCATGTTCCAGCAGATACAGCTCGCGGAATTCCACGGTCGGTTCCTTGCGGCGCTGGATGGCCATCGCCAGGGCAATGATCTTGTTCTTCTGCTGTACGCGGTTTTCCTTGGGGAACGAGGAGCCGAACATGGTGGTGATCGACTCGGCGTTCATCCCCGCGCTGAGCACCAGCAAGTGGGCGCCCTCCTGCTCCAGCATGCGGGCGATCTTCGCCCCGTCTTCGGCACTGTTACCGGCGCGAACACCTTCGGTGACGCTGTACTTGCAGATCACCGCCATCTCATGACCGACCGCATCCAGCACCGCGCGCAACACCCGGCGCGGAAAACGCAGGCGGTTTTCCAGGCTGCCGCCGTACTGGTCTCGACGCTTGTTGTACATCGGCGAAATGAACTGGCTGAGCAAATAGCCGTGGCCCATGTGGATTTCCACCGCATCGAAACCGGCCTGGCGTGCCAGACGCGCGCCCTGCGCGAAGTCGCGTACCACCTGTTGCATGTCAGCCTCGTTCATCGCTTGCTTGAGGAACATGCCACTCATCAAGCCGATCTTGTTGAAGCCGCCGCTGGCCGACAGCGGACGCTTGGTCGAACGTTCACGGATAAAGGTAAAGCAGCCGCCGTGGGTGATTTGCGCGCTGGCCAGGCCACCGGCTTCATGCACGCCGTCGGTCAGGGCCTTGAAATGCGGCAGGCTGGCCTGGGTCAGGGTCAATTGGTTGGGCAAGGTACGGCCATCGTTGCTCACCGCGCAGTAGGCCACGGTCGTCAGGGCGATACCGCCTGCGGCCAGGGCCGAGTGCAACTTGACCAACTGCCTGGAAGGCACGCCCTGGGCACTCATGCCCTCATTGGTGGCGGACTTGATAAAGCGGTTTTTCAGGGTCAGCGGGCCAATCGCAATCGGGCTGAACGGTGACGGGGTCGGACGAGGGTTCATGAGATGCCTCTCTTTATTGTTATCAGGCTACGAACGCAGGCTGCGTCGCCTCATCGCGACGCAGCCCTGTTCATCAGAAGGTGTACTTGGCGTTGAGCGACAGGTAATCGCGGTCAGCCAGCAGCCGGCCTTGGGCGACGTCAGGCGAACTCAGGTAGGCGACATAGGTCATGCCGATCTGGAAGTTGCCCAGATACTTGAAGTCACCGCCCACGGTCAGACGCTTCTCGTCGCGCCCCAGCCCCTGATAGGCGCTGCCGTCGACGTTCTGCGTCCATACCACTTTGGTGCTGAGGTCCAGGCCGTTGGCAATGGACGGGTAGTCCATGTAGGCGCCCACGCCGAACAGGGTCGAACCGCGGGTCTGAGTCTTCGATTCGAATTCATCGAAGGTACCGTCCACGCCGGGGCCTCCGCCGGTGATTGTCAGGCTGTCCACCCCGGCGATGCGCTGATGCACCACTTCGCCCATGAAGGTCGTCTGCTGGGCCAGCAAGCTTGGGCCGAGGATGTACGACGCGTTGAGGTTGCCTTGCCAGATTTGCCCGGTGGTCGGCGAGCCGTTGTTCAGGTAGACCGAGGCGCCGTCGCGGTAGCTCAGGTCACCGGCGTACTGCACCGAATCGCCGACCTTGGAGCTGAAGCTGATGCCGGTGAGCTTGACGTCTTCGAAGTAGCCCAGGCGATAGATCGGCGCGGTGCCGTCATGGCCAATGCTCTTGAGCGATGAATATTGGGTGTTGCCGGTGAAGTCGAAGAACAACGAGCCGATGCGCTCGTTATAGCGGTAATGGAAAAGCCCCACCTCGGTGTTCTCGGTGACCCGGTAACGCACGCCAACGCCCCATTGGCCGCTGTCGCTGGGGTCTTTCTCACCGCCATAACCGACCGCCACACCGCTCGGCAAGCGGTCGACCTGCCCACGACCCAGACGAAAGAATTCGGCACCGGGACCAAAGGTATCGCTGCCGAAATAATCCCCCACCGGGTTCAGTTCAGTCTTTTCCCACTCGTACTGGTAGTAGCCCACCAGCGCCAGGTCTTCATTCAGCGACCAGGAGCCCGACACCTGTCCCACCGGCAGGTAGGAGTCCTTGGCTTCGGTGCCGGGCACGTTGAACTTGGTGGCATCCACCGGGGCCTGCCCCTGGCTGATGTTGGGCCAGAACAGGCTCTCGCCCCAGGCCACCAGATGTCGCCCGGCCTTGAGCGACAAGTACTGTGTCTCGCCCATTTCAAAGTTGCCATACACATAGGCATCCAGCAGGCGCGCGGTGCTGCCGCTCTGCCTTCTGGTTTCATCACTGAAGCCATCGTTGTGTCCCAACTTGTTCACTGTGTCCGGTGAGTCGTTGGCATTGCGCTGGTGATAGACGTCGTCATAGAAATCACTCCCGCGCAGCACCGCGCCGAGGTTGTCATGCTTGAGCAACAACTCGCCGAACAGGCTCAGACGGTTGTTGATCAAGGAGCCGCGCTTGAAGTTGCGCGTGCCGTCGTCGTTGTTCAGGTCGTTGAGATATTGATTGGCCTGTTTGGCGGTGCGCATGGAAGCGGTGTAGTTGACCGTCAGCGCCGATTCCAGTGTGGTGTTTTCTCCCAGTTCGATCGTCGGCGCAGCGTGGGCCGAGGCACCGGCAACGGTAATGGTCGCAGCCAACAGGCTGCGTCCTCTCCACAGATTTGCTGAATGGCGGACAACCGTATTTCGCGTAAGCATGCTCCTCTCCTTTTTGTTGTTTTGTGCTTGTGTCATCGCAGCATGAAAAGAACCGCCGCCGCGCACATCGTCCATTTGGCGAGATGGGGCCGCTTTACGCCTGGGTGCTGCCCACCAGCGCGCGCAGTTCGTTTTTTGCCACCTTGCTCGAGGGGTTCAATGGCAAGGCGTCGAAGAAACGCACTTGGCGCGGCACCTTGTAATTGGCCATTTGCTCGCGGCTCCAGGCGATCAGTTGAGCCTCATCGAGCACTTGACCTTCGCGCAGCACCACGCAGGCACAGCCGACCTCGCCCATGCGTTCGTCGGCGATACCGATCACCGCCACCTGGGCAATCGCCGGGTGTTTGATCAGCGCCGCTTCGATTTCCGCCGGGTAGCAGTTGAAACCGCCAACAATGAACATGTCCTTCAAGCGATCGGTGATGATCAGGTTGCCCGCCTCGTCCAGGCGCCCGACATCGCCGGTGTGCAGCCAGCCTTCGGCGTCGATGGCTTCGCGGGTCGCTTCGGGGTTCTGGAAGTAGCCCTGCATGACGTGGAAGCCGCGCAGGCAAATCTCGCCGGTCTGCCCTGGTTCCAGCGCCAGGTTATGCGGATCGCGGATGCTCACTTCGGTGCCGGCAATCGGCCGTCCGCTGGTGCCGGCGATCACCTGCGCCGAGTCCCGGGGATCGCAGATGGTCGCCAGCCCTCCGCACTCGGTGAGTCCGTAGGCGGTGGTGACCACGGCAAATCCCAACTCGTTGCGCATGCGCTCGATCAGACTTGGCGGAATGCTGGCCGAGCCGGTCACGGCGATGCGCAGGCTCGACAGATCGGTTTGCTTGAGTCGGGGATGGGCCAGCAGCGACAGGTAAAGGGTCGGCGCACCGGGCAGTACGCTGATGCGCTCGCGGGCGATGCGCTCGAACACCGCTTCTGCGTCGAACACCGCGTGGGGCAGGATGGTCGCGCCGCCGATCAGGCAGGTCAGCCATCCGGCCTTGTAGCCAAAGGCATGGAAGAACGGATTGACGATCAGGTAACGATCGCCCGGCACCAGGCCAATGACCTTGACGTATTCGGTGAAGGCCCGCAGGTTCTGGCCGTGGCCGCTCATCACACCTTTGGGCTTGCCGGTGGTGCCGGAGGTGAACAACAGATCGCACATGGTCTCGGGGCCGACCGCCAGCGCACGGCGCCTGGCACTGTCGGCATCGATGGTCGCCGCGCCCAGCAAGAACTGCGCAAGGGTGAGGTCCGAAGACCGGGCAGGCGTTTCACCCTCGACAATGATCAGGTGTTCCAGGCTGGCCGGCCGATGCGGTGCCAGCAGCGCCGGGTAGTCGACATCAAGAAAACGTTGCTGGACGAACAACACCCGGCAACCGCTGCGCTCCAGCACATCGGCGGCCTCCGGGCCCTTCATGCGAGTATTGATCGGCACCAGCACTGCACCGGCGCACTGGATGCCAAGTGCTGCGAGGATCCAGTCAGCGCTGTTGGGCGCCCAGACACCAACCCGGTCACCCGCCTGGATGCCCAGTGCCATCAAGCCCCTGGTGAATTCCAGGACACGCTCGGGCAAGCGGGCATAGTCGATACGTTGGCCGTTTTCCTCGATGGCTGTGCGACCGGCGAAGCGTTCGGCACTGCTGAAGAGCAACTGGGCCAGGGTGACAGGGGCTGCGCTCAAAGGCGCAAGGTTCAGGCTCTGATTCATCGTAGGCTCTGGCTTGGCATCATTCAGGGACGTCATTCGGGAAAACGGATATGCAGTTGCGCGGTGGTCGGCACAGCCTGGCAGGCCAGGATCCAGCCTTCGGCCAGATCGCCCGCGTCCAGCGCATCGTTGTGCAGCAGCTCGACATCACCGCTTTCCAGCTTGCACATGCATGAGGCGCAGCCACCGACACGGCAGGCGGCGGGTGGATTGAGGCCGGCACGCTCCATGGCGGCCAGGACCGTTTCGCCACTGTCGCAGCCCAGTTGATAGTCCTGGCCATCCAGGCGCACCTCCAGCCTTGCGGCCACGGCGGCTTCGCTGCTGCTGATTGGCGGCTGTTCGCCTTCGCCGGGCAGCGACACGAAGCGCTCGACATGCACTCGGCCATCCGGCATGCCCAAGTCACCGAGGGCGCTGACGACTGCGTCCATGAACGGCGCTGGTCCGCAAATGAACGCGTGGGCATCGACAAACGGCCGCGCCAGTTCGCACAGTTGTCCGACACTCGGCACGCCCTGGACCGAGTCGAGCCAATGGACGATTTGCAAGCGTTGCGGATGGGCGCTGGCCAGGGCCTTGAGCTCATCCTTGAAAATCACCGAGTCTTCATCACGGTTGGCGTAGATCAACAGGATGCGACCGGTTCCCGCGAGCAACGCCGAACGCAGGATCGACAGCACCGGCGTCACACCGCTGCCGCCGCCGAACAGCAATAAGTCGCTGTCCAGGTTGCGTGGCACGAACACACCGGCCGGTGGCAGCACCTCCAGCGCCTCGCCCGCCTGGAGCTCTTCGCACAGCCAGTTGGAAGCACGTCCCTGATGCACACGCTTGACCGTCACCCGCAGCGGCTCATCGAGCAACGGCGTGCTGGACAATGAGTAACACCGAGGCAGCCAGCCGTCCTCGAAAGGAACGCGCAGTGTCAGGAACTGGCCGGGTTGATAACGAAAGCGTTCAGCCAGATGTTCAGGCACGTCGAAAACCAGGGAGCGCGCATCGGCGGTTTCCTCGATCACGCGTGCCACGCGCAGGGCAAAGTAATTGTTCATAGGTCAGGTACTCATGACCACCTGCCCGCATGCCGCGGACAGGTGCAAACCCAGGGGTATCGAAACGGGCGGCGAGGCCTCAGACGTAAGGGTCCGGGTTGGGCAAGCCCAACATCACGGCGCCATAGCTGCGCCCGTAAGCCATGTAGTTGTTCGCAATGTGCCCGCGCGCCTGGTGCAGGTCGCGGAACAGCCGCGCTACCGGGTTGGTGTTGTACAACCCCGAGGCAGCCATGCTGCGCAGCAGGTCGTTGACCCGATCGGCGCAGATGTTGGTCACGTAGGCCGACTGGTAGCGGTACAGCAGGCGGGTCTCGGTGTCCGGGTACTCGCCGGCCCGGGCCAGCGTCATCAGGTGCTCGTAGTTGCGCTCCAGCACCAGGCGCAGACTGTCGACGGTGATCATGGCTTCGGCCACCGCCGTTTGCGCCACCGGATCGTCAGCGGTGCGGGCGCCGTGTTTGCCGATGTGTTTGGCGGCGTTTTCGCGGAACTCGTTGATCGCACCTTGCAGGGCGCCGATGGCCGAGGTCGACACCGCACGGGAGAACACCTGGGCAAAGGGAATCGCATAGATCGGATTGGTATTGACCAGGCGTCCGGGGGTCGCTTCGAGGGTCCAGTTGTTAGTACGTTGCACACGATGGGCCGGGACGAACGCATCCTCGACCACGATGTCGTGGCTACCGGTGCCGCGCAGGCCCAGCACGTCCCAGTTGCGCTCGATCTGGTAATCGCTACGGGGCAACAGGAAGGTGCCATGCTCGGCGGCATAGTCGCCATCGGGCGGCAGGATACCGCCGAGGAGTATCCATTGGCAGTGTTCGCTGCCGCTCGAGAAACTCCAGCGCCCGCTGATGCGGTAACCGCCCTCCACCACCGTGACTTTGGCCGCCGGCATATAGGTCGAGCAGATCAACGTGCTGTGGTCGTCGGCCCAGACTTCGCGTTGTGCCTCGATCGGATAACGCGCCAGCTGCCAGGGGTGCACCCCCATCACGCCGTAGATCCAGGCCGTGGACATGCAACCCTCGGCCAGGATGGTCTGGATTTCGAAGAAGGTGCGCGGGTCCACTTCATAACCACCGAATGCCCGTGGCTGCAAGGCTCGCAGCAGACCGGCGGCCTGCAATTGCGCAACGCTTTCTTCAGGCACCTTCAAGTCCTTTTCGGCCTGCGCCGTACGTGCCTTGAGTGCCGGCACAAGGCTGCGTGCACGTTCAAGCAGATCACGTTCGTCCTGGGTCTTTTCTCGCATGCTGTGCATCACTCAATTCTCCCGATCTCACTGCGCCACTGCGCGAACTGTGATGGATCATCGGGTTGAGCGAGCAATCATTCATCGTCAAAGCGGACTAGGGCGTGCGAGCCGGTGACACCCTGCTTATATGGGGCTAGGAGCGATGATGCGGCCGCCGCGGCGCTAGTCCGTTGAGACGATGCCTTGCCCGGCCACCACAGCGATAGTGAACCCATCTATAGCCGACCCCACGGAGCAAGGGCCCATGAGTATTTTGCAGCGTTTCCACCTGGACGGCAGCGTCGCCATCGTCACCGGCAGCGGCCGTGGCATTGGTCGAGCGATTGCCCTGGCGTATGCCGAAGCGGGCGCCGATGTGGTGTGCTCGGCACGCTCGCTGGACGAGGTGCAGGCGGTGGCCGAGGAGGTGCGCAACTTTGGTCGGCGCGCCCTGGCCGTCGCCTGCGACGTCAACGATGCCGAGCAGCGCCGGATACTGGTTCGCCAGAGCGTCGAGCAGATGGGCCGAATCACCCATCTGGTCAACAACGTGGGCGGCGGCGGGCCGAATGATCCGCTGGAAATGACGCCCGAAGACTTTGCCCAGGTGCTGAATTTCAACGTCGCCACCACCTACGCCTTCTGCCAGTTGTGTGTCCCGCTGATGCGCGAGGCCGGTGGCGGCAACATCATCAATATCAGCTCGGTGGCGGCGCGTTACGCCCAGCGCCATTTCAGCGCCTACGGCACGGCCAAGGCGGCCCTCAGCCACCTGACCCGTCTGCTGGCCCAGGACTTTGCTCCGCAGATCCGGGTCAACGCTGTCGCCCCGGGCCCCACCCTGACCGAAGCACTCAACGGCGTAATGCCGACGACCATGCGCCAGGTCATGGAAACCAACACCCCGCTCAAATGCCTCGGAACCCCGCAAGACATCGCCGCCGCCGCACTCTATCTGGCCAGCCCTGCTTCGGCCTGGGTGACCGGCAAGATCATCGATGTCGATGGCGGTGCCGACTCGTCGGTCTGGCCCGGCTGAACCGACACCTTTGCGCCTGCACCGGTTTGCTGTCGGGGCAGGCTTTTTTTCCTGCCATCTGGAGCCCTCACCATGGATGCCCATTTGATCACCGCGCTCGGTGATGAACTGTTCAACGCCTTGCGCAATCGCCAGACACTCGCGCCCCTGACCCGTCGCTATCCAGCGATCACCCTGGAGCAGGCCTATCGGATTTCCCTGCAGTTCCTGAAACGCCGCGAAGCCCTCGGCGAACGGGTGATCGGCAAGAAAATCGGGGTCACCAGCCGCGCCGTGCAGGAGATGCTCGATGTCCACCAACCGGACTTCGGCTTCCTGACCAATGCCATGCAAGTCGAGGTCGCCAGCGATGTCAGCCTGGCTCGCTACAACCTGATCCAGCCCCGTGCCGAAGGCGAAATCGCCTTTATCCTGGGTGAAGACTTACAGGGCCCGGGGATCAGCGCCGAGGACGTGCTGGCCGCTACCCAATCGGTGGCGCCCTGCTTCGAGATCGTTGATTCGCGAATTGACGACTGGCAGATCCGCATCCAGGACACCGTGGCCGATAACGCCTCGTGCGGTGTATTCGCCCTCGGGACACATCGCATCGACCCGCGAGAGCTGGACCTGGCCGTCGTACACATGCAGCTGCTCAAGAACGGTCAGCCGGCGGGCTCGGGCCTGGGTTCGGCGGTGCAAGGTCACCCTTGCGCGGCGGTGGCCTGGCTGGCCAATACCCTGGGCGAGCTGGGCATCCCCTTTCGTCGCGGCGAAATCATTCTCTCGGGCGCCCTCGCGCCGCTGGTGCCTGTGGTCGCCGGAGACCATATCAGCCTGACCATGAGCGGGTTGGGCGAAGCCAGCCTGCGCTTTGTCCCTTGAACCACCCTTCCCTCCACTGGAGCCAGAAACCATGAGCAAAAAGATCAAATGCGCGCTGATCGGGCCGGGCAATATCGGCACCGACCTGCTGTACAAGCTGATGCGCAGCGAAGTGCTGGAACCGGTATGGATGGTCGGCATCGACGCCACTTCCGAAGGTTTGGCGCGGGCTCGCGAGCTGGGCCTGAAAACCACCGCCGATGGCGTTGACGGTCTGTTGCCACACGTCATTGAAGACGAGATCCAGATCGCCTTCGACGCCACCTCGGCCTATGTGCACGCGCAGAACTCGCGCAAGCTCAACGCCCTGGGCGTGTTGATGATCGACCTGACCCCGGCGGCCGTCGGCCCCTATTGCGTGCCACCCGTCAACCTCAAGGCCCAATTGGGGCGGGGTGTGATGAACGTCAACATGGTCACCTGTGGTGGCCAGGCCACCATTCCGCTGGTGGCGGCAGTGTCCAGCGTGCAGCCGGTCGACTACGCGGAAATCATCGCCACTGCCGCTTCCAAATCGGTCGGCCCCGGCACCCGGAAAAACATCGATGAGTTCACCCGCACGACCGCCAGCGCGGTGGAAAAGGTCGGCGGCGCAAAGAAAGGCAAGGCGATCATCATCATCAACCCTGCCGAGCCGCCACTGATCATGCGCGACACCGTGCATTGCCTGACCGCCAGCGAACCCGACCAGCCGGCCATCACCGCCGCCATCGAGGCGATGATCAAACAGGTGCAGCGCTACGTCCCCGGCTACAAACTGGTCAACGGCCCGGTGTTCGACGGCAATCGCGTGTCGATCTTCATGGAAGTCGAAGGCCTGGGCGACTACCTGCCCAAGTACGCTGGCAACCTGGACATCATGACCGCTGCGGCAGCGCGCACCGCCGAGATGTTCGCCGAGGAAATCCTCAAGGGCGACTTGGTACTGCAAGCCACCGCCCAACCCGCCCACGCATAAGGAGTCGACCATGGATCTTCGCGGCAAAAGCATTACCGTTCACGACATGTGCCTGCGCGACGGCATGCACCCCAAGCGTCATCAGATCAGTCTGCAACAGATGAAGGACATTGCCTGCGGCCTCGATGCGGCCGGCGTGCCGCTGATCGAAGTGACCCATGGCGACGGCCTGGGCGGCAGCTCGGTGAACTACGGGTTCCCGGCCCACACCGATGAAGAATATTTGTCGGCAGTGATTCCGCTGATGAAAAACGCCAAGGTCTCGGCGCTGTTGTTGCCAGGTATCGGCACCGTCGATCACCTGACCATGGCCCATGAGCTGGGCGTCAACACCATTCGCGTGGCCACCCATTGCACCGAAGCCGATGTCAGCGAGCAGCATATTTCCCACGCCCGGGGGCTGGGCATGGATACCGTCGGCTTCCTGATGATGGCCCACATGAACAGCCCCGAAGGCCTGGTCAAGCAAGGCTTGCTGATGGAAAGCTACGGAGCCAACTGCATCTACCTGACCGACTCGGCCGGTTACCTGCTGCCCCATGACGTCAGCGCCCGCGTGGCGGCGATGCGCGCTGCCTTGAAGCCTGAAACCGAGATCGGTTTTCATGGCCACCACAACTTGTCGATGGGCGTGTCCAACTCCATCGCCGCGATTGCTGCCGGTGCCAACCGCATCGACGCCGCCTGCGCAGGCCTCGGTGCCGGGGCCGGCAACACGCCGATGGAAGTGCTGGTAGCGGTGTGCGACCGCATGGGCATCGACACCGGGGTCAGTGTGTTTGGCATTCAGGACGTCGCCGAAGATCTGGTGGTGCCGATCATGGACTTCCCGATCCGCAGCGACCGCGACGCGCTGACCATGGGTTACGCCGGGGTCTACGGTTCGTTCCTGCTGTTCGCCAAGCGCGCCGAGAAGAAGTACGGCGTTTCCGCGCGGGAAATCCTCGTCGAGATGGGGCGCCGCGGAATGGTCGGCGGCCAGGAAGACATGATCGAAGACACTGCCATGACCCTGGCACGTCAACGCAAGCAGGCCTGAAACCGACGTTGATCGTTCGCACAACCGTGGGAACGATCAACGACCGCAGGCGCGAGGATTGCCCGCGAACCAACAGATCAACAGATCAACGCCAATCGGCGACGATGCCATGCTCCAGCGCAAACGGCTGCGCGGCAATCGTGCGGCGTTGAAACTGCGGTGCCTGTTCGGACGTGGCCAGCCATAGCATGACCGCCGCCGGGACATGGGGTGGCGCACTGCCGGCGCGCAGCGCGATCAATCCCTTGTCGCCGATGGTGGCCTTGAGCGCTTCAGTGGTCACTACCCCCGGATTGAGGGTGTAGGCACGGACGCCAAGATCCCCCAACTCCGTGGCCAGCACGCCGGACAACCGCGACACCGCTGCCTTGCCAGCACCGTAGGCATAACCCCAGCCCCCCTTGCCCGCCGCCACCGGTGGATCGCTTTCGCCGGCGCCCGAGGTGACGTTGATCACCACTCCGCCGCCGCGCGTCACCATGTGCTCGGCCACCGCCCGGGTCAGCAGGAACGGGGTCAGGATGTAGCCCTTGAACATCCGCTCCAGGGTTTGCGCCTGCAGGTCCATGAACCCGGCATTGAGGTCACTGCCCTGATAGATCGCGTTGTTGATCAGCACGTCGATGCGCCCGTACTCGGCCAGTACCGCCTCGCAGGCGTCGAGCGCCGAAGCGCTGTCGAGCAGGTCCATCGGCACCACGAGAACCCGGCAACCGAGTTCGCGCAACGCCTGGGCAGTGCCGTTGAGGCTGCCGGCCAGCGGCGCCCCGTTGGCATCGCGCAGGGCGTGTTCATGGTGTTCGCCTTCGTTGAGGGTACGGGCGCTGATCGCCAGGTCGAAACCGGCACGGGCGAACGCCAGTGCCGCCTCGCGACCAATACCCCGGCTGGCGCCGGTAATGAATGCCACTTTATTCATGGGTATTCCTTTTAGAAGCGCGAGGCGCGGACCATGGCGTCCATGCCGCCGTCGACGAACACCACGCTGCCATGGACGAACGAGGCTTGCGGCGATTGCAGGAAGGCCACCACCGAGGCGATCTCGTCAGGCCGGCCGGCGCGACCCAGGGGGGCGACGAATTCGCGGGTCGACTTGCCGAAGCGTTTGTCATCCAGCGAGGCCTGGTGCAAGGGCGTCTCCACCGCGCCGGGCGCTACCACGTTCAACCGCATGCCCTGCTTGCCCCAGCTGACCGCCAGGCGGCGGGCGTAGTGACTGATGGCGTATTTGGACGCGGCATAAGCGAGGTGAGGCTGGCCAAGGGTATCGGCCAACTGCAGCGAATGGGCCTCGTCACCGGCCAGCATCATTTCGATCATCGGTTGGCACTCAGGACTCGTATGAGTCGACGCGACCGAGCCGATCACCAGCGCCGCCGGCTGCCGACTCCTGGCCAGCGCGCCTTGCAAGCCATCCAGCAATTGACTGACCCCAAAGTAGTTGACCGCCAGGATCACCGAGCAGGACGGCGCCGTGACACCGACCCCGGCGCAACAGATCAGCCCGTCGAGCACCCCGCCACTCTGTTCAAGCACTTGCGCGACGGCGGCGTTGCGTCCCTGGGCGGTGGACAGGTTGGCGATCACTTCGGCGTCGCTGCGATCGATCCCGATGACCTGGTGGCCGGCCGCGCGCATGGCGGCGCTGACGGCGGCCCCGATTCCCGAGGCACTACCGGTGATGGCTGTAATAGGCATGGTGGTTCTCCGTGATAGGTCCACCCAGTATCGACAGCGCCATCGCCGGACGGCATCGTCTATGCGGACTAAAACGGGGCTGAGGTGAACCTGTTGCCGTGCGTTGGCGGTCCCCACCTGCAGGAGCGAACCGCTCGCGAAGGTGAGAACCCTTGACGCGGGCTGTCTGAAAGCCCGTTGTGTCCTCGTCTGCTGTGGTGGGCCCATTAAGCCTGGCGATAGACAGGCTCAGCCAGTTTCAGCGGCGGCACCTTGATTTTCTCGACAGCCTTCAACGCCAGCTTGGGTTTGCCCAGGGCCACCACGCTGTTAAGCAGGATGCGCACCAGCTCGGTCTGGCGGCGTACGCCAGTCTTGGAAAAGATGGAGCGCAAATGCGCCCGGGCGGTGTTGCGTCGGATGTTCAGGGCTTCGGCGGCCTCTTCCAGGGACAGGCCGTTGGTCAGTTCCATGGCCAACGCCGTCTCTGCCTTGGTCAAGTTGAACAGCTGCTTGGTCACCGCCTCGCTGGCAAGGGATTTGCTCGCCGCGTCACGGATGTACACCAGCGCCGCCGGCTGGCCCTTTTCCTCGGCCCAGTCCAGGGACGGAATCGACTCCACCACTACCCCCAGATTGACCAGCCCCGAAGGCCGGGTCACCGACATGGCTTCGGCACCCTTCGGTGCATCCGGAGCGAAAGCACCCCGAATCAAGCGTTGCAGCTCGCGGTTGTCGCTGGGATAAGTCGCCTCCAGGCGCCCGCCCACCATTTTCAGGCCGTCCGAACGCGCGAGGATTTCCTGGGCCACCGCGTTGACCTGCAACACACTGCCGCTCTCGTCGAGCACCAGGGTGGCCACCGACAAACGGCTGATGGCCTGGGAGTACAGCTCGCTCAGTGACTCGCTGCGGTCCAGAAGATTGTGCAACTGCAAGGCCCGGCGCAGGTGCGGCAGAAACATCGCGCACAGTGTCCGCTCCTGTGCGGAAAAGTTGGGAGAGCGCTTGGGCCGGGTGATGCGAAAACGCACCTTGCCGCCGTCCGGGGTGGATATGTCGGCACCCATCACATGATAAACGTCGTTGGGACCGCAGAATGTCTTGAAGTAGGCCGTGTGCTCCCACTCCGTGGAACTCATGATGTCATCGACGGCGAACACGCGATCCAGCGGCTGGTTGACGAACGGCGTGTTGGTCTGCGGGTAAGTCATGTAGTTGACGTCACCGGCACCTTCGATATCGCCGGCGATGATCATCAGGCCCATGTCAGGTTGCTCTGGCACCCGCAAGATCAGGGTGACGTAATTGGCATCGTAGACATTGAGCAGGCTCTTGAGGGCGTTGGCCATCAGTTTCGGATCGAGGGCGCCGTCGTAGACTTCGCCCACCAACTGGTTGAAACGTGTGAGGTCCAGGCCAAGACTCGCCAGGGCTTCATGGGTCAAGACAACATCTTGCATAGTCTTCTCCTCGCACGGGTAAGGACGGTGCCCTTCCCTTGTTATTTTTATAATTTCGGCTGGGGGGGAACTCAGGGTTCCCCCTCTGGACTGCAACTGGCTCGCGGGCCCGGCAACAAGACCCGCACGTCAGTCTCCCTATCGTCAGCGCCGTCCACAAGAGGCCCGGCAGGTTTATTTTTTCCTATTGGGGATCACGCGCAGCCGGGCTGTCTTTCAGCCGGAACTGACCCTGTGCAGCCGGCGGCGGACGCATGCGTTCGGAGACCAGCGGTCGCCCGCGGTTGAACCAGGCCGCCAGTGCCGGCAGGAGGAAAATCGCCCCCAACACGTTGACCAGGAACATGAAGGACAGCAATACGCCCATGTCGGCCTGGAACTTCAGCGGCGCGAATGCCCAGGTGCACACGCCAATGGACATGGTCACGGCCGTGAATACCGCCGCCGTGCCTCGTTGGCACATGGCTTCGTAGAACGCTTCGCGCAGGCTGGCGCCGCGCAGCATTTCGTGCTGAATGCGCTCATACAGGTAGATACCGTAGTCGACCCCTACCCCGACGCCCAGGGCCATAACCGGCAAGGTGGCGACTTTCAGACCGATCCCGAGCAGGGTCATCAGCGCGTTGCACAGGATCGCCACGATCGCCAGCGGTACCAGAATGCACAGCACCGCGCGGATCGACAGGAAGGTCAGCCAGCAAAACAGCGCCACCGAACCGAACAGCGCCCCCAGCATGATGACTTCAGCGCGCTTGACGGCTTCGTTGGATGCCGCCATCACGCCGACATTGCCACCGGCCAGGAGGAATTCGACCTGCGGCGAGTTGACCTCGGCAATGATCCGCTTCGCCTCATTGATCGCATGGCTCACCGTGCTGCCTTCGTGGTCGGTGAGGAACACGAGGATCTGCATCTGCTGGCAGCCGTCGGTCACCAGGCCGTCGTCCGGCATATAGGCCCTCGCGCCCTGACTGAGGCCCCGGGATGAACCGGGGATCGCTGCCCAGCGCGGATTGCCTTCGTTATTGCCGGCAATGACCCGCTTGCCCATGTCCGCCACGCTCTGGATCGACTGCACACCGGGGACTGTGCGCATGCGGAAATCGAAGGCCTCCACCGCGCGCATCACCGCCGGGGAAAGGCAGCCTTCCTCGACGCCTTTGACCTGGACGAACACCGACATCACATCGAGGCCGATCGCGTAGCTGTTGATGATCTTGCCGTTGTCCAGGTTGTAGCGCGAATCGGCACGCAGCTCTGGCGCACCCGCGCCGACATCGCCCACCGCCAGGTCGCGAGCCTTCCAGGCCCCGGCCGCCAACAGCAACAGACTGATGGCAAACACCCCCAGCGCAGGCCCCGGTTCAGCGAGTGCCGACAGGCGCCACCACAGGCGGTGCTTGCCTTCCGGCCTCGATTGCGCCCGGCGCAACAGCGCGGGTTCCAGGTGCAACCAGGAAATAATGATCGGCAGCATGAGTTTGTTGGTGACGATCATCAGGATCACGCCGATGCAGGCGGTTACGCCCAGTTCGTGGACGATCGGAATGTCGATCAGCATGATCACCGCAAACCCCAGGGCATTCATCAGCAAGGCCAGGGAACCGGGGATAAAAATCTTGCAGAATGCCGTGCGCGCCGCGCCCAGTGAGCTGCTCCCGGCCAGGACGTCCTGCTTCCAGGCGTTGGTCATCTGCACCGCATGGGACACGCCGATGGAAAAAATCAGGAACGGCACCAGGATCGACATCGGATCGATGCCTAACCCCAGCAGCGGCAACAGGCCCAGCAGCCAGACCACCGGCAGCAACGCCACCACGAGCGCCACCACCGTCAGGCGCAGGGAGCGCGAATACAGCCACAACAGCAAACCCGTGATCACGAACGCCACGACAAAAAAGCCGATCACCGTATTCAAGCCTTCGACCACATCGCCCACCAGTTTGGCGAAGCCGACGATATTGATCTCGATATCCGGGCTGTTGTACTTGGCGCGGATCTCTTCCAGGCGCTTGGCGATCTCGACATAGGACACCGGCTTGCCGGTCATGGGATCGGTGTCCTGCAGGTCGGCGCGGACCATCGCCGACTTCAGGTCATTGGCCACCAGGCGGCCCACCTGGCCGGAGGCCGCGGTGTTGCTGCGCACTTGCGCCAGGTCTTCGGCAGTGCCGCTGAAGCGCGGCGGCACCACCACATCGCCGAAGAACCCTTCTTCGGTAATTTCGATATAGCGCACGTTGGCGGTAAACAGCGACGTCACGCTGGGACGGCTGACCCCGGAGATGAAAAACACATCGTCAGTGACTTTGCGCAGGGTCTCCAGGTACTCGGTGTTGTAGATATCGCCCTCGCCCTTCCAGTGCACGCTGACCAGCAGGCGGTTGGCGCCGGTGAAGTAGCGGCTGAACTTTAGAAAATTGACCATGTATGCGTGGGTGACCGGGATCTGTTTGTTGAACCCCGGATCCAGCTGTGTGTGGGTGGCGCTGTAGCCCAGGCCCAGGGTGACCAGCACAAACAACACCAGCAGTCCCTTGCGCCAGGCCATCAAGTGGTCGGCGGCCGTTTCGACGCAGCGCGTCACCCAGTGTTTACCTTGATTCATTGCCCGCCTCTCATTTACTGGGTGGCCTGTGTGGCCTCTAAAGCAGCGACGCTGCCACCTGAACCTTGCAGTACACCGCGCTCACCGCCGACCAGCAGGCGTGAGCCGACCATCGTCGCCGAGGTCAGCGTGCCCAACCCTGCCAGACGGCTGACACCGAGCAACGCGCCCTGTGCATTCAGGTGTACTACCGAGCTGCCGGCACCGACGATGACTAACCCTGAGCGGTCGGGCAGCACCACATGGCCGTACAGCGGCAGTTGGTTGCCGAGGTTGATCCGGGTCCAGTTGTCGCCAAAGTCATGGCTGACGAAGACATGCCCGCGCATGCCATAGGTCACCCAGGTGTCCGCGCTCAAGCGCACGATGCCGAACAGCGATCCGCTGTAGAACGCCGGCACGGTTTGCCAGTGCTGGCCAGCATCGGTCGTGCGCAGTACCAGGCCCTGCTCGCCCACCAGCATGCGGCGACCATCGCTGCCGCCGGCCATGCTGTTGAGGTGCGCGTTGTCGATATCCAGGGCGTGGGGCGCCCAGGTCTGCCCGGCATCGGTCGATTGATAGAACTTGCCGAAACTGCCGAAGGCCATGACCTTGTCGCCGCCAGCGGTCCAGAGGCCCAGCAGCGGTTCGCCCAGATCGGCGTCGTAGCGTGCTTCCTGCCAGTGGCTTCCGGCGTCCATGGATCGCAGGATCCAGCCGTCATGCCCGACGGCCAGCAAACGTTTGTCGTCCAGTGCCACCACGGCAGTCAACGTGGCGTTGCGCTGGGTCGCGACGCTGGCAGGCTGCCAACTGACGCCCTGGTCATCACTGAGCAGGATGCTGCCTCGCTCACCTACGGCGACCACGCGCGAGCCAAGATTGAGCAGGCCGTTGATCTGCACACGGTCCGCGCGCGTGGCCAACAACTCTGCCTGAGGCGCAGATTTGGGGGAAAAGGTGTAGCCAATGGTCAGGGCGACCACCAGGCAGACCAGGTAACCGATCACTGAGCGCATGGGCAACGCTCCTGTTCGGGGCACGTTTGCATAGGGCAAGTCATAGGGCCAATCCTCTTGTTCTTGTCAGGCGCCAGGGCATGCGAGGCAAGCCACGTGGGTCTCGCCTCTGAGGGGATAGTCGGGGGTAGGTTCGTTTGAAACATCGTCCAAATGGCTTATGCAATGGCGCAAATGCCTTAGAGGACCTGGGAGGGAGCGGGCTTGCGCCGAACGGTATGCCGACGAAGGGACCTGACAGCCGGACTGCGTTCGCGGATGTACGTGCGCGCCCTTGCAGGCGCGAGCCTGCTCGCGAATAACGCCAGGACAACACGGGCATTCAGACAGCCCGCGTTATCGTTGACGACCATCGCGAGCAGGCTCGCGCCTGCTATACCAACGATCAGGCGAGGTAGAGAATCACCAGGTCGTTGATCACCGACGGCCGATCCTGGCCAACCACGTGGGTGTTCAGTTCCAGGGTCAACTGGGTGCCGCGCGCGGAGATCTCGACTTTTTTCACCCGTGCCCGCGCATGGATGCGCGAGCCGGCCGGCACTGGCGCGGGGAAGCGCAAGCGGTCGGAACCGTAGTTGATCTGGGTGCTGAAACCGGTGATTTCGAAATCCAGCTTCATTTTCATCCGCGACTGCAACACTTGCACCAGCGCGCCGTGGGCGATGGTGCCGCCAAACGGGCTGTGCAGGCGCGCCCGCTCGGGATCGGTGTGAATCCAGTAATCGTCTCCCGACAACTGGGCAAACGCATCGATCAACGCCTGGTCGACCACCACGACGTTGCTCCAGTCGCTGAACTGCTCGCCGACAAGGCTCTGCAAGGCCGGCCCGTCGTTGAGGTCGATTTGTCGGGCAGCCGGTTGTTCTGACGCCACGGGTGCCGGTTCACTTTCCTGCGCAGGCAGCGGTTCAAGGCTCGCCGCATCCTTGTCTACGCCGGTAAAGCGCAGCAGGCGGTTGCCCTTGGCGTCGACTTCGGCGAACACCGGCTGCAACGGCATGCCGATGCGGATTTCGTCCTCCGCCAGGCCGACCAGATTGGTGTTGATGCGCACACCCTGGGCCAGTTCAACCACCGCCAGTTTCTGCGGCATCTCGTCCATGAAGTCGGGCAACGTGGCGATGCGCGTCACGGTATAGCTGTACAGCGTCGCGGTGCCATCGACTTCGCGCCAGGCCAGGTCATGTTCCAGGCAGGCCGTGCAATGCCGGCGCGGGTAGAAGTTCCAGTGCTCGCAGGCGTTGCATTGCTGGATCAACAGGCGACGAGCCTTCAGGCCCTCCCAGAACGGTGCGGAGATCTGCGTCGCGACCGGCATCGGTTTGTTGTTGGACATGTGCTTATGCTCCCTGAAGTATCAATGCGCCCTGCTCGCTCATCACGCCACCGGTACCGGAGACGTAGACGTTGTCACAGCGCCCCAGTTGGCGTTCGCCGGCTGTGCCCGCGATCTGCGTGACCGCCTCGATCACCTGGCTCATGCCGCCAGCCGAAGCCGACTGGCCGAAACTGAGTTGCCCGCCGTGGGTGTTCATCGGGAAATCGCCGCGCCAGGTCAGGTCGTGCTCACGCACGAATGCCATGCCCTCGCCCTTGGCACAGAAACCGGCATCCTCCAGGGTCAGCAAGGTGGTGATGGTGTAGCAGTCGTAGATCTGCGCGGCGTCGACATCCGCGGGTTTGATCCCGGCCATGGCAAAGGCCCTTTGGGATGCAGGGCCAATCGGCGTATTGATCATGTCCTGGGCATAGGACGGCGACTTGAACGCCAGGTGTTCGCCAAACCCGGTAATGAACGCCGGACGTTTGCGGCACCGTGCGGCCACTTCCTTGCTGGTGATAATCAATGCGGCGCCACCGGCCACCGGCATGACGATTTCGAGGACGTGCAGCGGGTCGGCGACCATTTTGCTCGCCAACACCTGTTCGATGGTCAATGGCTGGCCATAAAACATGGCCTGCGGGTTGGCCAGGGCATTGGTGCGCTGGTCGACGGCGATTTTGGCCATCGCTCGCTGGTCGTAATCGTATTGTGCGGCGTAACGCTGAGCGATCATCGCGTAACCGGTGTTCTGGCCCATGTGCCCGTATGGCAGGTCGAACTCGGCTTCAGGTGCGCCAAACGCCGTGCTGTGCCCGCCGTAGCGCATCGACCGGGCCATCCAGCCCGGGTCCTCGTCGGGGCCGAACGGCGCCATGCGTGCAGGGATGACGCACAACACGGCCTGGCACAGGCCCAGCTCGATCGCGGCGGCAGCGCGCCAGACCATGCCCACCGAGGTGCAGCCCCCCAGATCCACCACTTCCGCGAAGTTCAGGCGCAAGCCCAGGTATTCAGCAGCCATGGCTGGCACGAACACCGAGGCTTCATGAAAATGCGGGCCGTTGATCACCAGCCCGTCGAGGTCCGATGCCTTGAGTCCGGCATCCCGCAGGGCCTGGGCCGCCAGGTCGGCGACCTGCTCCAGGTGAAACATCTTGGGCGCGGTGGCGTATTTTTCCGGTTTGTATTGCGCAGTGCCAACAATGGCCGCGTGCCCTTTAAGCCCCATAGTGCCTCCCTGCCGAAGCGTACTCGCCACGGCGATTTCCAGTTGGTAAAGAGGACCGGGCACGCGTGAGCGCCCCGGCCCTTGAGCGGTCGATCAGAAGGTGTACTTCATCGAGAACGTGGCGTAGTCGCGGTCAGCATAGGGACGCTTGATCGGGTCGGCTTCACCCAGGTAGGCGATGTACTTCAAACCGAGTTCCAGGTTGCCCAGGTACTTGAAGGTCGTCCCGGCGCTCAGGCGTCGGTCTCCCTCGATACCGGAGATACTGCCGGCCATGGGCGTCGATCCGCTGAAGACGTTGGAGAAGCTGAAGGGGACTTCCAGATCCCAGCCTTGGAAAACTCCCGGATAACTGAACGATGCGCCCACGGTGTAGGCACTGGAGGACTTGGTGCGCATGCCTGCGCTGGTGTTGTAGGTATAGTCATCGGAAGGCGCCACTAGATTGGCCACGGAAGGCAGCAGGTTCAGGCCTTGCAGGTTGGGGGCCGCCGAAACGGATTCAACGCTGTCGACCTGCACGCGAATGATTTCGCCAGTCAGGGTGGTCTGGCTGGCCCATGGGCGGTCGCCCAGGATGCGCATCGCCGACAATTGCATTTGCTGACCCTTGCCCCGAGCCGGAACCGCGCCAAGTCCTGTATTGACCATCACCGGCGCGCCGTCACGGTACGACCATTCGGCACCGACCTGGGTATCGCCAAGCTTGGTCGAGGCGCTGATGCCGGTCAGCTTGATGTCCTCGAAGTACTTGATCCGGTAACCATTGGACGTCAGGGCGTACCTGCCGCCGCCGACCGGTAACGGGTCGTAGCCGACCTGGGCCGTGGCCGGGTTCTTGTCGTGATAGTTGACGTGGAACAGCGACAGTTCCAGGGCCGGCACCGGACGGTAACGGACTTGCACACCCCACTGGCCGCCATCGCGCGGTTCGTCGGTGCCGCGATAAGCGATCTTCTGGCCGTTTGCATAAATGAACTCGCGGCCCGGCCCGACCACGTCGCTGCTCGACAGGTAGCTGCCCACCGGCGGCAACTCGGTGCCCTTCCATTCATATTGCACATAAGCACCGAAGGTGATGCTGGGATTGAGGCGGAACGAGCCGGAGAACTGGCCAACCGGCAACAAGATTTCCTTGACCTCCACCCCCGGCTGCGAAGCCTTGACGGCGTCGGACGGGTTCTGCACGCCATTCACGCCCGGGTAATACAGGCTTTCGCCCCAGGACTCGATATGCCGCCCGGCCTTGACGTCGAGCATGGTGTTGTTATCGAAGCGCCAGCCACTGAACACATAGGCATCCAGCAAACGGGTCCGGCCACCACTGTAATAGCGGGTGTCGCTGGTGAACTCGTCGTTGCGCCCGGTCTTGTTGACCGTGCCGGGGGAATCGTTATCGTTTTCCCGGTGGTAGACGTCATCGTAGAAGGTACTGCCCCGCACCACTGCGCCATAGTTATCCTTGCGCAGAATCATTTCGCCGAGGGCGCCCACACGATTGGTCGTCAGGCTGCCACGATCGAAGTTGCGATTGGCGTCGTCAGCGTTGACGTTGCTCAGCAAGCGATTGCTTTGCTCGCCAGTGCGCACACCGATGCCGTAGCTGGTAGTCACCGACCAGTCCATGGTCAACCCGTTGTCGAACTCGATTGTCTCTCCGGCCCATACCGGCGTGGTCGCCAGCGTAATCGCCGCCGCCAGGCTGCCGAGCTGGAATGCGCCCGAAACCATGACCGTAGAGTTATTGTTGTTTTTGTTGATCACACTTTCTCTCCTCTAGGGCAGCCGAAAGCTGCCTGGAATGTTCAACACTGCCGCCGTGCCGCCCGCTCAGAACACCTTGAGTGGTGTCGTTGCGCACGCTCCCCTTACAGCGCGCCGGTAGCGATATCGCCCCCGGTCCTCTTCCCGCACCAGCGACCCTTCGGCCACCAGGTAGTTGGCATGCGCCAACGTTTCGCCAAGTGCCATCAGCTCGTCGAAACGACCGGACAACCTGGTGAATAAAACGGCCATTAGTTCGAGTGCCGTGCGCGGCTCGTCACAGTTGGCCAGCAGCAGCGCCAGATGCGCCCGGTGATGCGCCTCCAGTTGATCCAGGCGCTGATGCAAATTGAAGAAAGGCCGCTCGTGTGCCGGCAGTACCAGCACGCTGTCGGGCAAGGCGCGCAAATGCTCGATGGACTCGAGCCAGTCGCGCAGCGGGTTGGCCAAGGGTTCGGTGGCATGCACGCCAACGGTGGAGGTGATGCGCGGCAGCACCTGATCGCCGGAGATCAGCAAGCCGTCATCGGCGGCGTACAGACAGGCGTGCTCCGGCGAATGGCCACGACCGACGACCACTTGCCAGGTACGACCGCCGATTTCCAGGACGCTGCCTTCGCGCAGACGGCGGAAATGGTTCAGGGGCGCGGGCAAGAAATGCGCATTGCTCATCACCCCGAACATTTCGCTGCTCTGCTCGTCAGTGACGCCGGCCTTGCGATAAAAATCGAGAAAGTCCCAGCCCACCGGTTGGCCGGCGGGAAACCGCACATGCAACGACTGGAACTCGCTGGCGGTCATGTACACCGGGCACTGAAAGCGCTCCGACAGCCAGGCCGCCACACCAGCGTGGTCGGAGTGAAAGTGGGTGCAAACCACCGCCAGCAAAGGCTGGCCTGCACAGACCTCAGTTAGCACACGGTCCCAGACTTCACGGCTCTGTTCGGTGTTCATGCCGGTGTCCACCGCGATCCAGCCGTTGGTGTGGCGCAGCAGGTAGAGATTGATGTGATCCAGGCGAAACGGCAGCGGCATGCGCAGCCAGAAAACCCCCGGCGCCACTTCGAGCACTTTTCCGGCTTCGGGCGCCTGTGGCCACGGATAGCGAAGGCCGCTGCGCAGCTCGTGACCGTTCTCGTCGAGATCAGTCATGGCTGGCCACCGCGAACGGTGCAAGGCCGGCTCGCGTCAGGGCCTGAGGCGAATACGGCACATAGGACCGGGTTTGCTCGTCGCGGATGAACAGTGGGTCGCTGCAGCGAGTCGGACAGTAGCCCTGGCGCTGCAGATCGACCTTGCGCAACTTGAAGCTGGCGGTCAGGTCGGCCGTCCGGGCGACCCGCACGAATACCGGGGCCGCATAACGCGGCAGACGCGCCTCGGTCAGGGCAAACAGCGCGTCGGGATCGAAGGAATGGCCCGGTTGCATCAGCACCGCCGCCATACCGGCGCGTCCTTCATGCCCCGGGACCTGGACGCCGTAGATGTTGATCAGTTCAAGCCCTGGCAGATCGCTCAGTGCATCGGCGACTTCCTGGGTCGACACGTTTTCGCTTTTCCAGCGGTAGGTGTCACCGATGCGGTCGACGAAATAGCAGTAACCGTCCGCGTCTTCGCGCAGCAAGTCACCGGAGCTCCAATAGGCGTCGCCCTCGCGCAGCACGTTGCGGCGGATCTTGCTCTCGGTGGCTTCGGCCGAGGTATAGCCCTCGAAACGCCCGCCGCCAATCTGCGGGTGATCGACGATAAAACCCATCGCCTCGCCGATCTCACCCACTTTGCAGACTTGATAGAAACCGTTTTCGTCCCGTGGGTGGCAGTCGTTCTCGACGTCGTAACGCACCAGCCGCAGGTTGGTCTTGTTCCAGTCCGGCACGCGACCGCAGGAGCCAACGTAGTTGTCGACGTTAATAACCGCGGCATTGGCCTCGGTGGCCCCCCAGCCCTCGAACACCTGGATCGGCCCGAAGCGTTCCAGCCAGCGCTGCCAGGTGTCCGGCGACAGGCCCGCGCCGAGCATGCAGCGCAGGGTGTGCTGACGGTCGTGGGCTTGTTGCGGTTGATTGAGCAGATAGCGGCAGATTTCGCCGATGTACTGGAAGATGCTAATCCGGTGACGTGCCACATCTTTCCAGAATTCGCGCACGCTGAACTTGCGGCGCACCACGATGGCGGCCCCGGCCCGCAACGCGGTGGAGGTCACTGAGGTGGCGGCGGCGCCGTGGTACAGCGGCAAGCAGCAATAAAAGACGTCGTCGCAAGTGGCTTGCAGGGTGACTTCCATCACATCGCCGGAGGACATCCAGCGCATATGGCTGTAGCGCGCCGCCTTGGGCAAACCGGTGGTACCCGAGGTGAAGATCAGCAGGGTTGGCGTCTGTGCATCGATGTGGGCGCGGATATCACGGGGGAACGGTGTACGCGGCGCTTTTTCCAGGCGCGCATCGAAATGTCCGTCGATGCCTTTGGGCAGCGCTTCTGTCCAGGGATTTTCCGGGTCTCGGATCAGCCAGCACGGCAGTTCCGGAAAACCTTCGGTGGCCTGCACGTTAGCCAGGCACTCTTCGCCGACAACCAACGCCTTGGCGTCAGTGGTCTGCAACGCATGGAGCAGCGGGCGGCCGCTGACCTGGGTATTGATAAAGGCCACTACCACGCCGAGCTTGACCAGGCCGAACCAGGTACAGAAGAACGCCGGACGGTTTTCCATGGCCAGGGCGCAGACATCGCCGGCACGCAGGCCATTGGCATAGAAGGTGTGAGCCATCTGATTGGCCCGCGCATCGACTTCGAGGTAGCTCAGGACCTGTTCGCCGTAGATCAGGAACGGGCGTTCGCCCAGTTCGCGCGCCTGATGTTCCAGGCGATCTGCCAAGGTGTAGAGGTCGCCCGGCTTGATCAGCCCGGCAGCCGCCGAGCGTTGATCCAGCAGCGCCTGGGTCTGCTCCCGTGGCACCACTTTGGTCGGCAGGACGCTGGTCAAGTCGTTCAGGTTCATTGCGCCATCTCCTGGGCGATCGCTTGATAGGCGGGGTAATCCGAGTAGCCAGCCGAGCCCGGCGTATAGAGGGTCTTGCGGTCGAAACCGCTCAGCGGCAGGCCACGCCTGAGGCGCTCCACCAGGTCGGGGTTGGCAATAAAATGACGACCGAACGACACAGCTGCCCCCTCGCCCGACGCGAGAGCGGCGCTGGCCGAAGGGCCGTCGAAACCATCGTTGAGAATCAGTGCGTGAGGACTGTGCCGACGCGCCAGGGCAAAGGCGTCGAGGTCGGCCAGGGGGGAGCGCATGATGTGCAGGTAAGCCAGGTCCAGTGCCGCCAGGGCTTCGCACAGGGCTGCAGCCGTGGCCGCCGGATCACGGTCGTCGATATCGTTGTAGGGGTTGCCGGGGCACAGTCGAAAACCGACGCGTCCGGCGCCGATCGCGCTGGCCATGGCCTCGATCACTTCCCTGGCAAAACGCACCCGCCCCGCCACATCGCCGCCATAGGCATCGTTGCGCTGGTTACTGCCCGACGCCATGAATTGCATGGGCAGATAACCGCTGGTGCAGTGCAGTTCGACACCGTCGAAGCCCGCCAGGCGCGCATTCAACGCCGCCTGGCGATAGTCATCGATAACCTTTTGAATGCCCTGCAAGGTCAGTGCCTCTGGCGTGTCGGTGTCCACCAGGCCCGCAACATCGCTGAACACCTGGGTGCGCGCGCGCAGCGCCGAAGGTGCAACCGTGGCCGCCCCGGCTGGCTTGTTGTAGTGGCTGGCGGCGCGGCCGACGTGCATCAGTTGCAGGACGATGCGCCCGCCCTCGGCATGCACCGCCTCGGTGACCTGCCGCCATCCGGCGATCTGCTCGCTGCTGTAGATGGCCGGGGTGCGGCAGTAGCCCAGGCCGCTGGCGGAAGGTGCTGTGCCTTCGGCCACGATCAACCCGGCACCGGCACGCTGACGGTAATAATCGACCATGGCGCTGCCGGGCACCGAATCGGCAAGAGCGCGACTGCGCGTCATGGGGGCCATGACAATGCGGTTGGCCAGTTGCAGCTCGCCCAGGACTACCGGCTCGAACAAGACGCTCATTTCAATACCTCAGCTTCTTATTGTTTTCTGGCTGTCAAGGGTTTGCCACGGCGGTGGCAAGCACTGACAAACCAGCGAATTGGGCTGAATGATTGACGTTGAACGCGGGCGAAACATCGTCCGACAAGACTAGGTTCGCTATCGACAAGGCGATGCCGGTGCCGCATCGTTCATGCGCAACCCGCTGACCGTTTCCGGCGACCTGGCCGGGGACGAAAAGATGGTCTGAACGGACGATGAAAAAAAGCCGCGACCGACCGAGCATCGCGACAACCAGAACAAGACCGGGAGCACCCGCAGTGAATCAATCCCCCCCCGTGACATGGCGAACGCACTACGCGCTCTTCGTGCTCGCCAGCATCTATGTGTTCAATTACATCGACCGACAGTTGATGGCGATCCTGATCGAGCCGGTGAAGCTCGAATTCGGTATTTCCGACACGGGCATCGGCCTGCTTTCCGGCGTGACCTTCGCGGTGTTCTACACCGTGTTCGGATTCCCGCTGGGACGCCTTTCGGATCGCATCGGGCGCAAGCCAGTGATTGCCTTCAGCTGCATCGCCTGGAGCCTGATGACCATGCTCTGCGGCATGGCCGGCAATTTCCTGAGCCTGGTGCTGACGCGGATCGGCGTGGCCGTCGGTGAAGCCGGCGGCACGGCACCGTCGGTGGCCATGGTTTCGGATTTGTACCCGCCGAATCGCCGCTCCACCGCGCTGTCGGTGCTGATGCTCGGTTCCAGCCTGGGGGCAATCGTGGGACTCGGGCTGGGGGGCTGGATTGCCCAGCACCACGGGTGGCGCTACGCGTTCTTGCTGATCGGTGCACCCGGGATTTTCCTCGGTTTGCTGCTATTGCTGACCGTACGTTCACCCCAGCGCGTGACGCCATTGGGCGTTGTCCCGGCGCAACAGGACAACTGGGTCAAGACACTGGCTGAACTGTTTCGCATGCCATCCTTCCTGTGTCTGGTGCTTGCCGGCGGCGCGGCAGCCATTGCCGGTTACGCCATCGGCACCTGGAGCCCGAGCTTCCTGATCCGCTCCCATGGCCTCAATCTGCAACAGGCCGGATTTCTGGTGGGGGTTGTCGGCGGTACGGGGGCGACCGTCGGCACCCTGACGTGCGGCATACTCACCGACCGCATGGCCCGACGCGATGCCGGCTGGCAAATCGGCGTGCCCTTGCTGGGCACGCTGATCAGCATTCCCTTCGCCCTGGCCTATTTCCTCTGGCCGCAAGGCACGGCGTTCATCATCGGCGGTATCGCGATACCGCAAGCCTTCCTGTTCTACAGCGTCTTCGGCTTCTTTGGCGTCTGGTGGGCAACTCCCTGCCTGAGCGCTATCACTCACCTGTTCCCCGCCACGCGCCTGGCCCAGGCCACGTCGATTTTCCTGATGTCCATGACCTTGCTGGGTGTGGGTATCGGACCATTGCTGGTGGGCATGCTGAGCGATTTTTACGTGAAAGGAATGGGCGCTGAGTCCCTGCGCTATGCCCTCGCCTCGTCGGTGTCGATGCTGGCATTGGCCAGCGTGTTTCTGGCGCTGGCGCTGCCGCGTTATCGCCAGCAGATCAAGAACCCCGCCGTGCTGCCTGCACCGATCCAAACCGCCACGGCCTGAGCCCCCTCCCCCGCGACATCGCGCCGCTGAGTCCCTGTCGGGTTCCAGCGGCTTTTTTTTTGAGGATTGCCATGAGCACCAGCGCGATACAGATCTGCAACCTGCTCTACCGCTACGCCGAGTGTATGGACAGCGGACAACTGGTCGAGGCCGCGGAGCTGTTTCGTCATGCCCGCATCAAGGTCCACAGTCAGCATTTCATTGATCACACGGCCCTGCTGCGCCTCTGGCAGCAGCGAATCAAGCTCTACCCCTGCGGCACGCCCCGCACCCGACACGTCATCAGCAACCCCATCATCGACATTGACGAGGCGTCGGGTACGGCGACGATACGCGCCTGCTACACGGTGCTGCAGGCAACTGAAGACCTGCCTTTGCAGCCCATCGCCGCCGGGCGTTATCTGGATGAATTCGAACGTGTCGATGGGGCATGGCGGTTCAGTTTTCGTGATTATTCGAAACTGGACATGCTGGGGGACTTGAAGGCGCATCTGGTGGTGTAGGTAACGGGCCAGCGCCTGCAGGTTTTCCTCACGGCGCAAGGCGCGGTCAAGAAAGCTATCTGCCAGGCTGCGATGTGGTGCGCTCACCACCGATGAGAAAGTCGTAAAAAAGCCCCGCCGGAAACCGGCAGGGCTTGGTCAACGGACATTACCGAAATGATTACCGCCCGATAGCCCGCGCCGCGTCTGCGGTGTACTGGTCAGGGGTGAATTTGCCTTCGTTGAGGATTGGCCCCTTCTTCGACTCGTTGGTCATGCCATAACCGGTGTACTGGCCGGAGTTAAGATCCATGAAGAACTGCGAACCAGCCTGCCAGCCGCTCATGTCCGGGTGGTAGAAGTAGTTGATCATGGCGTGTTTCCACAGCTGCCCGCGGGCGTCGTAGTTGTCGGCCATCACCGCGTTCCAGGTGTCTTCGTCGATGAACAGCACGCGCTTGCCATAGACATGGCGAAAGCCTTCCTTCAAGTCCGCTTCCAGCACCCACACACGGCGCAATTCATAGCGCATGAAATCAGGATTGGGGTGGTTGGGTGTCAGGATGTCGGCGTACTTGACGGTTCCAGTGTTCGCCTTGAACGCGTTGGCCGGGCTGTAGATCTCGCGCTTGCCGATCAGTTTCCAGGTATAGCGCTCCGGTGAACCGTTGAACAAACGGTCTTCGTCGACGGTCATGGTGCCGTTGGTGCCGATCATTGGCTGATCGTAACCGTAGCCCGGCAATTGCCGTACGCGCCGGGTTGAAGGGCTGTAGGACCAGGCCTGACGCGCATCGGTGCCGTAGTTGTAGGGTTCATGGGCAATGCTGAGGGTGCCGTTGTCTCGGGCCGGTTTGAGGGTCATGTTGTTACTCATGGCCGATAGCTTTTCTTCGGTCCGCGAGTCGGTGGTCGGCGAGTTCGCCAACGACAGGTTACGCGCGTACGCACGTCCCCAGCCGATGCTGCCGTTGGGCAGGACCGAGGCCAGATCCGTGGTTTTTTCCTCGGTGTAGGCACGTGCCGGTAGTTGGTGGTTCCACAACACTTCGGTGCCGTTCTTCGGGATCGGGAACGGTACCTGGCCAATCCCGGTGAAACCGGCGCCATCATTGACCAGTTTGGCGTGCTGCGCGTTGTCCATCACGCGGCGACAGACGTAATCGGGGTAGCGGAAATCCCGGTGGCCCGGGTAAATGTTCATTTTGTAGGTGGTCGGATACTTCTTGAGCAGCGCCTTCTGCCCTTCGGTCAGGTGCGACTCGTACTGACTCATGTTCTGCGCAGTGATCACCAGGATCGGCTTCTCGGCTGCGTAAGGATCAACGGGTTGGTCACCGGAGTACTTCACGTGATTCCAGCCCGGCACTTCACCCAGATACTTGCCGGTATAAGGCGGAATGGTGCCTTCGGCGTTACCCGCCTGCACGGCGCCGACGCACGTCAGATCCTTGCCCAGCCTGGCGGCTTCCTCAGGTGAGACCTCGGCGTACGCATAACCCGTCAGCCCGCTATTGGCTGTGAATGCGACCGCGAGCATGAGACCTGTTCTTGTTATTTTCATGTGTTGCCTCCTACGCTGATAAGGCTCTGTGGATGACCCATTGTTCGTGTTCTGCCGGCCCCAACATCGTCCGGAAAGACTAAGAAGGCGTCAGGCCCCCAAACTTTCTTGCAGTTGCGCCTTGAGCACCTTGCCGGTGGCATTGCGGGGCAAGGGTTGAAGTACCCGATACACCTGCGCCGGCACTTTGTAGGCGGCCAGGCGCTTGGCGATGAAGGCGCAGACTTGTGCCTCCCCAGGCAACGTCGATGCCTGGCCATGCACTGCCAGCCCGACCGTTTCACCCAGTAGCGGGTCGGCGATGGCGAATGCCGCCGCTTCCAGCACGCCAGGCATATCAAGAACGCAGGTTTCGATCTCGGCGGCGGAAATCTTCTCGCCGCCGCGGTTGATCAGCTCCTTGACCCTGCCGGTGATGTGGAGGAATCCCTCATCGTCGAGATAGCCGATATCGCCGGTGTCGAGCCAACCGTTGCGCAGACTTTGCGCGGTGGCCTCGGGCAGGTTCCAGTAGGCGCTCATCAGTGTGGGCGAACGCAGCCAGATCACGCCGCGGGTGTCCACCGACTGCGCCTGGTCGGGGCTGTCACCGATGCGGATATCAACGATCGGCAGCGCCCACCCTGCCGATGCCGGCTTGTAGACAAACGGATCGCCACCAATCGCCGCGCCGATCCCGTTGCTTTCGGTCAGGCCGTAGCCGGCACCGCCAATGACATCGGGCTTGATCCTGAGCATGTCGTCGAGCACGCTGGCCGATGACGCACCGCCGCCCAGGCCCAGGCCAAACAGGCTGGCGGTTTGCTCGCTGCCGAAACGCGGTGAGGCGAGCAATTGCTGCATCATCATCGGCGCGCCATTGAACTGGGTGCAGCGCTCGTCGCGAATCAGGTCGATGGCGCGTTCGACATCCCACTTGTACATCAGCATCAAGCGTCGACCACCGCGCAGTGCCGACAAGAACTGCGCATGCAAGCCGCTGACATGGAAAAGCGGGACCGCCGCCAGGGTCGTGGGGGCAAAACCGCTGTTGATCACCACGCCGACTCGCTCGGGCGAACTCATGGCACAGAACGCACCCTGGAATTCCAGCGCGGCCAGCGCCTGGCAGATCGCCCGGTGACTGGACACCGCGCCCTTGGCACGACTGGTGGTGCCCGAGGTGTAGAGGATCAGCGCTGGCGCATCAGGGTCGACTTCCCGGGCTGGCAACGCGACAGCCGGTTCGCTGATCAGGGCTTCGTAACTCAGGCAGTATTCGGGCAAAACGCCCTGCGCACCGACGACAATGGTCGCCCGCTGCTCCTGCGCCAGGTCTTCGCGCAAGGTGTCCAGGCGCGCTTCGTCGCCTATCAGCACGCGCGCGCCGCTGTCCTGCAACGCGTATTGCAGCTCATCGCGCAGCCCCCAACTGTTGAGCGGCACACATACACCGCCACAGCTCAGGATCGCGGCGAAGGCCACCAGCCAGGCCGGCTGGTTACGCATGGCAATCGCCACCCGCTCGCCCGGTTGCAGGCCGAATCGAGCGACGATTTGCCCGGCCAGGCGATCAACCTGATCGTAATACTGATTGAAGGTCAGGCGTTGCGACTGCCAGACAAGAAACTCACGGTCGCCGTGGACCCGACCCGCGTCGATCACTTGCAACAGGTCGTACGCAGCGTGACGAAAATAGCGTGGCCCACCATCCTCCGGCGTCACCACTTCAAAGGGCGAACCGGGGGCAATCAATTGGCGCCACGCGGTTTGCCAGCGTTCAATACTCATTTTTATTTTCTCCAGAACGGGCGGAAGACCCGTGGGTCTGCGGTGAATCTCCAAATGGGGTACGACGCCTTTGCAGGGGGGAGGCTTGCCGGCGAAAGCGGTGTATCGGGTACACCGCGTCATCCCGTTCGCCGGCAAGCCTGGCGCCTACGCAAGGGCGGCGTAGCGTTCGCAATGAAAATCCCGATCGCCCAGGCAGCTCTGTGCAACGCGGACGCGCTTGAGGTACAGGCCGACATCCAGTTCGTCGGTGACACCAATGCCACCGTGCATTTGCACCGCTTCGTTGGCGACCTTGACTGCCGTATCGCCCGCTTTCCATTTCGCCAGGCTGACCAGTCGTGCGCGCGCGCCGGCATCGAGGCTGGCGTCATCCAGGGTCGCGAGCGCAGCCATCAGGGCGCTGCGGCTAAGCGCCAGGTCGACGTACATTTTCGCGGCGCGATGCTGCAGGACCTGGAAAGTGCCGATCGCCGTGTCGAACTGCACGCGGGTCTTGAGGTACTCCAGGGTGGTTTCGAACAATTGCTCGGCCATCCCCAGGAGCTCCGCCGCCAGGCAGGCGCGGCCCCGGTCCAGCGCGGTTTCCAGCGCAGTCCAGCCTTCGTCCAGCGTACCCAGCAGCGCATCGCTCCCCAGTTGCACACCCTCCAGTTGCAGGCGTGCGCAATTGCGTGAATCGATCAGCGACAAGGCACTCACCGTCAGGCCCGGCGTATTGGCGGGCACCAGGAACAGGCTGATGCCACGGGTGTCGCCCGGCTGTCCGGACGTACGCGCCGCCACCACATAGGCATCGACGCCCAGGCCGTCGACCACCCAGTACTTGTCGCCGTGAAGGCGATAGCCCTGCCCTTCGGCCTTCGCCTCAAGAGCAATGTGACTCGGCTCATGGCGCGAGCGTTCGTCCACGGCAAGGGCCAGGCGCCGATCGCCACCGATCACCGCTTGCAACCATTGCGTCTGCTGCGTTGAATTGCCCGCCAGGTGCAGCAATGAGCCGCCAAGCACCACGCTGGAAAGCAAAGGCGTGGCGGACAGGTTGCGGCCCATGGACTCGAAAATCGGCCCCAGGCCCTTACAACCGAAATCAAGACCGCCGAAGTCTTCCGGAAATGGAATCGCACTCCAGCCCAGCTCGACGGCATCGCGCCATAGCTGCGCGTCGAAACCTGCTTGCACGGCCTCATCGCGCAGTCGACGCTGGACACTGACCGGGCTGCGGGCGGCGAGAAAGTCTCGCGCGCTGTCGGCCAGCAAACGCTGTTCATCGCTATAACGCAGGCTCATGACTGAGCTCCTTTCACGGCAGGCTTCTTGGCTTCAGGCAAGCCAAGCACGCGCTTGGCGATGACGTTGAGCTGGATTTCCGAGGCGCCGCCCGAAATGGTCAACGCATAGCTGTTGAGCCAGGCTCGGGTGATAGCCTGTTGCTGCTCGCTGAACGCCGGGCATTGCCAACCGAAGGCATGCCCTGCCATGGCATCGAGCAAGACCTCGAACTTGTCGCGCTCCTGCTCGGTATGCACCAGCTTCATGATCGACATCAGGCCGCCGATGTCATCGCCGGCCCGCGCCTCTTCGCCCATGCGCTGCACGGTCAGGTTATAGGCCTGCTCGTTCATCGCGCAGGCCGTGGCCCGCGCCTGCAGCGCATATTCGCTTTGGCTTCGTGGTGCCGGTACGTATTCGCGCATCAGGGCCAGCAGGTCGAAGTGCGATGGCAAGCTGAACTCGCCGAACTTCGACATCGCCTTGCGTTCGTGCTGCAACAGGTATTTGGCCAGGTTCCAGCCGCCGTTCAATGGCCCGATCAACTGGCTCTTGGGCACCTTCACGCCATCGAAGAACACTTGGCAGAACGCCGATTTGCCGCTGATCAAATCGATCGGCTGTGGCTTGACACCAGGGCTGCGCATGTCGAGCACAATCAGGCTGATGCCCTCGTGTTTCGGCGCGCTGAAGTCCGTGCGCACCAGCGCATACATCCAGTCGGACTTGTCGCCGTAAGACGTCCAGATCTTGCTGCCGTCCACCACGAAATGGTCGCCGGCATCGCGGGCGGCCATTTTCAGGCTGGCCAGGTCGGAACCGGCGTTCGGTTCGGAGAAGCCCTGGCACCAGCGCACTTCACCCCGGGCGATCGGCGGCAGCAGGTCGCGTTTCTGCTCTTCGCTGCCATACGCCAGCAACACCGGCCCGAGCATCCAGATGCCCAGGTTGATCTGCGGTGGCCGGCATTTTATCCGGCGCATTTCGCTTTCCAGTACCGCCAGCTCTTCGTCGCTCAGGCCCGCGCCACCGTATTCCACCGGCCACTCGGGGCAGAACCAGCGCTTGTCGCGCATGCGTTCGAACCACAGGCGCGCGTCTTCGCAGGGAAACTGCGGGTTCTGGCTACCCCACACCACATCGCCTTCAGCCATGCCCGTGCGCATCGACAGCGGACAGTTAGCCTCCAGCCAGGCACGGGTGTCGTGCCGGAATTGCTCGATAGTGCTCATGAAAGTCCCCTTCGCCCCGCCCCGTGGCGGGGCGAGTACGGTTTTTTGTTGTTGATGGACGAGCGTCAGCGTTGGGTGCGTGGCATTGCGAGACCAAACTGGGCGATCAGTTCGCGCTGGATTTCATTGGTGCCGCCGCCGAACGTCAGGGTCACCGAACTGCGCAATTCGTACTCCAGCTCGCCCTGCAACAGGGTCGCGGCCGAGCCGCTGCGCATCGAGCCATTGGCACCGAGGATCGACGCCAGCTTGCGCAGGATCTCGATCGCCGACTCCGAGCCGAACACCTTGGTGGTCGAGCTCAGGGCCACGTCCATACGGTCGTGCTCCAGGTCGGCGGCAATGCGCATGTTGATCAGGCGCATCGCCTCAAGGCGCGCATAGCACTCGGCCAGAGAGCTGCGCACCCAGGCCTTGTCCATGGCACGACGGCCCTGCTCGTCGCGCGCTCGCGCCCACAGGTAGACCCGGCGAAACAGCGCCACGACCTTGTCTGACCAGGTGCCCAAGCCAAGGCGCTCATGGTTTAGCTGCGAGGTAATCAGCTTCCAGCCACCGTTCAACTCGCCGACCAGCATCTCGTTGGGCACCCGCACGTTGTCGTAGTAGGTGGCCGTGGTCGGAATACTGGTGGTCGGAATCAGGGTGTGGGAGAAACCCGGTGTCAAGGTGTCGACGATCAACAGCGAAATGCCTTTGTGCCGCAACTGAGTTGGATCGGTACGGGCCGCCAGCCAGACGAAATCGGCTGATTCGGCCCCCGAGGTCCATAGCTTGTTGCCGTTGACCAGGAAGCCTTCATCGTCCTGGCGCGCAGTGGTTTTCAGCACGGCCAGATCGCTGCCGGCGTCGGGCTCGGAATAACCGATGGCGAACATGATTTCGCCCCCGGCGATGCCCGGCAGGAAGCGTTCTTTCTGCAGCTCGCTGCCATGGGTCATCAAGGCCGGGCCGACGGTGCTGATGGTCACGAACGGCAGCGGTGCCCCGGCGATGTTGGCTTCTTCGAAGAAAATCAACTGCTCGGTGGCCGCGTAACCCTGGCCGCCATGGACCTTGGGCCAGCCGACCGCGAGCCAGCCGTCGCGCCCCATCTGGCGAATGGTCTGGCGAAACAGCTCGCCGCCTTCCTTGCCGCGCAACTGATCGCGCATGTCCGGGGTCATCAGGGCCTGGAAATAGTCCCGCACCTTGTGGCGCAGGGCATGTTGTTCGGGAGTGAGGTCGACGAACATAGCTGCTCCTTAGGCTGAGCCGAGAATCAGGCCACTGGTGGGTACGCCGGTACCGGCGGTGACCAGCACGTTTTGCACATCCGCCACCTGGTTGACCGCCGTGCCGCGCACCTGGCGCACCGCTTCGGCAATGCCGTTCATGCCGTGAATGTAGGCTTCGCCGAGTTGCCCGCCGTGGGTATTGATCGGCAGCTTGCCGCCACGGGCATGGTGCCCGGCGCGAATGAACTCCTTGGCTTCGCCGCGTTTCACGAAACCGAACTCTTCGAGCTGCGGCATCACGAACGGGGTGAAGTGGTCGTAGATCACGGCAGTCTGGAACGCCTCCGGACCGAGTCCCGACTGGCGATACAGTTCGCGGGCGACCACGCCCATCTCCGGCAGACCGGTGATGTCGTCGCGGTAGAACGAGGTCATGCTTTGCTGGCCGTGACTGATGCCCTGGGAACCCGCCTTGATGGTCACCGGCTTCTGCCTCAAGTCACGGGCGCGCTCGGCCGAGGTGATGACCATCGCCACCGCGCCATCGGATTCCTGGCAGCAATCGAGCAAGTGCAAGGGTTCGCAGATCCAGCGCGAAGCCTGGTGTTCTTCCAGGGTGATCGGCTTGCCATGGAAAAACGCCTGGGGGTTGGTCGCGGCAAAATCCCGCGCCGCCACTGCGATCCGCCCGAAGTCCTCGGAGGTCGCGCCATAGGTGTGCATGTAGCGCTGGGCGAACATGCCAACCCAGGCCGCCGGCGTGTGGAAACCGTGGGGCATGTACCAGCCGTAGTTGACGTTATCGAAGGTCGGCGTAGAGGCGAAACCGTAGCTGCCGGTGCCGAAGCGATACCAGGAACGCTCGTTCATGGCGCGATACACCACCACAACTTTCGCCATCCCGGTCGCTACCGCCATGGCCGCGTGCATCACCGGTCCGCAAGCCGCACCGCCGCCATGGGGCACCTGTGAGAAAAACTTCACGTCCTTGCAACCGAGCAAACGGGCAACTTCATACTCCGGGACCTTGTCGACGGAATAGGAACTGAACCCCTCGACCTCGCTCGGGTCGATGCCGGCATCCTTGAGCGCGCTCAAGGTGGCTTCCATGGCCAGGCGCAATTCGGTGCGTCCGGAGTTCTTGGAAAATTCGGTTGCGCCAAGGCCAACGATCGCGGCGCGCCCGGAAATCGATGAATCAGTCATCTGTGTCTCTCCGGCTGTCAGGGCAGGACCACTGCGACCGTACCGGTCACGTGGTTGCCCATGGAATTTTTGCCGCCGAGGGTGATTTCCACCGTGCGGGTATCGGCGTCGAGGCGCGTGACGCTGCCGCTGAAGGTCATGCAATCACCGGGATAGTTCGGTGCGCCAAGCTTGATTTTCAGCGAGGTGAAGACTGCCTGCGGGCCCGTCCATTGCTCGATGAACCGCTGCACCAACCCGTTGGTGGTCAGGATGTTCATGAACACATGGGGCGACCCCAGGGTTCGGGCGGCGTCCGCGTCATGGTGGCCGGGAAAGTAATCGCGGGTGGCAATCGCGCCGCCATTGATCAGGGTCACCGTGATTGGCACCGCCAGTTCCGGCAGTGCTTCGCCGGGGCGCACGTCTTCAAAGCGCTTGGTGTTCTTCGAGGTCATATTTCCATCCCAGCTTGTCGTTATCGTTGAGCCAGTCGCCCAGGCGTTCCAGGCTTGCCGCCGAACCACCGAGGGCAAGGCACAGGCCACGGCTCCAATAGAGAAAACGGTGGATCGGGTACGTCAGGTCGACGCCAATCCCGCCATGTACATGCTGCGTGACGTGGCCGATCCGGTGCCCCGCTTCACAGGCCATCCAGGCGGTGGCCAAGGCTTCGGAAGGTGCTGGCAGGCCGGCATCGATGCGGTAGGCCAGTTGCCACAACACCGTGCGCAAGGCTTCGACGGCAATGTGGGTGTCGGCCATGCTCATCTGTACCGCCTGGAAGCTGCCGATGACGCGCTCAAACTGTCGGCGCTCGCTGATATAGGCCACGGTGCGGCGGACCTGCTCTTGGCTCACGCCCAATTGCAAGGCGGCCAGCGCCGCCACGCTGCGCAACTCCAGCCAGTCGACGGCCTCGGCCGGCAGCAGCGCCCCGGCCTCCACGGTCAAACCCTGGATATGCAGGTCTGCCACGGCTTCGCCGTGGGTCAACACGGCTGAAAGCTTCTGAATCTGTGGCGCGGACAGGTCCAGCAACAGCAAGCGCGGTTCGCCCTTGGCCTGAACCACGACCAGCGCAGCGTCGGCCTGGTCGCCCAGGGACAGCGCCGCAACCCGGCCGTTGATCGACCAGCCGTCGGCACACGCAGTGGCTTGCAGCTCGATCCCCAAGGCGCTGTTCAAACCGTCAATCGACAAACTCAACAGTGCCTCGCCCGACGCAGCCTTCGCGATCCATCCGGCACTGCCCAAAGCAGCGAAACGGGCCAGGGTCGCGGCCGCCAGTTGGTGGCGCCACAACGGTACCTGGGCAAGGGCCTTGCCCTGGGCCTGCAACACCAGCATCAGTTCGGTCATGCCCAGGCCGCTGCCGCCGTACTCTTCGGGAATGGCCAGCGCTTGCAGCCCGGTCTCGATGCACAGTTTCCACAATGGCGCCATCATCGGCTCGCCACTGGTGTCCCACTGGCGCATGTAGTCGTCATGGCAATGGTCGACAAACAGGCTGTCGGCCATCTGCGCGATGGCGCGCTGGTCTTCACTCAATTCGAAATCCATGGTGACTGGCTCCTAGGCGTCTACCGGCCGGAACAAAGGCAGGGTCTGCTGGTCGTCGAAGGTCTGGAATTCGACCTGCAAGCGCTGGCCGATCTGTAGGTTTTCGCGTTCGATACCGACCAGGCCGGCGATCAGGCGCACACCCTCCTCCAGCTCGATCAACCCGATGGGATTGGGGTAATCGAACGGCGGAACTTCGGGGTAGTGCATGACCACGAACGAATACAAAGTGGCGCGGCCGCTGGCTTGCAGCGTGTCCCAGTCGAAACTGTGGCACTCGATGCACACCGGTGCCGGTGGATGACGCAGCGTCTGGCACGCGGTGCAGCGCTGGATCAACAACTGGCCCTTCTCGCAGCCTTCCCAGAAAAAGCGCGTGTCATCGCTAATGCCCGGCAGGGGGCGCTTGGGCCTGGCTGGCGCGGCATCCGGTTTGGCGGGCGCCTGGGCATTGGCAGGACGGAACTTGAAGACGCGAAACAACAGTTCGCCCACCGGCTCATCGCCGCCCGCTTTTTCAGCGAAATGACTCATGACCAGGGTGACGAAAAAGCCGGTGCCCAGGGCCGTGGTTTTTTCATCGCTGACCGAGTCCAGGCGAGTGGTGTAGTACAGCTTCTCGCCCATGCGCACCGGGCGGCTGAAGGTCAGTTCGGAGTTGACCGCCACGGTCGACATGAAGCCGTGGGCCTCCATGATCTTGAGCACCTCGTAAGGGTTCTCGTCGGTCGAGCCAGGCGGATAATTGTTGGCGTGCAAACCTTCCATGGTCCACACCTGCAACATGGCCGGCGGGGCGATCAGCCCTTCATACCGGGTGCCCAGGGCAAACGCCGGGTCGGTGTAGACGGGGTTGTCCACGCCCATGATTTCGCACCATTGGCGGACCATCGGCGCGTTGACTTCATCCCAGGCATACACGCGGCCGTATTGGCGCCCTACCAGGGCGCGCGCATCGGATAGCAATTGTGGATCAGCCAAAGTCGTCTCCTTCAAATTGAAGGCGGCAGCCGGACCCGGCCGCCGCCACGGGTCGATCAGGTGGGCAGAACCTGCGCGGCGGCCCCAAGAAAGGCGGGACGCTCACCTCCGCCATGCAGCAACAGATTGCAACCGCTGGCGTAACTGGCCAGGGGTGATGCGATGTACAGGCAGGCGTTGGCAATGTCTTCGGCAACCGCCATGCGCGCCGCCGGTATACCGGCTGCAACAGCAGCGATACCGGCCTCGGAGCCATAGTGCAGATGCGCCTGCTCAGTCAGCACCAGACCCGGGCTGACCGTGACCACCCGCACTTTGGGCCCCCACTCCACTGCCAGGGAATTCACCAGCGCCAGGACCCCGGCCTTGGCCGCGCCATAGGCCGCAGTGCCTGGCGAGGGGCGCAACGCACTGATGCTGCCGATAAAGACGATGCAACCGCCCTGGACTTGCGCCTGCATCAGCCGGTTGGCGTGCTGGGCGACGTTCAGTGGGGCGATCAGATTCAGGCCGATGATGCTTTCATGAAACCTGGGCGAGGCCGTGGCCGCGTCGGCAGCAGGGCTGCCGCCGGCGTTGTTGATCACCACATCGAGTCGTCCGAAATCGCGCTCGACGGTGGTAAACAGCCGTTGCAGGGAATCGTGGTCGCGCACATCGGCGGCAATGAAGGTTGCGCTCTTGCCGCCCAGCGTCGGCAGCTGTTCCGGCTCGCGTCGAGCACAGACGATCACCCGTGCGTTCGCCGCCAGAAACCCCAGCGCAATACCGGCGCCGATGCCTTTGGTGCCACCGGTGACCAGCACCACCTTGCCGCTGTAATCAAGACTCGAATGCAGCTCCATCATGTGCTCCTTGTTTACTGACAAGGGTCACTCTAGGGACGAATCCGGGGCCGAACTACGTCTGAACGGACGATGAAAATTCAACCGTGCGAACAGGACACTGGCGCTCATTCATACGTTGCCTGGTCCTTGAGGATGCCCATGTCCGATTCATCCGTTGCACCGGTTCTGCTCGAACGCCCTCTGCCGGGCGTGGCGCTGTTGCGGCTCAACCGGCCGCAAGCGACAAACGCCTTGAGCCTGGAATTACAGGCGCTGCTGTCGCGTTATTTCAGGGAACTGGCGGTCGATCCTCAGGTGCGATGCATTGTGCTGACGGGCGGTGACAAGGTGTTCGCCGCAGGAGGAGACATCAACAGCATGGCCGGGGTCGGTGCCATCGACATCTACAAGCGTCACACCGAGCGGGTCTGGGGACCGATCCAGCACTGTCCGAAGCCGGTGATCGCTGCGGTTTGCGGTTATGCCTATGGCGGGGGGTGCGAACTGGCGATGCACGCTGACCTGATTGTTGCCGGACGCAGCGCGCGCTTCTGCCAACCGGAGATCCGTATTGGCATCATGCCCGGCATTGGTGGCACCCAGCGGCTGGTGCGCGCGGTGGGCAAGGTCAAGGCGATGCGCATGGCGCTCACCGGTCAGCCGATCAGCGCCGATGAGGCTTGGGTGGCGGGATTGGTCAGCGATCTGGTCGACGATGACCAGGTGCAGAGCCACGCCCTGGAGCTGGCGCGGGTCATCGCAGCAATGCCGGCCCTGGCGGCCGAACAGATCAAGGAGGTGATTCTGGCGGGCATGGACGCGCCGCTGGAGGCGGGCCTGGCGCTGGAACGCAAGGCCAATGCATTGTTGTTCGCCTCGCTCGATCAGAAGGAAGGCATGCAAGCCTTCATCGAAAAACGCCCGGCTCGATTCACGGGGGATTGAATCCTTTCTCGCTCCCACAGAGCTCAGGCAATGGTACCAATACCAACGCGTCCACCTGCTCGCGATGCTCGTCCAGGGTCACGCGGGCTGTCTGCATGCTGCAGACAAACCGCGTGACGGGCCGCTAGATACTCATGATCATCTGCCCGCTGTCGATGCGCAGCTCGACGCCGTTGATCGCCCGCGATTCGTCGCTGGCGAGGAATAGCACGCTGGCGGCGACGTCCTCGGGCAGGCACATGCGGTTCATAGGGTCGCTGTCGATGGTCAGGCGCGTCGGATCGAGGCCTTGGGGGAAGCTGCCACGGGTCATGTCGGTGAGGACGCCGTCCGGGTGTAACGTATTGCAGCGAATCCGGTATTTTCGGCGCCGGCAGAACGCCGCCACCGAACGCGACAACGCCGCCACCGCCCCCTTGGAGGCGCTGTACGCTACGTAATCGTCGCGCCCGGCAAGGGCCGCGACCGATGACAGGTTGATGATCGAACCACCGGTTTGCTTCATCAGTGCGATCCCTTCGCGACACCCGATGAATACGCTGTCGGCGTTCACCCGCATGACCTTGTGCCAGTCCTGCAACGTCGCGTCCTCGATGTTGGCGTGCAGGAGGATGCCGGCGTTGTTCAGCAGAATATCCAGCCGGCCGTGTCGCTCGCGCAGATGAGCCATGACGTCGCGCCAATCGCTCTCACTGCTGGCGTCATGCCGGATAAAGGTCGCCGCCGGACCGATCTCGGCGGCCAAGGCCTCACCCGCCGCGACATCCAGGTCGCTGATCAGCACGTGGGCACCTTGCGCCGCCAACAGGCGAGCGCTGGCCCGCCCGATGCCCTTTGCACCTCCGGTGACCAGTGCAACCTTGCCGAGTACACGGCCATTCGTGTTGTTGTGGTTGTTCGTCATGATGTCGTCTCTCGTGCAAAGGCCTGCTGCTGTGGGTCCACGAACCGGGCGGCGGCCGCTCCGGCACGGCGTCCGGAAAACACGCAGTCAGCCAGGGATAAACCGCTGATATAGAGGTGCGAAGGAATGCCCAGCGCGGTGCGCCCGGCGGCGTACAGACCCGGTATCGCCAGCCCGTTGCCGTCGAGCACCGCGCCGTTGTCCTCGTCCACCCGCAACCCGCCGAGCGTGAGGGCACCCAATGGAAAGACCGGGTTAGTCACGGAAATGTCGACGGCATAAAACGGCCCATGATTGAGCACCTGACGCCCACCCGGCGACTTGCCGAACGGATCGGGCGCCTCGCCACGGGCTGCAGCGTTGGCGGCCAGCACCGATTCGCGCAGCACCGTCGCGTTCATGCCGGTAATGGCGGCCAACTCGCTCAGGTGCTTGCCCTTGCGCACCTTGAACAGCATCAGGGCCAGGGCCGGAAAGCTTTGAAACCACCAATAGCCTCCAAACAAGGCCTCACGGATGGCCTTCTTGCGCAACGGCGCATCCAGCACCAACCACGCCTTGCCGCCCTGCTCTTCCATCAAGGGTTGCCCCAGGGTCGCACCGTAGACTTCTTCGTTGCAGAAACGCCGGCCTTCGCGATTGACCACCAAGCCTTTGTGCCAACTGTACGGCGGGTTGATGAAACGCCAGGCCGAGACGCGCTCCAGCCCCGAGCCCTGACCGCCGACGCTGGTCCCCAGCCGCAGGCCGCTGCCATCGCACCCTGTGGCACCCACTTTGAAATTTCGCTGGAATTTCGGCGCATGGCGCTTGATCAGCTCGCGATTGAAAATGAACCCGCCGGTACTGAGGATGACGCCGCTCCTGGCGCGAACCAGCCTTGGCCGGGCGTAATTCCGTTCGAGCTGGCCGACCCGCTCCCGCAGTTTCCTGCAGTAACCCGGGGCAAAATTCTGCAAGCGCTCGGCACGAGCGGCCAGGCGCGCATGCAACTGCGCTTGCGCACTGTCGGGCGGCATGCACCAGAGCTCGGCACCGAGCACGCAGCCTTGGGCATCGACCACCAGGCGTTTCGCCGCCGCTTGCAGCAGCGGCCGCGCCCCGGCACGCAAACACGCGGCCTTGAGGTGGCCATACAGCACGGCTCCGCACTGCCCCTTGCCGACGGTACGATGTCCCCGGGGTGCCGGCGGCAATGGCCCGCCGTGTTGCGGGACCAGCTCGTTGCCGGAGTAGTAGAGAAAATAACCATCCGGCGGGTACGAGGTCTTGCCACCCGGGGGCATCCGGTGACCATAGGGCGCTCCGTGACTTTCCAGCCATTGGAGGTTGCTGACGCTGTCGGCACAGAAGCGCCGCAGGGTGTCGTCGCTGACCACATCTCGGGTTTCATGCTTGAGGTAATCAAACATCGCTTCGGGGGTGTCGTTATAGCCCGCGGCCTGCTGATGCCGAGTGCCGCCACCGGCGTAGACTACCCCGCCGCTTTTGGCGCTGGCACCGCCACCGGTAAAGCGGTCGGTAATCAACACATCCGCGCCCTGGGCACGTGCCTCGAGCGCCGCGCAGGCCCCGGCTGCGCCCCAGCCAATAATCAACACATCACAATGCTCGTCCCACACCAATGCACCGCTGTCGGCGACTTGCAAGGGTGTCTGGATCGGGGTGCAAAAGCTGTCATCGAACGTCGCCATACGCCCTCCTATCGCTGGCTGGCCAAGTGGTTGGCGGCCACATAAGCGAAGGTCATCGCCGGCCCCAGGGTGCCCCCGGCGCCCGGATAGCTGGTCCCCATCACCGATGCCGAACAGTTGCCGATCGCGTACAGCCCGTCGATAGGCGCGCCGTCCTCGCGGACCACCTGTGCATGTTCGTTGGTCAGCAAACCACCCTTGGTGCCAATGTCTCCCGCATCCAGGCGCATGGCGTAGTAAGGTCCCTTGCGCAACGGTGCCAGGCACGGATTAGGCTTGATGGTGCTGTCGCCATAGTAACGGTCGAACACATTGTCGCCGCGCCCGAAGTCCGAGTCCTTGCCCGTGCGCGCATACTCGTTGACCTTGACCACGGTGGTTTCGAGACCGACGGCATCGACACCGATCTGCCTGGCCAGCCCGGCGAGGGACTCGTCCTTCCAGTACAGGGTGTTCAGCCATTCCTTGCGCAAGCGGCTGTCGGGCATGATCTGCGCCGGCATCAACGGTCCCATCGCATAGTTGAAACGGAAATGCCCGTCGAAAATCACCCAGGCCGGCACCGACTTGCCAGCGGTGAGTCCGTTGTCGCGGTACATGGCATCGACGAATTCGAGGTAGGGAGCGGCCTCGTTGACGAAGCGCTGCCCCAGGCTGTTAACCACGATGGCGCCAGGAAACGCGCGCTCGGCAAAGATCCCCCGGGGTTTTTCCTCGCCCGGTACGGCGATGGTCGGGGCCCACCAGGCCCAATCCATCAAGGCAGTGGCCGCCCCCTGCGCCAGCCCGGCCTCCAGTGCCGCGCCGGTGTTATTCCCCGGAGGGGTTGCACTCCAGGCCATGCGGGTCGGTTGCGGCAGGTATTTTTCACGCAGTGCCTGGTTCTGTTCAAAACCACCGGACGCCAGGATCACGCCATGGCGCGCGTGCAATTGCATCTCGGCCCCGTTACGCCGCACGGTGACGCCGTTGACCCGCCCGCCTTCGGTGAGCAACCCGGAAAAATCGGTGTTGAGCCACAACGGTACATGGCGGTCCATCAGCGAGCGTCGCAGCGACGCCACCAGCGAACTGCCCAGCGAGGCACGTCGATCTATCTTGCTTTTACGACGCCACTTGAAGTCCAGTTTGTATCGCAGCATCAGGCCCATGATGAGCAGGCGCCAGCCAAAGCTGCGCGCCATGACCTTGTGCGCATCGCGGGCGGTCCAGGCGATGCACCCCATGAGCAACGTCGAGGGCGATGGTTTGCGCAGGTTGACCAGTTCGTCACCCAACAGGCTGGTATCGAAGAATTCCGGATCCAGCGTCCTGCCGCCCGGCAAGGCGCCCGGCAGGTGCGGGTAATAATCGGGGTATTTGGAGGCCACCGCGTAGCGCACCCGGCTGGTACGGGCCAGCGCTTCGATCATCTTCGGTGCGTTGTCCAGATAGGTGCGAAGGCGGATTTCCTCAACCTGATCGCCCGCCGCGGCCTTCAGATAACGCAACGCCGTGTCGTAATCGTCGTTGCCGTTCAGGCGTGCAAAATAGTGGTTGTTGGGGATCCAGATGCCGCCGCCGGAGATCGCCGAGGTGCCACCGTACTTATCGCTTTTCTCCACGATCAGCACGCTGAAACCCTGGTCGGCGAGGAACACCGCCGACGTCATTGCACCTGCTCCCGAACCAACGACAATCACGTCGTAGTGGGTCTGAGACTGAACTTGAGCCGTCATTATTGTTGTGCCATTAGCTGAGGTCAGAAATAACCGCCGTCGACGCTGCGCGAACGCGGGCGGAGTGCAACCCATGATCGGGGCTGCACGGGCCGTGCTCATCGTCAAAGCGGACTAGGAAGGCGTGTGTGCGTAGGGCGCTTGCCGGTGCTGCGAGGGATGGCTTGGGGTGACAGCGCGTTTTTGTGGCGAGGGAACTTGCTCCCTCGCCACAACAGGTGTGCGGTGTCTCAGAGGACTGCGCGCCTTGCCGCCCAGGGGCGGTCTTGTTCCAACTGGTGGGCCAGACGCAACAGTCCGTCTTCACCTCCCAGGCGGGCGGTGAACATCATGCCCACGGGCATGCCGCGGTCGCTCTGTCCCAGGGGCAGGGAAATGGCCGGTTGCCCACTGACGTTGGCCAACACGGTGAAACCGGCGCTACCCATGGCGTGATGGGCATAGCTGTCCCAGGGCTGATCCAGCGTCAACAGGCCCAGTTGCGGGGTGAGGTTGGCGGTCACCGGTGAGAGGATCACATCGAAGCGCTCGAAGGGTTGCTCCATGGTCGCGCCGATGCTTTCGAACGACTGCCGGGCGCGATACAGGGCTTCGCCGGTGGTCATCTTGGCTCGTCCAAGGTTGACCAGGGTGATTTGCTCCAGGTCCTGCTCGGTGGCAGCCCGCCCCAGCACCTGTTCACGGTCCTGAATGGCCGTACGCAAGGCTGTGCCAATCACCGCGCCGTGAGCGCCGAACAACTGGCCAGGGTCGATGTTCAGCGTCAGTTCCTCGACTTCATGCCCCAGCCCCAGCAACTGCTTGATGGTCTGCTCCAGCGTGGTCGCAATCGCCGGTTCCAGCGCGGCACCGGTCAGCGACTGGCGAACCACGGCGACTCGCAACTTGCCCGGTTCGCGCTGCAATTCTTCGACATAGGGCCGCAACAGCGGTGGGCTCCAATAGGCGCTACCGGCCTCATGACCCTGGCCCGCGTCGAGAAACAGAGCGGTATCACGCACCGAACGCGAGACGACGTTGGCGACACTGGCACCGAACCAGCCTTCGAAATGCCCCGGACCGCTGGGTGTGCGATAACGGCTGGGCTTGAGTCCCACCAGACCGCAATAGGACGCCGGAATGCGGATCGAGCCGCCGCCGTCGGTGGCATGGGCGACGGGCACGATGCCGGCGGCCACTGCGGCCGCCGCGCCACCGGAGGATCCGCCGGCGCTCATGGCCAGGTTCCATGGGTTGCACGTCTGCCCCCACAGCTTGGATTCGGTGGTGGTGGTCAGGCCGAACTCGGGACACGTCGTCTTGCCGAAGGGCACGGCGCCGGCCTGTTCGTAGCGGGTGATCAGGGTACTGGTCCGCGGTGCGGGCGGCGCATCCTTGAATAAACGGCAACCGTTGCTGGTCGAGGTGCCTTGCAGATAGGTATTGAGGTCTTTGATCAGTACCGGAACACCGGCCAGCGCGCCTTGTTTCTCAGTACCAGCGGCGCGACGCTGGGCCAACAGCGCCCTGGCGTAGTCCTCGTGCAACATGTTCACCGCCTTGACCCGGCCATTGACCGCCTGGCAGCGCGCCAGCGCGGCCGCCAGCAAGTCGGCCGGTTGCAGCTCGCCACTACGGATCGCCTGGCCCATCGCCCAGGCGTCCAGCCCCTGGTAGTCACTGCTGGACAGTCCTTCGGAGCGGGCATCGGCGAATCGCCCGAGGAGGCCAACCCCCACGGCCAGCGCGCCGGCCTTGAGCACGCTGCGACGGGGCCAGCCGCTCTGCGCAGCGTCGGAAGCGGTGGATGGCTGGGCAGTCATGAATCGGTATTCGTCGTTCTGCATAATGGTCTCGCGCCCTGTCAATTATTGTTTTAAGGGTGATTAAACGGCTTTTTTCTTTCGGCGAACAACCCTGTCCCGCCAGGCATTCAAACCACGTTGAAGCGTGACGACAGCTGATCCAGCTCTTGCGCCAGTTGTTCCAGGTCCGACGCGGCAATCGCACTTCGCCCGGCGCCGGCCGACAGCGCGCCGGTGCCCGCCGAGACACTGTCGACCCGCGCGACCATTTCCCGGGTCACCCGCACCTGTTCAGTGATCACCGTGGCAATGGTGTCGACACTGCGGATCACGTCATCGGTGCCACTGCGAATCTGCGCCACCGAGTCGCCGGCCTGATGCGCCAGGCTGACCCCGTCATTCACCCGGTCCACCACCCGGCCCATACCGTCGACCACCGCCAGCGTACCTTCCTGGATGCGTTGCACCGTCAGATCGATCTCGCCAATCGAGCGGGCGGTACGCTGCGCCAACATCCTGACTTCGTCGGCGACCACAGCAAACCCACGCCCCTGCTCGCCCGCCCGCGCCGCTTCGATTGCGGCGTTCAGGGCCAGCAGATTGGTTTGCTCGGCAATGCTGCGAATCACATTGAGCACATGGCTGATTTCACCGGAAAAATCTTCCAGTTCGCGAATATGCACCGCGGTATCGCTGATCACATCGCTGATACGGTTCATCTCCCGGGCCATGTCGCGGATAAAATCTTCGCTTTTGCCCGAACGCGCCGCCGAGTGTTGGGTGATGCTGCGCGACATGCTCACATGATTCTCCACTTCACCGATCGACCCCGACAGGTGTTCGACCGCGCTGGAGATGCCGCGCACCGCATCAGCCTGCTGCCGGGTGGCCAACGAGGCCAGTTCCGCCGACTCGGCCATGTGCCTGGCCTCAGAACTGACACGTTTGACCAGCACGCGCATTTGCGAGATCAGCCTGTGCAGGTTGTCACGCATCGCCGCGATGTCACCCAGCATCCGCGAGAACTCGTCATGCCCCTTGACCTCGATGGTCCGGGACAAGTCGCCAGCGGCGATGGCGCGGACACTGGCACCCGCCTGGGCAAAGGCACGCTTGAGCCGGGTCAGGGTGGAAAACGCGGTCAGGCTGCCCGCGAATACACCGAACAGGGCCAATGCCAGATACGCCATCAAGGTCGAGCGATAGCGTTGCTGCGCCGCTTCATACGCGTGCTCGGCCGCCGCCTGCTGGATCGCTTGCAACTTGCCCAGCTCAAGCACGGCGGCATCGCCCTCAGGCTCGGCCATGCGCAGGAATGAAAGAATGCCCGGCAATCGGAAGTCGCCGGCTCGAAAGGTTTCCAGAAGGATTTGCAACTCGTCCTTCCAGGCCTGGTAATGCGCGGCAAAGGCGTCGGCCGCCTGTTGTTCCTCACTGCTCAGCGTACGCTGGCGGTACTGCGCCCAGCGTAGATCAAGCGTCCGGTTGCTGGTCTCGATTGCGCTCAAGGTGGCTTCGACGGGACGGTCGAACGCCGCCACCAACGGGCCCTCGGGGTCTTGCTGGATGGCGAGCAGAACCTGGCGCCGGCTCTCATCGAGGCGTTGCCGGACCTCGCCAAACACCAACAGCGTCGCCAGGTTGTCTTCGTTGATCGCTCGCAGGCTGTCGCGCGCCTGTTGCAGGCCGTGGGCGCCAAAACCGACCGCCAGCACGAACAACAAGGTGGCCAACAGCGCCCAAAGCCACAGACGCTGAGCGATCGTGATTGTCTTGAACATGAACAATGGCTTGTCTCGTGCAGCGTGCGCAGCGCCGGAAGCGCCCCGCACGGGATCAGTCGGCAGTCACGCTGGCCAGCATGGCCGTCAGGAAGTGTTCGCTGTACGGCGGCAAGAGTCCCCATTCGCGACGCGGGTCATGGGCCGGCGCCTTGAACACGGTGCGCTGGTGGCTGAATTCGAGGAATCCTTCGTGGCCATGGTAATGGCCCATGCCCGAAGCGCCGACGCCACCGAACGGCGCGTCGTGCATCGCCGCATGCATCATTACGTCATTGACGGTGACCCCGCCGGACACGGTGCGATCCAGTACGTATTGCTGCTCTTGCGGGTCTTCGCCGAAGTAATACAGGGCCAGCGGACGCGGACGCGCATTAATGTCGTCGAGGACGCAGTTGAGCTCGTCATAGGTGAGTACCACCATGGCCGGGCCGAAAATTTCTTCGCGCATGATCACGCTGTCCGGCGCAGGGTCGACTACCACGCGCAACGGACGGCGCCGATCATCGGCATTGGCCGCCACGGGTTCAGGCACGCTCTCGATGCGGGCGCCCCGGGCCTGGGCATCCAGTACATAGCCTTCGACCCGATCCAGATGCCGCTGGTTGACCACCGCCACCACGTCCGGGTTGCCAGCCACCGAAGGGTTGAGTTCGCTGTAGGTTGCACGCAGTGCGTCGAGGAAGGATTCGAGCAGCGCCCTGGGTACGTACACCAGATCCGGATTGATACAGATCTGCCCGCCATTGCAGGCCTTGCCCACGGCGATGCTGAAAGCGGCTTTTTTCAGGTCGGCGCTGGCGGTCACGATGACCGGCGACTTGCCACCCAGCTCCAGCGTCACCGGCACCAGGTTCAGCGCAGCGTTGCGCATGACCAGCCGCCCGGTCGCGGTACTGCCGGTGTACACCAGGTGATCGAACGGCTGGGCGCTGAAGGCTTCGGCCAGTTCGACGTCACCGGTGACCACAGCGATCTCCAGCGGGTCGATGTGGTCGGCGAACAACTGCGCCACAAGCTCGGCGGTGCGCGGTACCACGTCCGACGGCCTGAGGATGGCCCGGTTGCCCGCTGCCAATACCGAGGCCAGGGGACTGAACAAGGTATACAACGGCGCATTCCAGGTCCCGAGAATGCCGACCGTGCCCTTGGGTTGATGCATCACCCAGGCCTTGGCGCCGAGTTGATCGTAAGGCGCGAACGGCGCACGCGGTTCATCCTGCATCCAGTCTTGCAGATGGTCCCGCGCATATTTAAGCGAAGCCAGGGCACCCACCACGTCATTCATCAGCGTGAAACCGGCAGGCCGGCCGCCGAAATCCAGGTCGATCGCCTCGGTCAGCGCCCCATGGTGGCGCACCAGCAGATCGATGACCTGCTGAAGTCGGCGTCGGCGGGTATCAGCGCTCACCGCACCGGCGCTGGCGAATGCGTTTTTTTGCCGGGATAACAGGCTGGCAAGCCCCTCGACGGATGATGTGACGGAACTCATTCGTGCCCCCTTGCAGGTACTGGCCCCATGGCCGGGAAGCGCCCGATGCGCTTGCCATCACCCTAGCCCCGCCTGCCCCCGCGCCGCCTCGTCCGATCGGACGAGGCACGCCCGAATCTGTTAGTCCGTTGAGACGATGTTTAATAGCGTGTCGGAACCAATACTGGCCCTACGAAAATCCAACTCCATGAGGCCAGTCATGGCAACGCCAAACGTCAGTTTCGATCCCCAGGCTTTTCGTGCCGCACTCGGCACCTTTACCACCGGGGTCACGATCATCACTACCCAGTCCGAAGACGGCTCACCCGTGGGGATCACGGCCAACAGTTTCAATTCGGTTTCGCTCAACCCGCCACTTGTGCTCTGGAGCCTGTCCAAGCAGGCCCGCAGCCTGCCGGTGTTCACCAGCGGCAAGCACTGGAACGTCCACGTGCTGTCCACTGAACAGGAAACCCTGTCGGGACGCTTCGCCACCCAAGGCGAGGACAAGTTCTCGGAAATCCAGCTGGACAATGGCGTCAGCGAGGCGCCGTTGCTGCAGGACTGCACAGCGCGTTTCCAGTGCCGCACCGCGTTCCAGTACGAAGGCGGCGACCATGTGATTTTTGTCGGCGAAGTGCTTGCGTTCGATCACAGCGACCGCGCGCCACTGGCGTTCCAGAGCGGCCAATATGCCCTGGCGACCCGCAAGCCGCGCAGTGAGCTGCGTCTGGCCACCACACCGCCGCCTCCGGAATGCAGCTACACCGAGGACTTGCTCGGCTATCTGTTGGGACGCGGCCACTATCAGGTGCTCAATGCCCTGCGGCAGATGCTGAGTCATCAGCAGCTGGACGAAATGGCGTTTTTCATCCTGTCCATTCTGTGTATCCGCGACAACCTGTCCCTCGAAGAAATCAATACCTTCGTGGCGTACACCGGCCGCGAAGTCACCCTGGCCAGCATGCGCTTCCTCGAACACCAGCGCCTGGTGGCGATCGAGGGGACAACCGATGCCTTGCGTTTTGTCCTGACCGCGCAGGGCCGGGAGGTGTCGCTGCATCAACTGGCACTGGCCAAGGCTGTCGAGGAAGACCTTTCGGTCAAACTCGGCGCCGCCGATGCACAAGCCTTGAAGGTCTTGCTCAAGCGCCTGATTGTGGTGAGCGACCCTGGCTTGCCGGATCTTTGGGCACCACGATGAGCGCGAACCCGAGGAGCACGCTGCCACCGGCCAGGGTCGGTTGGCGCAGCCACGGTTTGCTGTTGCTGCTGGCCGTGGTGTTCGCCGACAACTTCGTCGGGCGACAGATACTCGCGGTGATGATCGAACCGATCAAATCGGAATTCGGCGTCGGCGATACGGCCATGGGACTGATTTCCGGCCTGGCGTTCGCGGCGGTGTATGCCCTTATGGGATTGCCCGCGGGACGGCTGGTCGATCGCATGCCACGCACCCGCTTGCTGGCCATGGCTTGCCTGCTCTGGGCAGGGGCGACCATGGCCTGCGGGTTGGCGGGAAGTTTCCTGGCGCTGGCCATTGCGCGCATGCTGGTGGCCGTCAGCGAATCGCCGACCACCTCGGCCTCGCTGTCGGTGATTGCCGATTTGTATCCTCCGCAACGGCGCTCCCTGGCGATCAGTTGCTTCACCAGCGCCCCCACCTTTTCTTCAATCATCGGCCTGAGCATCGGCGCCTGGGTGGTCGAACACTACGGCTGGCGCGCCGGGTTCATTGCCCTTGGCGCGCCCGCCGTGCTGTTCAGCGCCCTGCTCGCCTTTGTCGTCCGTGATCCACAACGAGGCCGCTGGGACCTCACGCCCCACGCGCAAGCGCCTTCCCCGTTGCTGGGCATGAGGGCCGAAGCTCGTGAGCTCTGGACTTTTCCGGCTTATCGCTGCCTGATACTCGCCGGCGGCCTGACCACACTCAGCTCCTACGCCGTCGGCATGTGGAATACGAGTTTCCTGGTGCGCTCCCACGGCTTGTCGTTGCAACACGCCGGGCTACTGGCCGGGGTCATTTGCGGTATCTCGGCCGGGATCGGCGGGCTGTTCAGCGGTTGGCTGAGTGATCGCCTGAGCCGCCGTCACCCGCACTGGCAATTGTCCATTCCGGTGTTGGGCCACCTGACGGCGCTCGGTGCGCTGATACCCTACCTGCTCTGGTCCGACTCGGTGCTGATCCGCATCGGCGATGTGCCCATCCCCACGGCCATGCTCTGGTGCGCCCTGTACGCGTTCTTTGCCGTGTGGTGGGTTGCGCCGTCGTACAACCTGGTGACCCAACTCGTGCCCCCGGGTCGGCGCGGGAGTGCCATGGCCCTGCAAACCATCATCAGCACCCTGCTCGGAGTCGGTGTCGGTCCGCTGCTCGTCGGCCTGTTCAGCGACCTGCTGCTGCCGGTCTATGGCCAGGAGTCACTGCGTTATGCGCTGATGCTGGTGAGCCTGCCGGTGCTGGGCTCGGTGCTGTTGCTGGTACGCACGGCAAGCCATGCGGCCAGGACTGAGTACCGTCATGCGGTGACGGTTTCGTAATCGCCAGTGGTGCTCGGGATGCGGTTCACTACGGTGTAGATGTCCGTGTCTTCGGTGATCGCTACTGGCGGTTTCGCTTTGACAGCGAGTGACTTGGAGAAGCGCCAGGCAACCAGGCGCTTTGGCGCCTGTCGTTCGGTGCCTCGCTCAGGTCCTGCCCCGTGAGCCCGCTACCGCTGCGGCGACACATTCCCCCTTCGATCCGGCCAACGCTCTAAACCTCGGCTATCTCAACCGCATCTACCGGACATTCAAGGACGCTATAGATCTCAGAAATCACCTGCATCGTTGCGTCTTCGATCGTTCCTTCATTACGGCATAGAACCCAGCCGTGATCCGCAATCGCTCGTTCGAACGCGTGGGTACAAGCGACCTGCTCTTCCAGCTTATGGATGACCGTACTGCTCAGCCCGCGCTGTCGTGCCGCGGCCCTGGCCCATGAAACTTCAGGGGCAGTGACAACCCCGACATGCAGGTCTGGCACTCGCACGTTTCGCTCAATGTTTAACTGTAGAATGTCTGCAAACGGGATTATCCGGCGAAACGCCGCATCAGACGGGTACCAGCGATCAATCAAGATGATGCTGCCCGGTGGCTGTTTAGTCAGCACATGCCGGGAAATCCAGGCACGGCTATCGGCAAAGCGCTCACAAACCCCCCACTCCAACTCCCGGCCGGGATTTCTGACGAGCTGGTTGACGAGGGCCATTGTTTCACCCCTGCCGGGATCGCTTTTTTTCTCACAAAGCCGGATCACCATTTTATTGTCGGCCCTCAGTACTTTCGTAACGGCCTCCAACAGCGTGGTTTTGCCGGTTCCCTTGGGCCCATCGAGTGAAACAAACAGCGGACGATTCATTTTTCAAATAACGATTGATAGACGGTTTTTTTGCCCGGTTCGTTCGCTGGAAACGCTTGGCGCGACGATGCGAATCGAGTGGAGGGACCTTATGAACAGACATTTGATGAGCACTCTAACCCGGTTTTGGGCTGACGCGTCTCAAATCCAGGGTCCGGTTCTCTTTCAACCCGCCAAACCTGCGTTCAATGATGTTGCGCTGGTCGCAATAGCGTCGCAGGTACTCAGCGTCGTAGCCCTTGTCCGCTTGCGACCAGCCTGGTCCATCGTGCGATTCAGCCGCTTCAGACTCGAGCGGGCGACACGATGATTTTGACGTTGTGCTCCTTGTTGTTGACCAGTTCCTCGAAGCCCTGCCCCACGATCTGCTCCAACTGAATGCGCCCCGTCACCAGCGGCGTGATATCCAGCCGACCATCAGCGATAAAGGCGATCACATCGGCGAACTCACCGTTATAGGCCAGCGCACCCAGCACCTGTTTTTCGGTAGCCACCAACTCGAAAAAGTTGAACTCGCTGGGCTCCTCGAAGATCCCCACCAGTACGCACTTGCCGGCCTTGCGGATCAGGTCGATCGCGAGCTTGGCCGTGTGTTTGTTGCCGATGCATTCGAAGCTGACATCCGCCCCGAGCCCACCCGTCAGGCGTCGCACTTCAGCCAGGGCATCGCATTCCTTGGGATCGAGCACATGGCTCGCCCCCACTTCCAGGGCCTTGGCCTTGCGCGCGCCAGACATTTCCAGCGCGATCACCTGAGCCGCACCGGCAGCCTTGGCGCACATGATGGTGCACAAGCCAATGGTGCCCGCACCCACGACGACAACGTTCTGACCCAGCAGGCTCCCGGCTTTTTTCACCGCGTGCATGCCCACCGCCAGAGGCTCGATCAGTGCCCCGGCTTCTGCTGGAAAGTTCGCCGGCAACTTGTACAACAGATTCGCCGGCACGTTGACCAGTTCGGCGAAGGCACCATTATTCATCAGTCCGGTGAAGGCCAGGTTCTCGCAGATGTTGTACAGCCCGTGGGTGCAGTAGTAGCAAGTGCCGCAATGTTGGCAGGCATCGGCCGCCACCGGTTCGCCGACGCTGAAACCCTGGACCCCGGCACCGAGCTCGACGATTTCGCCACAAAACTCGTGACCGAGAATGCACTGGCCCTTGATCCCGGTCAGGGGGTGCGGTGCGTCAACCGGTATGAACACCGGCCCGGCCACGTACTCATGCAGATCGGACCCACAAATTCCGCACCATTGCACACGGATCTGCACCCAGCCGGCCGGTGGCGCCACTGGCAGCGGAACGTCTTCGACACGGATATCGTGACGGCCGTGCCAGACAGCGGCACGCATACTGCGTTGAGGATTGATTGGAAGGCTCATAGCGACATCTCCTTGAAATAGTTGCTCCTGGCAGCCCGCGAGAGGCCGCCAGGAGGGGCGTCAGTGCTGTTGCACAAACTTCAGAATCAATGGGTTCACTTGCTCGGCCGCTTCCATCTGCACCATGTGTGCCTGACCAGGCAGGACCTCGACCTGGGCGTTCAGCCCGACGCTATGGTTCACCGGAATAATCGCATCGTCACTGCCCCAGATCAGCAATACCGGCTGCTGGCCGTCTTGCACCACGCCCCGCAGATCGAGCTGTTGCGATCCATCTTTGAACAAGCCTGATACCAGCAGGCGCAGGGCCTCGCCCACGCCTTCCAGACGCTTGTACTTGAGCATGTCTTCGAGCATCTGCCGGTTGACCAGATCGGGATTGGAGAACAGTTTCATCAACTGTGGCTTGAGGGCATTGCGGTTGGCCGCCTCGACAAAGCCTTCCAGATATTCGCCGTTGATACCCTCCCCCAGACCCGCGCTGCCGATCAAGGTCAAGGTCCGTACCCGTTGCGGTGCCAGACGCGCCATGTTCAGCGACACCGCTCCGCCCATGGAATGCCCCACCAGATGCGCGACGGGAATGTCCAGGTGATCAAGCAGTGCCAGCACTGCGCTGCTCAGCTCATCCAGGTCTCCGCGCTCCAGCTGTTTGGTCGACTCGCCATGGCCCGGCAGGTCCAGAGCAATCACCCGACGCCCGGCGGCCAATGCTTCGTGATTGAACATCCAATTGTTCAGGTCACCGCCAAAGCCGTGCACCAGTACCAACGGCACCCCGCCTTCGCCGCGCTCGAAGTAACGGATCAACCGCCCGTCCAGCTCGACCTTTTGCGGCTTCGGCCCCAGGTCTTCTTCGGCACTGCCCCCGGGCACGAACGTGGCCTGAAACTGTTCGATAACCGCATCGATCTCGACCTCGCTGGCCTCGCCATCGACCACGATGCCGAGCAACGCCCCCACCGCGAGGGTTTCATCCTGGCGGGCGATCTGCCGACGAAGCACCCCGGAAAAAGGCGCCTCGACACTGCTGGAGATTTTGTCGGTTTCGACGTCCAGCACTTCGTCGCCCTTGGCGATGGCCTGGCCCTCCTCCTTGAGCCAGACATCGACCCGGCCCTCAGTCATGGACAGGCCCCACTTGGGCATGGTCAACGTATGGATCTGGCTCATGAACGCTTGCTCCACTCGATCAGCTTGAGCACGGCGTTCTCGATCTTCGCCGCGTCGGGAATGTAGAGGTCTTCCAGAGCATCGGAGAACGGAACCGGCGTATGCGGTGCAGTCACCATCTCGATCGGTGCCTTGAGCGAGGCGAATGCTTTTTGCGCCACCAACGCCGAAATATCAGTCGCCATGGAGCAACGCGGGTTGGCTTCGTCGATGACCACCAGGCGTCCGGTCTTCTCCACACTTTCCAAAATACTGTCTTCGTCCAGCGGGCTGGTGGTGCGCAGGTCGATCACCTCGCAGTCGATGCCACGCGCGGCCAGATTGCGGGCGGCGTCCATTGCGGTGTTGACCGTACGGCCATAGGAGACCAGCGTCACATCCTTGCCGTCACGCAGGAAATTGGCTTCACCGAAAGGGATGGTATAGAGCTCTTCCGGTACTTCACCCTGCATGCTGTAAAGCATTTTGTGTTCACAGAAGATCACCGGGTCGTTGTCGCGGATCGCCTGGATAAGCAAACCCTTGGCGTCATAAGGAGACGACGGGCAGACCACTTTCAGCCCCGGAATGTGGGTCCACAACGAGGTCAGCATCTGCGAGTGCTGGGCGGCGGCCCGCAACCCGGCACCGACCATCGTGCGGATCACCAGTGGCGTGGCCGCCTTGCCACCGAACATGTAGCGAAACTTGGCCGCCTGATTGAGGATCTGGTCCAGGCAGCAACCGGCGAAATCGACGAACATCAACTCACACACCGGGCGCACGCCACAGGTCGCGGCGCCCACGGCAGCACCGACATAGCCCAACTCCGACAATGGCGTGTCCAGCACGCGCCCGGGGAACTGGTGATAGAGGCCCTTGGTCACGCCCAGCACCCCGCCCCAGGCATCGTTTTCACCGGGGGCACCGGCACCGCCGGCGACGTCCTCCCCCATGATGAACACACTGGGATCGCGGCGCATTTCCTGGGCCAGCGCTTCGTTGATTGCTTGCTGATAACTGATTTTTCTCGCCATGATGAAGGTCTCGATTCTTGTTATAGGGGGCGTTCAGGGATAGGAAACGTAGACGTCGGATAGCAGATCGGCCGCGCTCGGCTTGGGGTCGGACTTGGCCTTGCGCACGGCGTTCTCGATCAGAAGGTCCACCTCGCTGTCGATCTGGTCCAACTGGCTGGCCTGCACCCGCCCGGCACGGGTGACGCGGTCACGGAACTGCATCAAACAGTCGTTGTGTTCGCGGAAATGCTTGACCTCGTCCGGCGCCCGATAGGTCTGGGCGTCGCCCTCAAAGTGACCGTAATAGCGCGTCAGCTTGACCTCGATCAGCGACGGCCCCTCCCCGGCCCTGGCCCGCTCCACGGCGGCACCGGCGGCTTCGTGAACGGCGAAGAAGTCGAAGCCGTCCACGGTGACGCCTGGCATGCCGAAGCCGGCTGCGCGGTCGGCGATGTGATCGCAGGCCACCGACCAGTTGGAGGCCGTGGCTTCGGCGTAACCGTTGTTCTCGGCAATGAACAGGCACGGCAGATTCCACACCGAGGCCATGTTCATCGCTTCGAACACCGCCCCTTCGTTGGAACCACCGTCACCAAAGAACACCACCGCAACACTGTCAGTCCCCTTGAGTTTGGCGGCCAGGGCCGCGCCCACGACCAGCGGCGCTCCGGCCCCCACAATGCCATTGGCACCGAGCATGCCCTTCTCGAAATCGGCGATGTGCATGGAGCCGCCCTTGCCTTGGCAGACCCCGGTTTTCTTGCCGTAGATCTCGGCCATCATTCCGTACACATCGACGCCTTTGGCGATGCAGTGGCCGTGACCACGGTGGTTGGAGGCAATGCAATCGTCATCACCCAAGTGGGCCATGACCCCGGCGGCCGAGGCTTCTTCGCCGGCGTACAGATGGACAAAACCGGGAATCTCACCGGTGGCGAATTCCACGTGCAGGCGCTCTTCAAAGACGCGGATGGTGCGCATCACCTGATAGGCATGCAGCAATTGATCAGCGGTCAGCTGTGTCGACATTTTTATTCTCCAGGGTGTCTTGTGATTCAAGGTTCAGAGGGTGTTGCGGGTGCTCGCGGCCGATGGCCAGTAGTCGCTGTTGCGCGGCATGGGCCAGGGTCGCATTGACATCGATGCTCAGCGGACCGCCGGCATCGAGCGTGACCGTGGGCCGGTCATGGGCGTTGAATTCGATCTCGCGCTCGCCATCCAGGGCGAGGGTTCCGCTGGCCAGGCACAGACGATGGGCGACCCCGGGTTCAAGACTTCCAGCCGCGAGCACACCGCAGCCTTGCAGCAGGCCCGGCGCCAGCGGCACCAGCAGCGCTTCGGGCGATCGCGCATCAAGTCGCATCCAGGCTCCGCCAGGCGCCTGACGTGACACGGGGAACCACAAGCCGCAAAGGGCCGAGATGCCAATGGATTGAGGTTCGGCGAAAGTCACGAACACCTCGGCCAGATCGGTCCCACGACTGATGGCCCGTGCGCCGACAAAGGGCAGCGAGGACACCGCCACGTCCACCAGGGCCATTTCGCACAGGCCACGACTCGGCTCGCGCACCAGCAAGCGTTTGTTGCGGCGCAAGGCGATCCCGGTCGGAATCCGCCCACTGACAAACAGTCCGCCGGCCAACCCGGCGCTGGTGGCTTCACGTAATTCCGGGAAGGCGTTATTGGTGCCGGTGGACAGCGTCAGCAGCGGAATGTCGCCCACTTCAGCGGCCACCGCCTTGTGAGTGCCGTCACCGCCCAGCACGGCAATCAGCGCAACGCCGCGTTCGGCCATCCAGCGTGCCGCGAGGCGGGTGTCCTCGACGCTTTGGCGCAGGGTCAGGTCGAGGAACTCCAGGGCTGGCCAGTGACTGCTGCGCGCCTGGCGGCCGTGGCTGTTTTTCAGCACGGCGGCGGCAATGCCAGTCATGTCCGTGGGCATCAGCACCCGGTCGACACCCGTGGCGCCAAAGGCCGCCAGCAAGCGCTGGATCACCGAGACCTTGTCGGTGCTGGAAAACAACCCGGCGTTGGCGGTCAGTCGCCGCACGTCGCGGCCGGAGGCCGGGTTGGCAATGATGCCTACGGTCAGCGGCGCACGACTCATGACGCCACCAACGGCAGATCAGGGAAAGGGTTTGGGCAGGACATCGGGCACCTCTTTTTATTATTGGGTGGCCAGTCGGGCTGGTTGCCAGTGCAAGAGCAAGGCCGGTGCCAAGTCTGCAAAAACGCCTGCATAACCGCGCCGTAGAGCGTTCCGGTGGTCACCCATGGATGACCGGAATCCGTCCCGGATGAGACGCGTCATGTCAGGCTGCACGAGGTGGCGGCGAGACCGTGAGACGTCGCGTCTCACCGCCGGCCCCGGTTGACCCGACACTTGTCTGTGGCCAATGAACGGCGCTTAATAGCCGCACAACTAAAAGAAGATGGAACCGGAGGCCTTAATGCTTTCCGCACACTCAAAGGCGCATGTGGATTGCGTCAGCCGTGTTTTGAAGAATGCCGGGCACCTGCCGCAACTGCCCGTGTCGGACCTGATTCTCGACTCCTGGCGGCGCTCCATGGAGCAACACCACCTGGATCCCGGCTCGCTACAAGGACCACGGATCCTCTCGCAGAACGTGTTGCAGGAATGCCGCGAGCGCTCCGAGTTGTTCTTGCGCATCGCCAGTGAAGAAGTCGCCCGCCTCCACGGTCGGGTCCGCGATGCCGACTACTGCGTGCTGCTCACAGACGCTCAGGGCCAGACCATCGACTACCGCGTCGAAACCGCCATCCGCAATGACTGCCGCAAGGCCGGTCTTTACCTCGGCACCTGCTGGTCGGAAGGTGAGGAAGGTACGTGTGGCGTGGCGGCGGTACTGACTGCGCGAACGCCGGTCACTGTTCACAAACGCGATCATTTTCGCGCCGCGTTTATCGGACTCACCTGCTCTGCAGCGCCGGTCTTCGACCCCAAGGGCGAACTGCTCGGAGTGCTCGATGTGTCGGCGGTGCGCTCACCCGACGACCGCCGCTCCCAACACCTGATCCGGCAGATGGTGGTGCAGAGCGCGCGTGAAATCGAACAGGCATTTTTCATGAGCAGCGCCCAGGGTTACTGGGTGCTGCGGGCCCACGGCAGCCCGGGCTACGTCGACAGTCAACCCGATTACTTGCTTGCCTGGGACGACGACGGCTGCTTGCAGGCCTTGAACCCCGCTGCGCGGCAATGGCTGTTGCACAGCTTTGGTCAACTGCCGGAACACATTGGCCAGGTGTTCGATCAGCAGCTGCTGCATCGGATCAGTGACGAGTCGCTGTGCCTGTTGCACAGCCAGGTTGGCCACACGCAATTGCACGGTCGCCTGAACGTGCCACGGCGGGTGAAACACAGCGCTCCGCGACTGGCACTGACACCCGCCGAACTCGACCCGCGACTGGAAGAAAGCCTGCGCCTTGCCGTGCGGGTTAAAGACCGCAACCTGCCGGTGCTGATCCAGGGCGAGACCGGCTCCGGCAAGGAAGTCTTCGCCCGTCAGCTGCACCAGGCCAGTCAGCGCCGCGAGCGGCCGTTCGTTGCGGTGAACTGCGCGGCGATCCCCGAGAACCTGATCGAAAGCGAATTATTTGGCTATGTCGCCGGTGCCTTCACAGGTGCCTTGAGCAAGGGCATGCAAGGTCTGCTGGAACAAGCCGATGGCGGCACTCTGTTTCTCGATGAAATCGGCGACATGCCCCTGCCCTTGCAAACCCGGCTGCTGCGGGTGCTGGCGGAGGGTGAAGTGGCGCCTCTGGGCGCTTCACGGAGCAGAGCGATCGACCTTCAGGTCATCTGCGCGAGCCACCGCGATCTGGAAGGATTGGTCGCCGCGGGCGAGTTTCGCGAAGACCTCTACTTTCGTTTGAATGGTGCACGCTTCCAGTTACCGCCTTTGCGCGAGCGCACTGACCGGCTGGCGCTGATCAACCGGATTCTCGCTGAAGAATCGACGCGTTGCGCGGAACCGATGCAACTGGGCGGTGCGGCTCTGGAATGCCTGCTTGGCTACCGCTGGCCAGGTAACGTACGCCAGTTACGGAACGTGCTGCGTTATGCCTGTGCGGTGTGCGATTCAAACCTGATTCAGGTCAGCCATTTACCCGAGCAGCTGCGGGATCACAGACTTGATGGCCCCACCATTGATGGCTGCGCGAGCCCGGAACGCCAGGCGCTGCTCGACGCCCTGGTCCGCCACCGCTGGAAACCCACCGCCGCTGCCAAGGCGTTGGGCATTTCCCGGGCAACCCTGTATCGGCGGGTGCATCAGCACGGCATCGACATGCCTGGCAGAAGCCAGGTGTAAAGCCTGGCTGTCCTGGCAAGCCGCTGTAACGAGCGCTCATGTCGGTCCGTTCAACAGACTTGCTCTGCAGTCCACCCCCCAATACCGAACATCGTTCGCGATGACCTCATGTCCGGAAAAAAGCCCGGGCAACTCGGCCTTGAGAAAGTCCACCCAGGTCCTGACCTTGGCATCCAGAAAACGCTTGGAAGGATAGAGTGCATAGACGTTGCGCTCCCTGAGCCGGTGGTCGCCCAGCAGGCGCAGCAAGGTGCCCTCGCGCAGCGACCGGGTGGCGGTGTAGAACGGCAACAGGCTGATGCCCATCCCGGCCTCCGACGCATTGACCATCGCCTCGGGAACGTTGCTCTGGAAGGTCTTGCCGGGCACCACGCAATGCTCACCCTGCTCGTCACGGAACACCCACTCATCGCCGTACAACGGGTCGATCATGCGCAGGCAGCAATGTTCATTCAGTTGTTCGGGGCGGGTGGGCAGGCCCCGACGCGCGATGTACGCAGGCGATGCGCAAGGCATGCTGAAGATGCACCCTACCGTTTGGGCAACGAATTGTGAATCCGCCAATTCATGGGCAATGGAGATGACTACGTCGTGGCCGTCTTCAAGGGGGTCGGGGTTGCGTTGCGACAAGGTCAACTCGACCACCACGTCCGGATAGAGCTCGCAGTAGCGGGCAATCAGCGGCGTCATCAGCACACCCAGCCCGGTCAAACAGTGCAGACGCAACCGGCCATTGGGCTCCAGGTGAGCGCCACGGGCTTCTGCGGTGGCCTCGGCCATGTCATCCAGTATTTGCCGCGCCCGCAACAGGAAGCGTTCGCCGGCTTCGGTCAGGCTCAAACGGCGGGTGGTGCGCTGCAACAGACGCGCCTGCACGTGCTGCTCAAGATCCGCCACAAGCCGAGACACTTGCGCCGTGGAAAAGTCCAGCGCCTGTGCGGCGGTGGTAAAGCTGCCTGCATCGGCTACACGTACAAATACGCGCAGGCTGTTAAGCAAGTCCATGGACCCTCCGGCGACAATGACTGTTGCATCTGATGTAACGCTGCATCAAGTACGGCCCTCTTTATCCCTATCTGTAGAAGAATAGAATTGACTCATCGAAACACCACGGAGAAGAAACCATGAAGACTTTGTTAAGCGTCCTGTTGGCCCTGACCACGACCGCCGTCATGGCCGGTGAAGGCAACCCGGCCACAACACCTCCATCCCTGGATATCGCAAAGGTCATCTCGGTGACCGATACCTCGACTGCCTGCGACGTCGTACCGGCGACCATGGTCTACATCGATCATCAGGGTGAAACCCACCAGTTGACCTACAACGTGATGGGCAGTTGCTCGGGCGTGTGAGAGACCGCAAAGGCACCTCGTTCACGCTGCTATCCGGGTGGCCTGCAGGGCCAACTCGTGCAAATTGGCCAACCGCTGCATGACGCGTTCGACCACCTCCAGCCTGGCCACCGCGCCACTGCGTAACTCCCCCATCGACTGCAACGCGACCTCGGCCTTGTCCAGGCCCAAACGCGTCGAATCGGTCAGTTGTTCAAGGCCCTGACGGGCATCCTGCGCCGACTTTTCCAGACCTGTCGCGATCTGCCGGATCTGCGCACTGGAGTCCGCTGCCTGGCGCGACAGATTGCGCACCTCGTCCGCCACCACGGCAAAACCGCGGCCATGGTCACCGGCCCGCGCGGCTTCGATCGCGGCGTTGAGTGCCAACAGGTTGGTCTGCCGGGCGATGTCCTGGATGCTGCCGACAATCGCACCGATGCGTACCGACTGGCTGCCCAGCTCATCGAACACCTGATCCAGGCGCTGCAGGTACTGATCAAGATCCCCCAGCACGGCAGCCGAAGACTGCATGCTCACGGCGCTGGCCTGTACCCGCTCGCCCGCGCCACGCGCCAGTTGGTTGGCAAAGTGCATGTCGTCTTCAGTCTGCTGCACCACTTGAGTCAAGTGTTCAAGTGCCACCTTGACCTCGGCGCCCGGCCAGGCCGGCTCGACCACCGGCAATGACGGCAGCGGGACCGGTGCACTGGACACCACGGGATCCGGCTCCCGCTCCACGAGCACCTCGACCACGCGCACCGGCTGACGCTGATAAAGCACCGCCGCCGCCAGCAGCAACAGGTCGATGATGCCCGCATACATCAGGTGCATGCCGTTGCCGGCAGCGAGCAGCACCACTGCGCCGCCGGCTGTAATCAGGGCCAGTCGTGCCCAGGCTTTATTGCTCATACTCGCCCCCAGTTGGCTCACAGCAACGTCCAGGTGTAGCTCAGGATCAGTCGGTTCTCGTCGATATCGGTGCGGTAATTGGAGCGCGCCATGGCATTGCGCACCCGGATCCCAAGCCCCGCGAAGGTGCCGCTCTGCACGACGTAACCGAGGTCCAGGTCGCGTTCACGGTCCTTGCCTTCAAAGCCCTTGCCGGTCTCGACGTTGTTGCCGGTGATGTAGCGCACGGTGCTGGTCAGGCCCGGCACGCCGAGGGCGGCGAAGTCGTAGTCGTAGCGCGCCTGCCAGGAGCGCTCGTCGGTAGAGGCAAATTCATAGGTTGGCACTTCGTTGCCCAGCGGCGAGATGTTGGCAAATACCCGAGGGAACGCGCTTTCACCAAACATGCCCTGATAGCCGACGTAGAAGGTATGGCCGCCGTACTTGGCCGACAACAGGGAGAAGAACGCCTGGTTGTCGATATTGCCCAACAGCTTCTTGCCATCCTCCCTGGCATCGAAATAGCCGAGGTTGGCGCCCAGGGTCCAACTGCCCAAGGGCTGGCTGTGTTTCAGGCCCAGGAAGCCTTGATGGTAGATGTCTTCCAGTTGCCCGTACCAGGCACTGACGCTGGTGTGTTTGTCGTTGAAGGCGTAATCGCCGCCACCATAGTTGAACGCGTCACTGCTGGCCTGACGCTGAGGCACGTAGCTGAGCATCGCTTGCATCTTCTCGTCGCCGGCCTCGTTGCGCAGGTGAGTGGAAGTCAGATGACCGCCTTGCAACGTCAGGCCATTGATCTCGCCGGACGTGATGCTGGCCCCCTGGTAGCTTGGCGGCAGCAGGCGGATGTCACTGAACACCAGCACCGGCAAGTTCGGTTGCAGCTCGCCAACGCGCAGTTCGGTTTTCGAGTAACGCAGTTTCAGCGTGCCTTCCACGCGGCTGTAGTCATCGGCCGCGCGACCATCGCTTTGCACCGGTAACAGGCCGGTATTGACCCGGTCCGGGCTGCTGTCGAGCTTGAGCCCGAGCAGGCCGATGACATCGACGCCAACGCCGATCGTCCCTTGGGTGTAACCGGACTTGGCGTTGAGGATAAAGCCCTGGGCCCACTCCTCGGCCTTCGACTGCCGGTTAGCGCCGACAATGTCCGAAAAGTCCCGGCTGAAGTAGTAATTGCGTGCCTGCAAGGTGGCGGTGGCGTCCTCGATAAAACCGCCCTCGGCGGCCATCAACTGGCTGGAACAACCCAAGGCGACAGCCGTGGACAAAAGCGTACGAGTTGCATGAATGGTTGACTTCATCGGTGTGCTCTTATTGTTGTTATGAATAGGTAAGGCGTGGCGGATAAAGGTCAGCGCGCCACCTCCCGGACGCTGCTGGAGGTGGCATGGGGCGGCCGCCGCGCACCCGACAGCAGGTGCGCGGCGATGCCGAAAATCAGCCCCCAGAACGCGGCGGACAAGCCGAACAGCGACATGCCCGAGGCGGTGGTGAGGAACGTCACCAGCGCCGCTTCGCGGTCATGGGGTACGGCCATGGCATTGGCCAGGGCGCCGGCAATGGCAGCGAACAGGGCCAGGCCCGCCAGGGCGGCGATCAGTTCTTTGGGGAAAGCGGCAAACAACGACACCAGGGTCGCACCAAAGATGCCCAGTACCAGGTAACAGAGACCGCCGACCACACCGGCGACGTAGCGTTTGCCCGGGTCTTCGTGGGCCTCGCGGCCAGTGCAGATGGCGGCAGTGATCGCCGCCAGGTTGAGGCCATGGCAACCAAACGGCGCCAACAGCGCCGTGCCCAGCGCGCTGCAGGCGATGATCGGACTGGCCGGCGTGGCGTAACCCGAGGCGCGCAACACGGCCATGCCCGGCACGAACTGCCCGGTCAGCGCCACCATCACCAGTGGCAAGGCGACGTTCAAGGTTGCACTCAGACTGAACTGCGGGGTGACCCAAACCGGCGTCGCCAGGCCGATCACCAGGGCTTCGCGGTGCAATTGGCCGGTGAGCATGGCGATGGCACAGCCCACCACCAGTACCGCCATCACCGCGTAACGCGGCAGCAGCCGTTTGCACACCAGGTAGGTGACGAACATGGCCAGCACCAACCCGGGCTGGCCTTGCAATGACACGAACAGGCCAGTGCCGAAACGCAACAGAATCCCCGCCAGCATGGCCGCTGCGATGGCGCCGGGCAGCTTGCTGATAACGCGGTCGAAGGCGCCCGAGATGCCGACCAGAAAGATAATCAGACTGCTCAGCAGATAGGCACCGACGGCCTCGTTCATCGAGATGCCCGGCAGCAATGCCACCAGCAGGGCCGAGCCGGGTGCCGACCAGGCAATGATGATCGGCACGCGGTAGCGCAGGCTCAGGCCGATACCCAGCAGCGCACTGCCAATGGAGATCGCCCAGACCCAGGACGACAACAGCTCGCGAGACAGATGCGCGGCGTCCGCCGCCTGGAAAATGATCACCAGTGGGCCCGCATACGAGATCACCGTGGCAATAAAGCCCGCCACCGCAGCGGACAGCGAAAAGTCACGCATCAAGCCTTTCATCAAACAGCTCCTTGCGGACTCAGGCCTTGGCCGTGGACAGTGGCGCGGTCACCCTGGAGGCGTTTCGCTCGCTGCTGATGGCGTACAGGGTCATGGCGAGGGCGGCCACCGCACCCGGCAGGGCGAACGCCATGAAGTTGAGTTGCAGCGGCAAACTGATTCCCAGCAACGCACCGCCTAACAAAGGGCCGACAATGGCGCCGTTACGGCCGATCCCCGACGCCCAGCCAAGCCCCGTGGAACGAATGGCCATGGAATAGAACTGCGCGGCACAGGCATACAGCAGGATTTGCGAACCGATGGTGGTGGCGCCGGCGATTGCGATCAGCAGGTACAACACAGGGGTCGGGCTTTTGAAGCCGAGCAAGGTGATCGACACCGCGGCAATGGCGAAGAACACCGCCAGCACCCTTGGAAGATTGAGCTTGTCGCCCAATACGCCACCGCCCACCGCACCGAAAATCGCGCCGAAGTTCAACACCAGCAGGAAGGACAAGCTTGAGCCCAGGCTGTAACCGGCGTTGGCCATGAGTTTCGGCAGCCAGGAACTCAGGGCGTAGACCATCAACAGGCAGCAGAAAAACGCCAGCCAGAGCATCAGCGTGCGCATGGCGCGGCCTTCGCGGAACAGCTGCAGTACCGGCGTGCCGGTGCCCTTCACTTCCGCCATGTGCAGGGTATCGCTGGCCTGGGCGACATAGGCCGGGTCAACGCGTTGCAAGACAGCACGCGCTTGCTCGTTGCGGCCCTGGCGCAGCATGAACCCCACCGACTCAGGCAGGAAGTACATGATCAGCGGCAACAGCAGCAAAGGCAGCCCCGCCACATAGAACACCGCCTGCCAACCGAAGCTTGGAATCAGCACGATCCCCAGGCCCGCCGAGAGCATGCCGCCCACCGAATAACCGCTGAACATGATGGCGACCAGGGTGCTGCGAATTTTCTTCGGCGCGTACTCGTTCATCAGCGCCACCACGTTGGGCATGACGCCGCCGATGCCAAGGCCGGCAATGAACCGGCAGATGCCAAAGGTCGTGGGACTCGTGGCAAAGCCATTGAGCACGGTGAAGCCGCTGAAGAGCATCACGCAAAGGGTGATGGTTTTCTTGCGCCCGATCTTGTCCGACAGCGGGCCGAAAAACAGCGCACCGAACATCATGCCAAACAGCGCATAACTGCCCAGCGCCCCGGCCTCCAACGGGCTCAGCCCCCACTCTTTCATCAGCGTCGGCAACACCACCCCGTAGATCACCAGGTCGTAGCCGTCGAAGATGATGATCAGGGCGCACCAGAACAACACCATCCAGTGAAAGCGGTTGAAGCGTGCGTTGTCGATAACCTCGTGTACATCGATTTTTCGCATGGCATGGGTCTCTTGTTGTTATTTTTTATTGTTCGTTCGGGCGTTTCAGCGTGCTGCCATGAGCGGTGCAGGCAAGGGTCCGCCGATGGCGGCCGCATTGTTACGCGTCATGCACAGCACTGTTACGCGGGATGCAAATGAAGGGTATTGAGACCGGCAGAGCGGCAATATCCGCTTTGCGCATATCGCTATCCGTTTTGTGCAGAGGGGTGATATCGGCGCGTTGCCATGGCCCGCGAGCGATTTGTCTGGGGCTCACTCAAGCCTCGTTGATTTAGCTCAATGTCTTCGCCCTGCTCAGGCGTAAAACAGAACCGGGTTCTGGCGACCTGTAGTGGGAAGTGCCGAAACAGTCCAGGTCCAGAAGGAAAAGGGCACCGGCTCAGTGGGCGACATCGCCCTGAGCAAGCCGTCTTGTTGACCCCCTTGGCGCGCACCTCCACGCAGCCGTCACCGCCGGAGAACCTCCATGCTGGCAGTCACCTTGATCAACACGCTGGTGGTCATCGTCGTCGTGGTGATCCACTACGAATGCCTGTTACGCCTGAATGACTGGCTTCCGCGACTCAAGCTTTGGAGCCGCTTCAGGATTGTCGTCGGGGTGTTCGGCGCACTGGTGGCTCACGCGATGGAAGTCTGGTGCTTTGCACTGGTCTATTACCTGATGGTGCGCTCCGGCGAATGGGGCGGCCTGACAGGCAACTTCGATGGTTCGCTGATGGACTGTGTCTACTTTTCCTTCACGACCTACACGACGATCGGTTTCGGCGATATTTCACCCGTGGGCAATCTCAAGTACCTGACCGGCCTGCAAGCGTTGACCGGTCTGGTACTCATCACCTGGACGGCCTCGTTTCTCTTTCTCGAAATGCAGAAGTACTGGAAGAGCAAATAGCGAAGGACCGGACGTTGCCCCTCGCTATCACCGCCCTGCCCCGTCTGGGCCTCAGCCAACGGCCACAGGCGTCCACTGCCAGTTCAGCACCTCGGGCATGTCTTGCCCGTGTTCGATCAGGTAAAGCTTGTGTTTTTCCATCGTCGACCAATACCGCGACCGCGCGATTTGCAGTTGATCATGTAAGCGAGGTACTCGCTCAATGACGTCCAGTGCCAGTTGATAACGATCCAGGTTATTGATCACGGCCATGTCGAACGGCGTCGTGGTCGCGCCCTCCTCCTTGAAGCCGCGGACGTGAAAATTGTCATGATTGGTGCGTTTGTACAGCAGGCGGTGGATCAGCGCGGGATAGCCGTGGAAGGCGAAAATCACCGGTTTATCGACCGTAAACAGCTCATCGAACGCCGTGTCAGGCAAACCGTGGGGGTGCTGGAAGGACGGTTGCAGCACCATCAAGTCGACCACATTGATGACCCTGACGCGCAAATCAGGCACGTACTCGCGCAATAAGGTGACCGCCGCCAGGGTTTCCAGGGTCGGCACATCACCGGCGCAGGCCATCACCACGTCCGGGTCCTGATCATCCCGGCATGCCCAGTCCCAACGACCGATGCCCGTCAGGCAATGTCGGATCGCTGCATCAATATCCAGCCACTGCCACTCCGGTTGCTTGCCGGCGACGATGACGTTGATGTAGTTGCGACTTTTCAGGCAATGGTCCGTCACCGACAACAGGCAATTGGCATCGGGCGGCAAGTAGATCCGCACCACGTCTGACTTTTTATTCGCCACCAGATCGATGAACCCCGGATCCTGGTGGGAGAAGCCATTATGGTCCTGACGCCAGACATGGGACGTCAGCAAAAAATTGAGCGAAGCAACCGGCTTGCGCCATGGCACCTCGGCGGCGGTTTTCAGCCATTTGGCGTGCTGATTGACCATCGAATCGACGATATGGATGAACGCCTCGTAACAGGACAGCAGGCCATGGCGCCCCGTCAGCAAATAGCCTTCGAGCCAACCCTCGCACACCTGTTCGCTGAGGATCTCCATCACCCGGCCATCGACTGACAGGTTCACATCCTCGGGCTCCAGCGGCTCCATCCATGCCTTGGCGCTGACCTCGTAGACCGCATCCAGCCGGTTCGAGGCTGTTTCGTCCGGACCGAACAGACGGAAGTTATTCGAGGCCAGATTGTTTTTCATCACGTCGCGCAAAAACGTACCCAGTACCCGCGTGGCCTCGGCGCGCACGCTGCCGGGAACCTCGAGCTTCACCGCATAGTCGGTGAACGACGGCAGGTCCAGGGCGCGCAACAGCCCGCCACCGTTGGCGTGGGGATTGGCACTCATGCGCCGATGCCCGGTCGGTGCCAGCGCGGCGATTTCGGGCAGCAAGGCGCCATTGGCATCAAACAGCTCACCGGGACGGTAGCTGTTGAGCCACGCCTCCAGCTGCTGTAGATGAACGGGTTGCTGAAAATCGGCCAGGGGCACCTGATGGGCGCGCCAGGTCCCTTCGACACGATGGCCGTCGACGAATGTCGGGCCGGTCCAGCCTTTAGGGGTGCGCAACACCAACATGGGCCAAAGCGGCCGCTCCAGCCTGCCGGACTGTCGGGACTGGCGCGCGTCGCGCTGAATCTCGCGGATTTTCAGCACCATCGTATCCAGCGTCCGGGCCAGGGCCTGATGCACCTGCGCCGGATCATCGCCTTCAACGAAATAGGGATCGTAGCCATAGCCATACATCAGGGCCGACAACTCATCCTCACTGATGCTGGAGAGCACCGTCGGGTTGGCGATCTTGTAGCCATTGAGGTGCAGGATGGGCAACACCGCGCCGTCACGTCTGGGGTTGAGGAACTTGTTGGAGTGCCAACTGGCCGCCAGCGTACCCGTTTCGGCCTCGCCATCACCGATCACGCAGGCGACGATCAGGTCCGGGTTATCAAACGCGGCACCATAGGCATGCGCCAGGCTATAGCCGAGTTCGCCGCCTTCATGGATCGAGCCCGGAATCTGCGCCGACACATGGCTGGAGATCCCGTATGGCCAGGAAAACTGCCGAAAAAGGCGCAGCAGGCCGTTGGCATTGCGCTCAACCGAGGGGTAAAGCTCGGTGTAGGTGCCTTCGAGGTAGGTCTGCGCCACAATCGCTGGCCCGCCATGGCCGGGGCCGGCGACAAAGAGCACCGTGAGGTCATACTGATTGATCAGCCGGTTGAGGTGCGTGTAGATCAGGTTGAGTCCCGGCGTCGTGCCCCAATGGCCCAGCAAACGCGGTTTGATGTGTGCCTGTGTCAGGGGCACGTTCAGCAAAGGGTTGTCCTTGAGGTAGATCTGCCCCACAGCCAGATAATTGGAGGCCCGCCAATAGGCATCCAGCCCTTCCAGTTGCTCATCACTCAGAAAATCGCTCATGAAGTTCTCCGCCAGCGCCCGGCCTGCTGAAGTTGTTGGCCGATTCTGGGAGCCTGAAACGTTCAAGACTTGATTTACATCAAATGTCAAAGCCAACGCCCAAGCTGAATGACGTTGGGATCGAACCCTATCGACTGACCAGGACAATCGTGTTCTCCCGTCCGTCGCCTATCCTGCAAAATGCCCGAATGAGCGATGCATCCCCTGGCCCAACACCTATGCTTAGACCACCCCTAATTAATGTTAATGCCGATCAGTTAAGAGATTGAACGAGCGAAGAGTCGCGTGTGACGAGGGAACTTGCTCCGCTGGGCAGCGAAGCGACCCCAACCACACGGGACGGTTCGGCATTCCGATAAATTCCCTCACTTGAGGTCGAGGGTCATGCTTAACTGATTGACGTTCCCCAACAAGGCGTCATGACCCATGCCTGAAGTCCGTCCACTGCAAGTTCATTATATGAAGGCTGCCTGTTCCAACTGCAGCGTGCTGGAATTGTGCCTGCCGATTGGCATGAGCAGCCTGGAGGTCGAACGGCTGGATACGCTGATCGTGCAACGCTTCAAGGTCAAAAAGGGCGCTGCGTTGTACCGTACGGGAGATCCCCTGCGTTCGCTTTACGCGGTCCGTATCGGCTCCTTCAAGACCAGCGTGCTGTCAGTCGATGGGCGTGAACAGGTCACAGGCTTTCACATACCCGGCGAGATGCTTGGCCTGGACGCCATCAGCGCCGATCAGCACGCCTGCAATGCGTTTGCCCTGGAAGACAGCGAAGTCTGCCCCATCCCTTTTGCGCAACTGGAGAAACTCGCGCAAAACCTGCCATCGCTGCAACACAACCTCAACAGGCTCCTGAGCCGTGAAATCGTGCGTGATCACAGCATGCTGATGCTGATGGGCAACATGAACTCCGATGAGCGCCTGGCCGCTTTTCTGCTGAACCTGTCGCAACGTTTCAGCATCCGTGGCTATTCCGCCAAGGATTTCGTGCTGAAAATGCGTCGCGAAGAAATCGGCTCCTACCTGGGGTTGCGTTTGGAAACCATCTGCCGGGGGATCGCGCACCTGCGGGACCAAGGATTGGTGGAGGTCGCAGGCCGAGACGTCAAGATCCAGAACCTGGAAGGGCTCAAGCAACTGGTCGCCGGATGCAATCGCTCTATTCGCTAACCCTTGCACATCTGGAGAATCGTCATGCGCGCCATGGTGCTACGTACTTACGGCGAACCGCTGCAACTGGAAGAACGCCCCATCCCCACACCCGGCCCGCACCAACTGTTAATCAAAGTCCTGGCCTGCGGCGTCTGTCGCACCGACCTGCACCTGGTGGACGGCGAATTGGCGCAAGCGCAACTGCCACGGGTCCCAGGCCACGAGATCGTCGGTGAAGTCACGGCGGTGGGCGCCGACGTCGCAGCGCACTGGATCGGCCAGCGGGTCGGGGTTCCGTGGCTGGGGTGGACCTGCGGTCAGTGCGAATTCTGTCTCTCGGGCCGGGAGAATCTTTGCGACAAGGCGCAGTTCACCGGTTGCCATCTGGACGGCGGTTACGCCGAATACACCGTCGCCGACGAGCGTTTCTGCTTCCCGATCCCCCAGGTGCTCTCGGACATTCAAGCGGCTCCGCTGCTGTGTGCCGGGCTGATCGGCTTTCGCGCGTTGCAGATGGCCGGGGGCGCGCGCCACCTGGGCCTCTACGGGTTCGGTGCGGCGGCGCATCTGGCGATTCAGGTGGCGCGGGGCCGAGGACAAAAGGTGTACGCCTTTACCCGACCGGATGACCATGACGGTCAGGCTTACGCCCGATCCCTGGGGGCCGAATGGGCGGGGGCATCGGATCAACCGCCACCGCACTTGCTCGACGCCAGCCTGATTTTCGCGCCCGTCGGTGCTTTGGTGCCGATGGCACTGACGGCGACGGTCAAGGGCGGCTGTGTGATCTGCGCCGGCATTCACATGAGCGACATTCCCGCGTTTCCTTATCGGCTGCTCTGGGGCGAACGCAGCGTTCGTTCAGTGGCCAACCTGACCCGCGAGGATGGCAGCGCGTTTTTTCAAGAGCTCAAACACACGCCCGTGCATTGCGACGTCACTCTTTTTGCCCTGGACGACGCCAATCAAGCACTCGCCTGCTTGAGGGCCGGGCAGTTCAATGGCGCCATCGTGCTCACCCCGTGACGCCCGTCCTGACCGCCAGAATGCTGCCCGGCACCGAGTACAGCGCACGTTCAGTGTTACTGCCGATCAAGCGATCGATTCCCACCCGGTGCACGGTCCCCATCACCACCACATCCGCCAGGTATTGTTCGACAAACTCACTGATCACCGGCACGGGCAAACCCATGACGAAATGCCGCCGCTCAGGCGGCACCCCGTAACGATCCGCGAGGGCCACAAAAGCCTGGTGCAGGGACTGACGCAGTTCCTCGATGAAGTCCACCCCCCAACCACCGCCCACCAGCGGCGAATCGGCATTGAAGGCCGGCGACAAATCGTAGGCATACAGCAAGTGCAACGGCGCATCGCATTGCAAGGCCAGGGCATTGGCGGTTTGAATGATGGTGTCGTTCAGGCCATTGATTTGCGTGGAAGGATCAAACGGATCGACGGCAGCCACGACCCGGTGCGGCAAGCTGTAGCGGGCCTGGTTGACCAGATGTACGGGAACCGGGCAGACACGCAGCAGGTGGCAATCGAGCGGCGTGATGAACACTCGCTTGAGTACAGGCTCCAGGGTGACATCCTTGATCAACAGGTCGGGCTTGAGTTCTTCGACCGTTTTCAGGATGTCCAGCAGTGGATGGGTCGTGAAGACCACTTCCACCGAGACATCCAGCCCTTGTCCGCCGAGCAGTTCGACCTCGTCTGAAACCCAGCGACGATAGCGGCGCATGTAACGCTGATACCCGGCGTCGTCCGTTTTCTCTTCCCACAAATGCACGACCGGCACCGGTTCGACAAAGGCTCTTATATCCAGCACCGCCCCGCTCACCTTGGCCAGCGCAACGGCGCGCAGCAGGGCGGGAGATTGTTGCAGGGTTTGGTCGGCAATCAGCAATAAACGTTGATATTGACCCATCACACACCTCCGCTCGGTTCCGGCCCTTCAGTGCCGTCAGGTTCCAGACTGCGCTCGTTACCCCCTGCCCCACGTTGATTTACATCAAACACGTGCAAATCTGCGCCGTCGGCAAGAGTCTATGATCCAGATCAGATTCAAGCGCCGCCGACGGCGTAGAAAGGAATGAACCGTACGGCGCGTCACCGTGCGCCTGCCTTTCAAACCGAATGGAGGATCACCCCATGCTCACCGTCAAAGACCACAACGATCGGGCCGCAGCGGCCTACTCCACCGTCACCGGAGAACACTGGATCGAAGCGCTCAAGGATGGCCGCCATGTATTGATTCGGCCGCTGACGGAGAAAGACCGCGAGCGTGAATACGCCTTCATCAAGCGGCTGTCGCCCGAGTCCCGGCACATGCGCTTTCTTTCACAGATCAGTGAGCCCGGCACCGGGATGCTCGACCAGCTGATGGATACCGACAACAAGCAGCGCACCGCCTACGTCGCGCTGGTCCACGAAAACGGCCAATTGATTGAAATTGGCGTCGCCCGCTATGCCGCCACGTCCGAGCATGAATGTGAATGCGCCGTGACCGTCGCCGATGAATGGGCACATCTGGGCCTGGGGACATTGTTGATGGAACACTTGATCAAGACCGCACGCAAAAACAACTTTCACCAGATGTATTCGGTGGACGCCTCAAGCAATGCACCGATGCGGGATCTGGCCAAATCCCTGGGGTTCGAGACACGCAATGATCCCGATGACACCCGCCAGGTCATTCATCGTCTGCACCTGTAATACATCGCCTCGCGATGTACCGGCCAACGGTTCATCGCGGGGCGATTGAGTACACAAGATTGCAAGTCCCTCCCCCGTTCAATCGCCTGTCTCGGTATCAGCGTGATTCCTGTCAGTCCACAAGGTCGGCGCTCATCCTTGCGCCCCGGGTATAAGCAGATCGCCCCCCGGGGAATGGGCGTGTGAAAGAAGTCCGGCCGGTGCTGACAGGCCAGACATGCGGCGCATCGATTCGCGCCTTGAGCTGGTCGACAAACGCCTGGGCGCCTTCCAGGCTGTTGAAGTCCACCGCCAGGTCGTCCATGTACACCATCCAGACATCGGTTGCCTGCTTCTGCGTGATCTCAATAATCATCGAAAACCTCCCGAAATCCTCGAAAATGCCCCCGCACCCAACGGTGCAATACGCCGATCACTTGAACGGGCGCCAAGGCGCGATAACCCCACGGCCCTCGATCTGGGCCAAGACTGGCTCGGCGACGTTGCCGTGCTTGAAATTGACAGCGTGGATCGCACCCAACTGCCGGACGTTTTCGTTCCAGGTGCGCAAGCGATAAGCACGAACTCCAGATTGCGCCAGGGTGACTGAGCAAAAGTTGATCACGGTCAACAATTTCAATGACTGAACGCGCCACGCATGACCGGACGTCGGGCGGCATCGTCGTAACTCCCCGGGTTTGACAAAGATCAAGCCCGCGTTCCCGGATAGACGCAGGATGAATGCAAGGTTTCACGTCCAGATGGCAGCGAAGCCATTGGACCCAACGCTTGCAAAATGACTAGAGGAGACAGGTCATGTCGGATCAATCACGTTTCATGTTGGTCGTCTCGCCCTTGATGGAAAACAGCCCTGCCTTCGATCGGGCTGCCGCACTGGCCCACGCCTCGAACGCGGCACTGCACATCGTGGCGTTCGACTATCTCGAAGGGCTGGCGACCGCCGGCATGGTCAATGAGCAAGCGCTGGAACAGATGCGGCTCGGGTACGTGGAACGCCATCGCCAGTGGCTGGAAGATCAGGCTCGGCCGTTGCGCAAAATCGGGGTGCACGTGACCACGGAAGTGGTCTGGGTGGAAAACCCCTTGCAGGAAATCCTGATCCATCTCAAAGAGCAGCCCATGGCGGCACTGATCAAGGCCCTGGCACACGAGTCGCGTCTGTCGCGCCTGTTGTTTACGCCGCTGGACATTCATCTGCTGCGCGAATGCCCGGTGCCCTTGCATTTTGTCAGCCACATGCACCACGCCTTGCCGCGCAAGATAGTCGCCGCCATCGACCCCTTCCATCGCGAGGGGCAATACCAGGACTTCAATGACCGGATTCTGCAAGAGGCTTCAAAACTGGCGATTACCTGTCATGCCGAACTGGACGTTGTCTATGCCCATGACCTCTCTTCCATCAGCGCAGACGAATTCGGCTTCGAGAATGCCTCGACGTTTTTCTCTTCCAGCAAAGCCAAGACCCTGTTCGATGCACAGGCTGATGCCTTCCGCGAACTGTCGGAGCGCAACGGCATCCCGCCGGAGCACCAGCGCATGATCATGGGCAATCCGGCGAAGGTGCTTGCCAGCTACGCAACCGCCTATGACATCGACATGATCGTGATGGGCCGGGCCGGGCATCGTGTCATGGACCGGTTGGTCGGCAGTACGGTAGAACATCTGCTGTACAAGATGCCGTGCAGCGTCTGGGTGGTTTCGCCACAGGAACTGAATGAGGAATAAAGGAAGTCACGTGGGCGCCGTCCTTTGTCGGTCGAACCGTGTCGCCGGCAATGGACGGGATGGTTTTGCGCGACCGCACGTAGAGAAGCCTGGCCAGCCTCTACTCGCGAGTCTCGCCAATTCTTCCCGTTTTGCGGTGCAACACTGGCGTGCGTGAATCCATGTTCTAAGGTTATCCGCAGGCGATCCATCGCAAACGAAGAACATGATCTTGCGATAACTGACCCTGCGCAAAAGCGATTGACGTGGTTAGCGGTAACGACTGAAAGGTGGTGGGTTAACGAAGGCCTCAGTGCTCGGGCCAAGGCGTTGCGCATATCAAGGAGTTCCCGATGGCCGACTCAAGCAAGAAGATGAGCCTCATGGGGCTTACCACGCTGGTGACCGTGAACATGATGGGCTCGGGCATCATCCTGCTGCCGACGAGCATGGCGCAACTCGGTGCCGTTTCATTGCTCTCATGGATCGTCACCGCCGTCGGCTCCATGGCCATCGCCTATTGCTTTTCTCAGTGCGGCATCTACTGTCTGCGCTCGGGCGGGCTGTCGGCCTACACCGAAGAGGCTCATGCCAAATCGGGCTTCTTCCTCTGTTCGTATCTGTATTTTCTCTCCCTGGGCATCGCCAATGTGGCCGTCGCCATTTCTGCGGTGGGTTACATGACAGCGTTCGTGCCCTGGCTCGGCAGTGGCGCCATTCCCCTGTTCATCGGTACGGTCGGCCTGCTCTGGCTCACCACTGTGGCCAACTTCGGCGGCCCGAGCATCACGGGCAAGATCGGTACGATTACCGTGTGGGGTGTCATCATCCCGGTGGCCGGCTTGAGCATCATCGGTTGGTACTGGTTCAAGACCGATGTGTTGGTAGCCGCCTGGAACCCCAACAACCTGCCGATCTCCGAAGCCATCAGCAAGGCGATTCCCCTGACCCTGTGGGCTTTTCTGGGCATGGAGTCGGCGGCGCAGGCTTCCGATGCGGTGGAAAATCCCAAGCGCAACGTGCCGCTGGCCTGCCTCTTCGGCACGCTGGGCGCGGCGGTGGTCTACATACTGTCGACGACGGTAATCCAGGGGATGATTCCCAATGCCGAACTGGCCAACTCGTCCGCGCCCTTCGCCCTCGTCTATGCCCACATGTTCAATCCCACGGTCGGCAACATCGTCATGGCGCTGGCCGTGATGGCCTGTGTCGGGTCGTTGCTGGGCTGGCAATTCACCCTGGCGCAAACCGCCAAGATGACCGCTGACCAGGGCATGTTCCCGAAATTCTTCAGCAAGGTCAGTACGCGGGATGCCCCGATTATCGGCATGCTTGCCTGCGGCGTGCTGCAGACCTTGATGGCGCTGTCGACCATTTCACCCAATGCCAGCGAGCAGTTCGGCAAACTCGTCAGCCTGGCGGCAGTGACCAACCTGATCCCCTACGTGACAGCCGCCACGGGCCTGCTGGTCATGATGTACAAAGCCAGAGTCAGTAAAGGGATCTACACCCGCAACACCTCGCTATTACTGATCGCCGTGGCCTATTCGTTGTACGCCCTTTATGCCTGTGGCAAGGATGCCGTATTCGGTGGCCTCATCGTCCTTGCATTTGGCTACCTGCTCTATGGCTTCCTCTCCAAACGTTTTGTCGAAATGCCTCCCGCCGCCCCGACCAGTGCCGGCAATCCTCAGCTGTAATTTTCAGGCAACACGGACATTCGAATGCGGGGCGCCAGGATATGAACGTACAACGGATCAAAGCCACCCACTTGCTGCTAGTCAGCCTGCTTGCCATGGTGCCGGCACTGGCCGATGCCAATACCCTTGAACGCGTCCGAGGGAGTCACACCTTCACGCTCGGTTACCTGCCGGACCTGGCCCCATTCAGTGTCCAGGCAGGCGACAAGGCCAGCGGTTATGCGATTGAGCTTTGTCAGAAAATCGCTGACAAAGTCAAAGTCGAACTGGGCTTGCCCGACTTGCAAGTGCGCTACCAACCCGTCGCCGTCGACGACGAGTTGACGGCCGTCAGCACGGGCAAGGTCGACATCCTCTGTACACCCACCCCGCCCACCCTGACGCGACGCAAGCATGTGAGTTACTCGATACCGGTCTACACCGCCGGCCTATCGGTGGTAGTGCGCAAGGATGCACCCGAGACGCTGCTCAATGTCCTGAACGGCGAAGTCGCCCGTACCGGTCCGACCTGGCGCGCGACGGTCAATCATGGGCTGTCCGATCAAACCTATGCCACCGTCTCTGGCGGAATCACCGAGACCTGGATCCGCCAGCAAATGCGTTTGCTCGGCGTGGTGGCAACCCTGGTCACGGTCAAGAACACTGAAGCGGGCATCAACCTGGTCGCCGAGGGCAAGGCCGATGCCTTTTTCGCCGAACGCATGTTGCTGAGCAACCTTCTGGTCACGCACCCCTCCACGGCAAAACTGGTGCTGCTGGATCGGGTTTTCGAATATTCGCCGACCGCGATGGCAGTGGATCGAGACGATGAAAATTTCCGCTTGCTGGTTGATACCGCGCTCAGCGAAATGTACAGGTCGGGCGAGATTGAACAGGCCTGTAATACCTACCTGGGAGGCATCAGCGACATGGCGAAAAAACTGTTCAAACTCTATGCGATTCCCTAAAAACGGGCCTCGATCAGCCAGGGGAACTGCTACGCTTGAAACAATATTCTTCGGTGTTTTTCAGGAACCCGGCGCACGCGCTTTCTGTGGGCTGATGGAACAGTCGCATTCCCGGATCCGGTGCCCAAGCGAATCTGTCTTCGTTGAGCAAAGGAGTGGAAATGCCTCCCCGTAAAAACAAGTCCGCCCGCAGCACGACAGGGCAGTCGGAAGGCCAAGGGGACGAGAGGGTCTTCCACTCGCGCAAGGAGCGTCTGTTCGAAGGTGAGCAAATACGCGAGCGCGTGCCGCATGCCAGTCACGCCGTCTGGAAACCGCCGCGCAAACACCGTGACCCCATCGAACTCCTCGAAATCTCCAACCGCTATCGACTGCCTAATCTGGTGCCGGTGCGCTACGGCCGCATGTTGCGCAGTCCTTTCACTTTTCTGCGTGGTTCTGCGGGCTTGATGGCGCATGACCTGGCCACGACCCCGACCACCGGCATTCAGGTGCAGGCCTGCGGCGATTGTCACCTGATGAACTTCGGGTTATTCGCCACACCTGAGCGCAATCTGATTTTCGACATCAACGATTTCGACGAAACACTTCCCGCCCCTTGGGAGTGGGATGTCAAACGCCTGGCGATCAGTTTTGCCGTGGCCGCACGGGATAACCGCCTCAGCGATAAAGACGCACGGGCCATCGCGGTCGAAAGCGTTCGCGCCTACCGCGAGCGCCTGCGCAAATTCTCGAAAATGAGCCCGCTGGATGTCTGGTACGACCGACTGGACGCCCAAGCGATCATCGACATGGCACCCAATGCTGAAATCAAGAAATTCCGCGAGCAAGTGGTCGCCAAGGCCAGGATGCGGGTCGGCGATTACCTCTATCCCAAGATCAGCAGCGAAGTCGGCGGACGCAGGCGCCTGATCGACCAACCGCCAATACTGTTTCACGTGTATGAAAAAGGCTTCATGCACAACGTGCGCCTGGCCATCCAGGACTATCGTTTGTCGCTGCCCCATGAACGGCGCGTGCTCTTCGATCGCTATCGCCTCGAAGACATCGCCGTCAAGGCCGTCGGCATCGGTAGCGTCGGGACCTACTGTTTCGTCGGCCTGTTCTTTTCCGCGGAAAATCACCCGTTGCTCCTGCAATTCAAGGAAGCCTGTCCCTCGGTGCTGGCGCCCTATGCGGGCAAGAGCGAATACGAGAACCAGGGCCAACGGGTCGTCACGGGGCAGCGCCTGATGCAGTCGTCCAGCGATATCTTCCTGGGCTGGACCCGCGGTCAGAACGGTCGCTATTTCTTTGTCCGTCAGTTGCGCGACATGAAAATGTCAGCGCCTATCGAGAACATATCCGCCGCACGAATGAAGATGTACGCCGAATGGTGCGGCCTCACCCTGGCCCGTGCCCACGCCAAATCCGGGGATGCAGCCCTCATCAGCGGCTACTTGGGCAAGACGGATTCCTTCGACCAGGCCATCGGCAAGTTTGCCATCACCTACGCCGATCAAAATGCCAAAGACCACGCCATGCTGGTGGCCGCAGAAAAATCAGGACGGATTAATGTGTTGAGAGAAGAGGAGTGAATCAGCAGGCATAAGCACGTCCGCGGCAGACGCGGATCAACTTGCCCGTGAGGATCTCTGACTTGAGTTTATGCCTGCCTGACAATGTCCACCGAGATCTCGCGCGCCGCGATCGTTCCCCGGTTTTCCAGCCAGTGCGTGGTGTTCCTGTCTTCGGGCCAGCCCACACCCGGTCCGTAATCCGTGGCCGTTGCGTTGCGATGGTCAGTGATGGTGCCTTGCAAAATGTAGACGACGCCGGGCCTGTCTATATGGTTGTGAACGGGACCGAACACACCTCCAGGCTCGATGGTCACCATCCGCATCCTGAGTTGGCGCCCCGCCATACCCTCGATCTCCGGGCCCAGGTCGATCGTTGCGAGTAACTGCACCGCAACACCTTGCGTTTCGGGTGCCTTCTGTTCGTCGCTCATCACGCTCTCCTCGCTGAATCTGCCGGCCTTCATGAGCAGTAGACACCTAAAACGGCCAGAACAGTGGAGAGGCGACCAAGGGTCGATTTCGTCGAATTGAAAGGGCGAGGCTTGAACCAAGCCTCGCCCCGACACTTACCAGGCAGGCTTGAAGCAATACGCCGCCAGCTTGTTGCCGTCGAGGTCGCGGGCATAAGCCGCATAGGCATTAGGCGCCCAGCCACGAGGGCCCGGTGCGCCTTCATCGGTGCCGCCATTGGCCAGCGCGGCGGCGTGGAAGGCATCGATCGCGGCGCGATCAGGTGCTTCAAAGCTGACCGTGACACCGTTGCCCACGCTCGCCGGGGCGCCGTTGGCCGGTTTCAGCACGAAGAAGGACGGGGCGTCCTGTCCCCAGATCGAGCCATTGTCATCGAGGTCGGCGAGGCGCTTCTGGCCCAATGCGCCGAGGACTTTGTCGTAAAAGTCGCGGGCTTTTTGCAGATCGTTGGTGCCGACGGTGACATGGGTAAAGATGCTCATTGTGATGTTCTCTCGGGTAAAGACACGGTGGGTGGTAGTGGTTGAATCAGCGATCGAAATGAATGACGGTGCGGATGCTGCGGCCTTCATGCATCAGGTCGAAGGCCCGGTTGATGTCTTCCAGGCCCATGGTGTGGGTGATGAAGGTCTCCAGCGGGATTTCGCCCGTGCGGGACTTCTCGACATAGCTGGGCAGTTCACTGCGCCCTTTCACGCCGCCAAAAGCCGAACCGCGCCAGACGCGACCGGTCACCAACTGGAACGGACGGGTACTGATTTCCTGCCCGGCACCGGCGACGCCGATAATCACCGACTCGCCCCAGCCCTTGTGGCAGCACTCAAGCGCCGCACGCATCAGCTGGACGTTGCCGATGCACTCGAACGAGTAATCGACGCCGCCCTCGGTCATCTCGACGATCACTTCCTGGATCGACCTGGCGTAATCCTTGGGGTTGATGAAGTCGGTGGCGCCCAGTTGCCTGGCGATCTCGAATTTGGCCGGGTTGATATCGATGGCGATGATTCGGCCGGCCTTGGCCATGGTGGCACCGATGATCGCCGCCAGGCCGATGCCACCCAGACCGAAGATGGCCACGCTGGCGCCCTCTTCCACCTTGGCGGTGTTGAGTACTGCACCGATGCCGGTGGTCACGCCGCAACCGAGCAGGCAGACCTTGTCCAGCGGTGCATCCTTGGGGATCTTGGCCAGGGAGATTTCCGGCAACACGGTGTATTCGGAAAAGGTCGAAGTGCCCATGTAGTGGAAGATGGGTTGGCCCTGGTAGGAAAAACGACTGGTGCCATCCGGCATCAGGCCTTTGCCCTGGGTGGCACGGATCTTTTGGCAGAGGTTGGTCTTGCCGGACCGGCAGAATTTGCACTCGCCGCATTCCGGGGTGTACAGCGGGATCACATGATCGCCCACCGCCAGGGAGGTCACCCCCTCACCCACGGCTTCGACGATACCGCCGCCTTCGTGGCCGAGAATCACCGGAAAGATACCTTCCGGATCGGCACCGGACAGGGTGAAGGCATCGGTATGGCAGACACCGCTTGCCACGATCCGGACCCGTACTTCCCCGGCTTGCGGGGGCTCCACGTCGACTTCGACAATTTGCAGGGGCTGGTTGGCCGCGAACGCCACCGCCGCTCGTGATTTGATCTTTTTCATAAAATTCCGCACGCAAAAAAGGCTGCCTCTGGATAGAAGCAAGAAAGTCAGTCGTGAATTCGGTGTTGCTTAAGGCGTTATGGCTGGCGGGCGTCCTTGCCCTCATTACCGATTAAAGCGCCGCCTGGATTTTGCTGGCGACCGCGTCGTCCACCCAGGCATGCCACACTTCGGGGTGTTCCTTGAGGAAGATTCGGGCCAGTTTGGGTGACTCGATGCGTTCCCTGGTCATCCTCGCCAGGTTCTGATTCAACAGTTCGATGGGAATATTGACCTTCTCCAGCACCGCCACCAGCTCGGGTGCCTGCTCATGGAAGGCTTTGGAAATGCCGACTTTGGTTACCACGTTCTTGTCGACACCCGGCTTCTCTTCCAGCCGGATCGCATCGATCTGTCCCATCAGTGGCGTCGGCGACCAGTAGTAGAACAGCACCGGTTCCCCGCGCTTATAGCTGGACAGTACCGCGGCATCCAGGGCAGCACCGGTTCCCGGACGGAAGTTGACGAAGGTGTTTTCAAGACCGTATTCCTTCAACATCTCCGTATTTTCCTGTTCGCAGATCCAACCTGCCGGACAGTTGTAGAAGCGGCCTTTGGACGGCTCTTCCGCGTCACGAAACACCTCGGGGTATTTGCTCAGGTCCGCGACCGTTTTCAGGTCTGGCGCCCGTGCCGGCTTGTTGCGTTTTGCGTCCCCTTCGACCACATAACGCGGCACATACCAGCCCTGAACGGCGCCGATGATCGGCGAGCCGATCGCCACGACCTTGCCGGCCGCTGCGGCCTTTTTCCAGACTTCACTACGCTCCATCCACTCTTCGCCGAATACCTGGATGTCGTTGCTGGCCAGAGCGGTCTCGAGAATGATGGTGTTGCCGACCAACTCGTCGGTTGCACAGCCGTACCCTTCCTTGAGCACAATCTTCATGATGTCGGTGAGCAGCATCCCGCTCTCCCAGTTCAGACCGGCAAACTTCACCGACTTGCCCGAGTCGCACCACCCTGATGCCTGGCTTGAAGCACTGGCAACCAGTACGCCAAGGGTCAGTAACGAGGCCAGCAAGTTCTTCCTGTATTTCATGATCAGACGCTCCGAAATTATTATTGGGGGCAGCGAGCTGTTGCGTGCTGCACCTGCAAAACGAGACCCACCGATCGAAGGTGGACAAGTGCCTGTGCATACACGTGAAGCGAAGAAGTGAATCGACTGTTTTTATTGTGAGTGCTGCTGGACTTAAACCAACGGCTCTACCGACGTGCGTCCGTAGAACAATTTACGCGCATAGTCGCTGAACTCGACATTGGGCTGATCCACGTAGGCCAATACCGCGTTGAGCCTGAGCCTGTCCCCCACCACCGGCGTCACACGGTGCAATGAATAACGGCCACGGAACAACGTCAGCGTTCCGGGCACCTGCGGCAGAACTTCTATCTTCTGTGTCGCGGGGTTGTCGAGGAATTGCCCGACCGCGTCATAGCAATCGTCGTTCTCGTTACGCAGCATGCGCACATACTCAAAATCGCCACCGGCGTTCGCCGCCTGAAGCGACAGCGTCACGCTGAAGTCGGAACGATCAAAGTGCCAGCCCAACTGTTGCCCCGCCGAGAAGCCTTGCAGATTAAGTGCCGCCAAGGGATCTGCATGGCGATAGAGCACGTCCAGATTCAGTACATCGCGAATGAACGAAAGTACGTCGTCCGATTGGTAAATCTGCCGGATCAGATGGTCTGTCGGGATATCGGCGTAGGCGACCGTATCTTTCTCGGTGCTCATCAATCGCCGCAGCGGGTGCGTCGGTTCAACGCTGTCGTCCTGAGGCTTGAAATACACCGTGTGGCTTTCCCGGAAAGGGAACATGCACGGGTGCAACGCAAGGGTTTGATCCGCCATCGTGGCGACCACTTCATCGCGGACGAACCCCGGAAAGATCGCAACGCCTTCCTCGCCGAGCAGGGATTGGCTTCGGGTCACCAGCGCCTGATAGGCCGGGTTGGTTCGATCGGTAATGGGATAACGCTCGAGGTCGACGATATCGCCCAGAGTGGCTGCAGGGGTTAAGGCAAGCTTTGTCATGTTGTTGTTCTCCGATGGGCTGTTGCTGAAACCAGATTGCACCGGAGCAAAAAACAAGTCACGCTCATATTTTTACGCATTTTTGTGAATTATTTTCAGGTCGCCTCCCCTATGAGACTCACTCTGGATCACCTCGTCATGCTGCAAACCCTGTCGGAAGTCGATTCAGTGACGGCCGTTGCCGAGCGCCTATGGCTGACGCCCTCCGCCGTCAGTCACCGCATACGCGAGGCGGAACGGCGACTGGGTGTGAGCCTGACAGAACGATCCGGAGGAAAACTAAGACTCAGCCCTGCCGGCGTGCGCCTGGAACGAGCCGCCAAGGACATCATCGCGATACTGAATGAAGCCGAATCCGAAGCCCGGTCCATGGCTGGAGGCGTTACCGCTTTTGTTCGTATGGGGGTCACCTCCTATGGCCCGTTTCGCTGGATACCCAAATTCATCAAGCATTATTCAAACTTGCGTCCGGATATCGAAATCACGCTGGTGACGGTGCCGCGTAACGACGTTTATGCGAGCTTGATGCAAGGTCGGCTTGACGTGTCCATTATCGATGACGGCATGGTGCCCAGCGGGGTCGCAAAGTTGCCGCTGTTCCGCGACGATTTGATTGCCATCATGGCCACTGACCATCCCCTTGCGGGAAGGAAAAATATCTACGCCGAAGACTTCAAGACCTACAACCTGGTGACCTACTCAACCGATCGCGCCAGTGGCTGGGAATATGATCGGTTTTTCGCCCCCGCCAGCATCTTGCCGCGGCGCATGATCACCGTGGAGTTGATCGAAGCCATCGTCGAACTGGTTCGTTCAGGGTACGGAATCAGCATATTGCAACGGGATTTGGTGACCCCCAGCCTGGAGCGTGGGGAGCTGGCATGGGCGGCTCTGAATGACGGCCTCGACATCGCCTGGAACGCCATCGTTCGCCCCTCCGAGCGGGAAGACAGTGAGGTTAACAAAATGGTGACGGAACTGAGCGCCTGGATTAAAGATGCTGGAAATCCTGAACTACGCTAATTGCGGCCAGGGCGCATGCACCGGGAAACGCAGCGATCAGTGAAATGTCATCCCTCGACCCAAACTTTTCGCTTCGCCGAGCGTCTTTCCTTTAAGAATGCCGACATGGCTTTGTAACCCCGGACAACTGACCTCAATCAAGGACTGGTGATGACCTTTCTCATTTTTCTTCTCGCCTGCGCTGCTGCCGCCACCACCGGCCTGCTGTTCAAACCGGGCCCGTGGTACGAGTCTCTCGTCAAACCCGGCTTCACACCGCCCAATTGGGTGTTTCCCGTCGCCTGGTCGTCTATCTATCTGCTGCTCGCCTGGGCCGGATACCGGTTGACCCTGATACCCGGAAGTCAGACGGTGCTGGCTCTATGGGCGGCGCAGATCGCACTGAATACACTCTGGACACCGGTGTTCTTCGGCGCTCATCGCCTCTTCGCCGCCATGGTGATCCTGACACTGCTCTGGCTGGTCGTCGCGGCAATGGTGTTGATGGCATTGCGGCTTGACCTCATCACTGGCCTGATCCTCTTTCCTTACCTTGCATGGCTGTGTGTAGCGGCTGCGTTGAATTTTTCCATCTGGCGCAATAACCGCTGACGGTCAATTGCGAACGTCCGGGTGACCAGATCCTCTCGTTCAATTGCGCGTAGAGCCGGTGGTGTCATTCTCACCGGCTCGTCAAGAAGCGCTGCTCGGTAGAACATCGCAATCACCGCTTTTTTTTGAGTCAAAAACGCCCCTCGCCACTGGTATCCAAAGCAATGCTAGCTACGCTTGCTTCATCGACCTGAGGGAGCATTGGTATGGGTGGCGTGAAATTTTCCAGCGGTTTGGGCCTGCCAGTTGCCAGTCTGCTGGGGATTTGCGTCCTGTTGGCCGGCTGTGGCAAGGAACCGGTTTCCCCGGCGCGCAAGCCGCCTGAAGTAACCGTCATGACGGTCACCGCCCGCGACACGCCAGTGACCTTCGAGTTCGTCGCCCAGACCCAGAGCTCCCGCGAGGTGGAAATCCGTGCTCGCGTGGCCGGATTCCTGGATAAGCGGCTGTACACCGAAGGCGATGTGGTGAAAGCCGGGCAGACACTGTTCCAGATGGACCGTAAACCCTTTGAAGCCGCGCTGGTGTCGGCCCAGGGTCAACTGGCCCAGCAACAGGCCCGCTGGGAAGTGGCCAAGGCTACGCTGGCCCGGGTCAAACCACTGGCGGCGCAGAATGCAGTCAGCAAGATGGACCTGGACAATGCCGTGGGCAACGAGCGTGAAACCCGTGCTGCCGTGCTCGCCGCAGAGGGTACCGTGCGTACCGAACAGTTGAACCTCAGTTACACCACCATCGCCTCGCCCCTCAACGGGCTTTCCAGCTATGCCAAGAAGCAGGAAGGCAGCTATGTGACACCAGGCGAATCGGGGTTGCTGACGTCGGTGTCACAGATGGACCCGATGTACGTCAATTTCAGCCTCTCGGAAAACGAAACACTGAAGTACCGCGACGAAATAGCCAACGGCCATCTCATTTTCCCGCCGCGCAGTGAATTTATCGTTGAGGTAGTCCTGGCGGACGGCACCGTGTTTCCCAACAAGGGCAAGTTGAACTTTCTGGCGCCTTCCTACAGCCAGGGCACCGGCACCTTCCTGGTTCGCGCCGTGCTCGCCAACCCCGATGGCCTGCTCCGCCCCGGCCAGTTTGTGCGGGCCCTGGCCAAAGGCGCGTCCCGGCCAAACGCCATTCTTGTCCCGCAAAAGGCCGTGCTCGAAGGTGCCAAAAGCCACTTCGTATGGGTCCTCAATGCCGAAGGCAAACCCGAGCAACGGGTGGTTGAAGTGGGTGACTGGCAGGGTGACAACTGGTTCATCAACAAGGGCCTGCGGGCCGGCGAGCGCATCGTGGTCGATGGCGCGATCAGGGTCACGCCGGGCGGGCCATTGAATATCGTCGATGCCCCGGGCGCCGCCGACGGGCAACCGGCCAAAGCCAATGGCGGGAAAAGCCAATGAGCATTTCTCACTATTGCATCGATCGGCCCATCTTCGCCTCGGTGATTTCCATCATCATCACCCTGGCCGGTGCAGTGGCCATGCTCAAGCTGCCCGTCGCGCAGTACCCGGACATCACGCCGCCACAGATTACGGTGGCCGCGACATACCCCGGGGCCGATGCACAGGTCGTGGCCAATAACGTGGCGGCGCCCATCGAGCAGCAGGTCAACGGCGCCGACAACATGATCTACATGAACTCGTCGAGCTCCGCGACGGGCAACATGACCCTCAACGTGTTCTTCGAAATCGGCACCGACCCGTCCCTGGCCCAGGTCGACGTGCAGAACCGGGTCAACCTGGCCTTGCCGCAACTGCCCTCCGCCGTGCAGAGCCAGGGCATCCAGGTACAGAAAAAATCCTCGGCATTCATGATGGTGCTTGCCGTGTACTCCGCCGGCGAGCGCTACGACAGCACCTACGTCGCCAACTACGCCAACCTCTATATCCTCGATGCGATCAAACGGATTCCGGGGGCGAACCAGGCCAGCATCTTCGGCACGCCGGACTACGCCATGCGGATCTGGCTCAAGCCCGACCGCATGGCCCAGTTGGGCATCACCGCCGCCGATGTGCAGAAAGCCGTCGCCAACCAGAACCAGCAGTTCGCCGTGGGCCGGGTCGGCCAGTCGCCAACGGGGCAACCGGTCGAGCAGTCTTTTGCCGTGACCACCAAGGGGCGCCTGACCGAGCCTTCGGAGTTCGAAAACATTATCTTGCGCGCCAGCAACAACGGCGCGGCCATCGTTCGACTCAAGGACGTCGGCCGCGCCGAGCTCGGGCAAAAAGACTATTCCCTGCGCAGCACCTATCAGGGTCGGCCGGCGACGCTGATTGCCGTGTATCAGCAACCCGGCGCCAACGCCCTCGACGTGTCCGCGGCGGTGACCAAGACCCTGTCGGACATGAAGGCCACGTTTCCCGAGGGCATCGAATACAAGATCGTGATGGACACCACGGACTTTACCCGCGCTTCGATTACCGAGGTGATTCGCACCTTCTTCGAAGCCCTGGTGCTGGTGGTCATCGTGGTCTACATCTTCCTGCAAAGCCTGCGAGCCACGCTGATTCCGGTGCTGGCGGTGCCGGTGTCGATCGTCGGCACGTTCATCGGCATGTCCGCCCTCGGGTTTTCGGTGAACATGTTGACGCTGTTCGGCATGGTGCTGGCCATCGGTATCGTGGTGGACGATGCGATCGTGGTGATCGAAAACGTCGAACGCAACATGCATGTACACAAGATGACGCCCAAGGACGCGGCGAAACGGGCGATGGATGAAGTGGCAGGCCCGGTGGTCGCCATCGTGCTGGTGCTGTGCGCGGTGTTCATTCCGGTGGCCTTCATGGGCGGTATCACCGGTCAGCTCTACAAGCAGTTCGCGATCACCATCGCCATTTCCGTGGTGATTTCCGGCCTGGTCGCCCTGACCCTGTCCCCCGCCCTCGCCGCCCTGCTGCTCAAGCCGCAGCACGGCGACAAGAACGCCTTTTTCCGCTGGTTCGAACGCAACTTCGAGCGCATGACCGAGGGCTATTCACGCTCGGTAGCTTTCATGATCAAGCGCTTCGTCCTGGCGCTGCTGCTCTTTGCCGGGATGATCGTGCTGATCCTGTTGATGGCAGAGCGCATCCCCAGTGCGTTCCTGCCACCGGAAGACCAGGGCTACTTGCTCGGCGCGGTGATCATGCCCGACGCCGCCAGCCTGGATCGCACCGGTGAGGTGGGCAAAGTGGCCAGTGACTTCTTCATGAACGAAGAGGCCGTCGAAGGCGTCGCCATTGTTAACGGCTACAGCCTGCTCGACGGCCAGAACAAGAACAATGCCGGTGCGTTTTTCGTCGGTTTCAAGGATTTTGAGGGGCGTTACAAAGATTCCGAAACCATCAAGGCACAAAGCGCCCCGGCGGTCATTCAGAAAGCCGCGCGGGCGTTTTCCACGGTTCAGGGCGGGATCATCCTGCCGGTCAACCCACCGTCCATTCCCGGCCTGGGTACCACCGGCGGCATGGAGGTCTGGGTGCAGAGCAAGGGCGACGGCAGCGTCGATCAACTGGCGGAAATGGTCGGCACTCTGGTGGCCAAGGCCAAGGAGCGTCCGGAGCTGGGCGTCATCACCTCCACCTTCAACGTGTTTTCCCGGCAATTGATGGTGGACGTTGACCGGGAAAAGGCGGAATCCCTGGGGGTACCCGTCGAAGATGTCTACAGCGCCATGCAGACCATGTTCGGCTCGCTGTACGTATCGCAGTTCAACAAGTTCAGTCGCCTGTGGCAGGTGATTTTGCAGGCCGAACCGGCCTATCGCTTGAAAGCCGAGGACCTGCAGGAGATCTTCGTGCGCAGCAAAAACCTGGACATGGTGCCGCTCAAGGCCTTGCTGACTACCCGCTACGTCACCGGCCCCGACCTGTTGACCCGTTTCAACAACTTCCCGGCGGTCAAACTCACGGCGAACCCCGCACCCGGTTATAGCTCCGGCCAGGCGCTCAAGGCCCTGGAAGAAATCAGCGCCGAAATCATGACCAACGACTACGCGCTGGCCTTGAGCGGCGAGGCGTTCGAAGAGAAAAAGAGCGGCGGCGCCTCTTCCCAGGTGTTTATCTTCGGCCTGGTGATGGTGTTCCTGATTCTCGCCGCGCAGTACGAAAAATGGTCGCTGCCCGTGGGTGTGCTTCTGGCAGTGCCTTTTGCCCTGTTCGGCGCCCTGCTCGCCGTGTTGCTTCGGGGCTTGAGCAACGACGTCTACTTCCAGATCGGCTTGACCATGCTGGTGGCGCTGGCCGCCAAGAACGCCATCCTGATTTTCGAGTTTGCGGTGTTGAACCGGGAAACCGGCATGTCGGCCTACGATGCCGCCATGACTGCCGCGAAAGAACGTCTGCGCCCTATCGTGATGACATCCCTGGCCTTCATTCTCGGTTGCGTTCCACTGGCCATTGCCGTCGGCGCCTCCGAGAACAGCCGTCACTCCATCGGCACCGGGGTGATCGGCGGCATGCTGGCGGCGACGGTGATCGCGATCTTCTTCATCCCCCTCTTCTATTACCTGGTGGAACGAATGTTCGGGGAAAAGGACGCCGTCCAAAAACCTGCCAAACCGGCTGCACTGACACAGGCTCCGCAGCTTCCCGACGGCGCGGCGCAGAACAGACATGAGGGGGATTGAGATGCGTAAGCCCCCTTTTCCACTCTTGTTGTGCCTGGGCCTGGCGGGTTGCATGGTAGGACCTGACTACCAGCACCCGACCATTGAAACCCCGGCGGCCTACCGTTACGCGGACAAGGAAGCGAAGAATCTGTCGAACACGCTGTGGTGGGAGCAGTTCCAGGACCCGGTCCTGAATGATCTGATCCGCACCGCGTTGCTCGAAAACAAAGACATCAAGATTGCCGCCGCGCGGGTCGAGGAATTCCAGGGGCGTTACGGTCAGACCCGCTCCCTGCTGTTTCCACAAGTCGGGCTGGGCGCCCAGGGGCAGCGGTCCCGCTCGCAGCGAGACAACGGGCCGGTGCCGCTCGATCCGTCGGTGGATCCGGTGTTCAACAACTACCAGGCGATTCTCAGCGTGAACTGGGAACTGGATATCTGGGGCCGTTTGCGCCGCCTTGACGAATCCGCCCGTGCCGATCTGCTGGCGTCGGAAGAAGGCCGTCGAAGCGTCATATTGAGCCTGGTGGCGTCAGTCGCGTCGAGTTACGTAACGCTGCGTGATCTCGACCGGGAGCTGGAAATCGCCCGCACGACCGCCAAGGCGCGCGGTGAATCCTACGAAATATTCAAACTGCGCTACGGTGCCGGCACCATTTCCGAAATGGAATTGGCGCAGAACCAATCCGAATACGAGCGCACCCGGGCGTCGGTTGCGCAATTCGAACCCCTGGTCGCACAACAGGAAAACGCCCTGGCCGTGCTGCTCGGACGCAACCCGGGGCCGATCATCCGCGGGCGTGACCTGGCCCAACTGAATCTGCCAACGGTGCCTGCCGGCCTGCCGTCGGATTTGCTCGAACGGCGACCTGATTTGCGTCAGGCCGAGCTGAACCTGATCTCGGCCAATGCCCAGATCGGCGCAGCCAAGGCCCAGTACTTCCCGACCATTTCCCTGACCGGGCTGTTGGGCTCTGCCAGCAACCAGCTGTCGAACCTGTTCACCGGACCCGCTTCCACCTGGTCCTATGGTGTTGCGGCGAGCATGCCGATCTTCACCGCCGGCGGTATCGCCGGGCAGGTGCAACAAGCCGAAGCCATCCAGAAACAAGCGCTGCAGTTCTACCAACAGTCGATTCAATCGGCGTTCAGGGACGTGGAAAACGCCTTGGTCGCGTCGAGCAAATCCAGAGAACAGATGGCCTACCAGGCCAAGCAGGTCGAGGCACTGAGCACCTACGCCCACTACGCACGGTTGCGCTACGACAACGGCTACACCAGCTACATCGAAGTGCTGGACGCCGAGCGCAGTCTGTTCGACGCCGAATTGAACTACACCCGCACCCGTGGCTCGGTGTTCACCAGCATGATTGATCTGTACAAGGCAACCGGCGGCGGTTGGGTGAATCAGGCAGACAAACTGACCGCAACCGATGTGCCGAAAACGCAACCATGATCAAACCGCCAGGGCCCGCCCTATCACCATCGTGATGGCTTACTCGAGATCCAGGTCATTTCCCTCCCGATGTTCTACGGGATAGCGTTGGAGGTAGTGGCTGACCGCCGAGCCCACCGTCGGGAAGAACGCCGACTCGCCGAACTTCGCGAGAAGCCCGAATCGCTGCAGTTTGTCCTTGACCGGGTCCTTCATTTCCGCCACGCATAATTCGATGCCGGCTTCGTGCAAGGTTTGGTGCAGCTCGGCGAGCATGTCGGCGGAGGTCACATCGACGCTGGTCACCGGTTCTGCCGCCACCACCAGCCATCGCACGGGCGTCGGGGATGCGGCCACGGCGTCCAGCACGCGGTCACTGAACAGCTCGGCGTTGGCGAAAAACAACGGTGCGTCCCAGCGGAATAACACCAGGCCCGGCAGCATGCGTGCGTCCGGATAACGCTTGATGTCATGAAAGCCGTGCACGCCATCGGCACGACCCAGCACGGCAGAGTACGGGCGCCAGGCATCCCATAGAAACTCAATGACCGCAATGACGATCGCCAGGCCGATGCCCTCGATGGCGCCGAACACCGCCACACCTATCGTACAGACGATGGAGAGCCAGAATTCCCAACGCTGGATACGGTAGATACGCAGCAGGTCGGTGACCTCGATCAGACCGATCGCCGAAGCGATCACCACAGCGGCCAAGGCGCTGGTCGGCAGGTTATGCAGCAGGTCCGGCGCCACCATCAGCAACACGGCGACCGCCAGCGCACCGACGACGCCGGCCAGTTGGGTTCTGGCCCCCGCTGCTTCGGCCACGGGGGTGCGCGATGAACTGCTGCTGATCGGGAAGCCTTGAAACAACCCGCCCGCCAGATTGGCGACACCGAGCCCCACCATCTCCTGGTTCGGGTCGACGTAGGAATGGGTGCGCGCCGCATACACCCGTGAAAGCACACTGGTGTCGGCGAACGACACCAGGGCAACGGCGCAACCGCCGATGATCACCGGGACGATATCGTCAGTGGTGATCCACGGGATGGCGAACGCTGGCAGGCCTTGTGGCAGCGAGCCGAGGATCGCTACGTTATGCGATGCCAGGTCCAGGACACCCACGGCCACCGTGGCGCCTGCCACTGCGATCAGAATCCCCGGCACGCGCTTTTTGTCCTTGAGCAGCAGGATCACCGCCAGGGTTGCCGCGCCGATGGCGAACGTGACCCAATTGGTCTTGCCATGAAGCACCGCGTTGGCAATGGCCCACAGATTTCTCAGGGGGCCTTCCGAGTTGATCGAGAAGCCGAAAAACTTCGGTAACTGGCTGATCAAAACTGTCAACGCGATCCCGTTCATGTAGCCATAGCGAATCGGTTTGGACAGCAGTTCCGTGACGAAGCCCAGACGCGCGACCCCGGCCAGAATGCACACCACCCCCGAAACGATCGCCATCATGCCCGCCAGGGCGATCGCTCGCTGCGGGTCGCCGCCGGACAATGGCAGGACCACCGCGAGTATTACCGCAGCCAGCGAGGAATCGGGCCCCAGTACCAGAATCCGGCTGGGCCCGAACAGCGCATAGGCAAGTAGCGGCACGATGGTCGCGTAGAGGCCATAGATACCGGGGACGCCTGATGCCACTGCATAGGCGATGCCGACCGGCACCAGCATGGTCGTGAGCACCAGGCCGGCGACGATATCGTGCTGCAGCCAGGCAGCCTTGTAACTGCGCAGCACTCGCAGGCCCGGCAGCCAGCGGCTCCAGCCAGGTTGGTCAGCGCCTGTTTCCTTGCGCGCAATCCGCCCCGGCTCGGGTGGCGTCGTATCCGATTGATTCATGGGACTTCAGCCCTCTGGCGATGGCGCAGGTTCGCGTGGACGTACCGGTCAGAATTTTTGCGGGATTTTCCTGTAGGGATAATCCGGTTCGCGATAGCCATCAGGCTTCTGCCGCTTGGGCAACTTCACCTTCTCGCGCGGAACACTCTGGTAGGGGATGCGGCTGAGCAGGTCGGTGATGATATTGAGGCGCGCCCGGCGCTTGTCGTTCGAGTTCGCAACAAGCCACGGCGCAAATTCGGTGTCGGTTGCCTTGAACATCTCGTCACGGGCGCGCGAATAGTCGTACCAGCGACTGTAGGACTTGAGATCCATCGGGGAAAGCTTCCAGATTTTGCGTCCGTCCTGGATGCGCGCCTCGAGTCGACGGGTCTGCTCTTGCTCGCTGACCTCCAGCCAATACTTGAGCAGAATGACGCCCGAGTTGACGATCGCATGTTCCACCATGGGCACCGATTTCAGGAAAACGTCTACCTGTTCCTCGCTGCAGAACCCCATCACCCGCTCGACGCCCGCACGGTTGTACCAACTGCGATCGAAGATCACCACTTCACCGGCCGCAGGCAGGTACGGCAGGTAGCGCTGCACATACATCTGGCTTTTTTCTCGGTCGGTCGGTGCCGGCAAGGCCACCACCCGAAAAACCCTCGGGCTGACTCGTTCGGTCAGCGCCTTGATCGTTCCGCCCTTGCCGGCACCGTCGCGCCCCTCGAAGACGATACAGACCTTGACGCCCTTTTTCTGGACCCACTCCTGCAGCTTGACCAGTTCGACATGCAACAGGCGCAGTTGCGCCAGATACACTTTGTTTGTCAGTTTCGAGCTTTCAGCGGAAGTGCCCTTGGAGCTGCGTTTTTTTTCCTTTGCCATGTTCAAGCCCTCACGAAGAAGAGTCACTGACTTACAACAGTTCGCCCCGGCGGAGGCGTACTGCGAGCATCGTCCGTTCAAGCCTCAGGAACGGGATCACCATCGTCATTCAAGTTCACGGGTTTGCGCTGACCCCGGCCTTTCGACAGGGCACTTGCAGCCCTGTGAGTGTAGTTTGAATCGATATTGCTGCCGTATTGACGCGAGCAAACCCCGGCTGTGTTCGAAGCGCGGTCTACACTCCCCCGGTAACCACGCACTGGCTTAGCGTTACCCTCGATAGCCGACTTGAAGAATCAGGCCCCACCCTGACGTCAACCTTTCGCCTTGAGCCTCACTGGCGCGGCGTTGTGGCCGCCCCCAGCACCGTCACGGAGTCTCCATGTTCGTCAGTCTGATCATCATCCTCACCTCGTCGCTGGTCGTCATTTCCCTGTTCTATCGCCTGCGATTGCCACCGGTGCTGGGTTATCTCTTTGTGGGCCTGATCGTCGGGCCCAAGGCATTTGGCTGGGTGGATGACAGTGAAGCACTGCCGCTTCTGGCCGAACTGGGCGTGGTGTTTTTGCTGTTCTCGCTCGGGCTGGAGTTTTCCCTGTCGAAAATGATCGCGCTGCGCCAGGTTGTCTTTGGCCTGGGCAGCCTTCAAGTGCTGGTGTCCGGGGCGGTGCTGGGCGCATTGCTGATGCTCGCGGGCGTGCCGACCACGTCTGCACTGTTACTCGGTGGCGGCCTGGCGCTGTCGTCCACGGCCATTGTCAGCAAGGAGCTGACCAGCCTCGGCGAGATTTTCAGCAGCCACGGCCAGAACGCCATCGGCGTTTTGTTGTTCCAGGACGTGGTCGCGGTGTTGTTGCTGACCCTGGTGCCGGTGTTCGCCGGCAACAGCGATCAAGCCTGGTATTGGGCGCTGCCCCTGACCCTGGGCAAAACCGTGGTGTTGTTCGTCGGGCTGTCCCTGGCCAGTCGCTGGGTACTGCCGCGCCTGTTCCATGAGGTCGCGGCGGCTCGCTCGGCGGAACTGTTCGTCTTGCTGGCCCTGGTGATCGTCCTGCTGACCGCCGGGCTGACGCACCTGATCGGTCTCTCCCCTGCCCTCGGCGCATTTCTCGCCGGCATGCTGCTGGGGGAAAGCCACTACCGGCACCAGATCGAGGCCGATCTGCGGCCGTTTCGCGACATACTGCTCGGCGTGTTTTTCATCAGCATCGGCATGCTGATCGACTTGCGCCTGTTCGCCAGTCACGGCCTGTTAATCCTCGGACTGACCCTGGCGTTGTTGCTGATCAAGGGCAGCGTGGTCGCGCTGTTGGTCAAATTACGTGGCAGCGACCGGGAGACCGCCTGGCGTAGCGGCCTGGCCCTGGCCCAGGGCGGCGAGTTCTGCTTTGCATTGATGGCGCAGATGCAGCAAAACGACCTGATGCCCGCTGGGCTCGGCAGCTTGCTGCTCGCGGCGACCTTCTGCTCGATGGTGGTCACCCCGTCTTTGCTGCGCGCCGCACCCTGGATTGCCACACATCTGCACCGCAAACCCAATGAAGAAGTGAAGCTGGAGGAAATCAGCGCGCTCAACGCCGAGGTGCAGGGCCATGTGGTGATTTGTGGTTACGGTCGCGTGGGGCAATCCATCGGGCGCATCCTGCACAAGGCCCGGCAGCCCTACATCGCCCTCGATAATGACCCGGTCCGGGTTCGGGAAGCCGCCGTGGCCGAAAGCGCTGTGCATTACGGCGACTCTCATCGTGGCGAGCTACTCGTCGCCGTGGGCCTGGAGCGTGCCAGCCTGGTGGTCATAGCCGTCGACAAAGCCGAGGTTGCCCTGCAGGTGGTGAAGGAGGCGCGCCGCATCAATCCGCACGTGCCGATCCTGGTGCGTACGCGGGACGACAGCCAGAGTCCCGAGTTGAAAGCGGCCGGTGCCAGCGAAGTGGTGCCCGAGTTACTCGAGTCCAGCCTGATGCTCGCCTCCCATGCCCTGATCATGCTGGGTTTCCCTGAGCGCCAGGTCCTCGACCGTATCGCTCAGGTACGGCATGACCGCTATCGCCTGCTGCATGGGTTCTATCCCGGTGCCGAAGACGAGGAGCTTTGAACACGCCTCATAACGACAGAAAACCGCTGTACAACCCATATCCCGCCAGGCCGGCGCCGGTGATGACACAGGTAAAAATGCCCTTCTCGAAATGGGTGAACAAAGGTTCACCCTGCTCGTGCTTGGCCTTGGCGAACAAGATCACCCCAGGTGCATACAGCAACGCCGAGAGCAGCAGGTATTTCACGCCCCCGGCATACAGCAGCCACACCGCATAACTCAACGCGATGCCGCCGATCAACAGATCCTTGGTCCGCTCCGCCGAGGCATGTTCATAGGTTTCCCCGCGCCCGCTCAACAGCACCGCATAGGCCGCCGACCACAGGTAAGGCACCAGAATCATCGAAGACGCGAGGTAGATCAGGCTGGTGTAGGTCCCTGCGGAAAACAGCGTGATCAGCAAGAAAATCTGGATCATTGAATTGGTCAGCCACAAGGCGTTGACCGGTACATGGTTGGCGTTTTCCCGGGTCAGGAACGCCGGCATGGTCTTGTCTTTGGCGGTGGCAAAGAGGATCTCCGCGCACAGCAATGCCCACGACAACAAGGCCCCAAGCAATGAGATCGCCAGGCCGACGCTGATCAGTACCGCCCCCCAATGCCCCACTACGTGCTCCAGAACAGCTGCCAGCGACGGGTTCTGCAACGTCGCCAGTTCAGGCTGGCTCATGATCCCGAGCGACAACACGTTCACCAATACCAGCAGCGCCAGGACACCGAGGAAGCCGATCACCGTCGCCCGCCCGACATCCGCACGTTTCTCTGCCCTGGCCGAATAGATGCTGGCGCCTTCAATGCCGATGAACACGAACACCGTCACCAGCATCATGTTGCGCACCTGGTCCATCACGCCGCCGAAGTCCGGATTGCTCTTGCCCCAAATGTCGCGAGTAAAGACTTCGGCCTTGAACGCCACGGCGGCAATCACAATGAACATGATCAGCGGGACGATCTTGGCCACGGTGGTCAACTGGTTGATGAACGCCGCTTCCTTGATCCCTCGCATCACCAGAAAATGCACGGCCCATAGCAGCACCGAGGCGCAGCCGATGGCGATCGGTGTATTGCCCTGGCCAAATACCGGAAAAAAATAACCGAGGGTGCTGAACAGCAATACGAAATAGCCAACGTTACCCAGCCAGGCACTGATCCAGTATCCCCAGGCCGAAGAAAACCCCATGTAGTCGCCAAACCCGGCCTTGGCGTAGGCATACACCCCGGAATTCAGTTCCGGCTTGCGATTGGCCAGGGTCTGGAACACGAAAGCCAGGGTCAACATGCCCACGGCGGTAATTGCCCAGCCAATCAGCACCGCACCGGCATGGGCGCGTTCTGCCATGTTCTGAGGCAAAGAGAAAATACCGCCACCTATCATCGAGCCCACCACCAGGGCGATCAATGCACTGAGTCGAAGCTTTTGCGTCGGTTGCGACATTCCTGAGTCTCCATGTATTTCCCGATGCGGCCGGGCTCTGGCACAGCCATCAAACCGTCACTTGGTTGGCATTAACTAAAGGGCTACAGCGTAAGTACGTTTATTAAATAACGCCAAATCGGGGACCCGTTTATTTATAGCCGATCAGAATATAGGCGCCTTGCTAAGAACACTTGGGTTGAACGAAACCGTTAATCCACAAGCGCTACTGCAATCGGACGTCGAAAATTTGCGGAAACCAAAAAACGAACTAGCGTAAAAACTCAAAGCAATACCGGGTATTGCCGTTTTTTTCTGTACAAGCCCTCTGGATAAGGCTTTTCCGGAGAAATCACTATGCCAATGAAATACGCATAAGTCCTTCAAATTACAATGGAATGTACCCATGTACTGATCTAAGTCAGATGATTGAATTGCTAACAGAACTACTCTGTTGTCTCTCTTCTCCTGCATTGGAGTCATGCAATGTCTGAATCCCCCGGAAAACTGAAACTTGGCGCACTGGTTGCCCTGGTCGTCGGCTCGATGATTGGTGGCGGCATTTTCTCTTTGCCACAAAACATGGCCGTCAGTGCTGACGTCGGCGCCATTCTGATTGGTTGGGCAATTACCGCCGTGGGCATGTTGACCCTGGCCTTCGTGTTCCAGACCCTGGCCAACCGAAAGCCTGATCTGGACGCCGGGGTTTACGCTTATGCCAAGGCCGGTTTTGGCGACTACATGGGTTTCTCGTCCGCTTGGGGATACTGGATCAGTGCCTGGCTGGGCAACGTCGGTTACTTCGTTCTGTTGTTCAGCACGCTGGGGTATTTCTTCCCGATCTTCGGTGAAGGCAATACCGTGGCCGCCGTCATCGGCGCGTCAGTGCTGCTGTGGGCCGTGCATTTCCTCGTGTTGCAGGGGATCAAGGAAGCGGCGTTCATCAACCTGGTGACCACCGTCGCCAAGGTCGTGCCGCTGATGCTGTTCATGTTGATTACCTTGTTCGCCTTCAAACTGGACATCTTTACCGCTGACATCTGGGGCCTGAAAAACCCCGACCTGGGCAGTGTGATGAACCAGGTGCGCAACATGATGCTGGTCACCGTGTGGGTGTTCATCGGCATCGAAGGCGCGAGCATTTTCTCGGCGCGGGCGGAAAAACGCACCGATGTGGGTAAAGCCACCGTGATCGGTTTCATCACCGTGCTGCTGTTCCTGGTGCTGGTGAACGTACTGTCGCTGGGCGTCATGACCCAACCGGAACTGGCCAAGCTGCAGAACCCGTCGATGGCCGCCGTGCTGGAACACGTGGTGGGCCATTGGGGCGCGGTGCTGATCAGCGTCGGCCTGGTCATCTCGCTGCTCGGTGCATTGCTGTCATGGGTGCTGCTGTGCGCGGAAATCATGTTTGCCGCGGCCAAGGACCACACCATGCCGGCGTTCCTGCGCAAGGAAAACGCCAAGAATGTACCGGTCAACGCCCTGTGGCTGACCAACGCCATGGTGCAACTGTTCCTGATCATCACCCTGTTCTCGGCCAGTACTTACCTGTCACTGATCTACCTGGCAACCTCGATGATTCTGGTGCCGTACCTGTGGTCGGCGGCCTATGCGCTGCTGTTGGCGGTACGCGGTGAGACTTATGAAAACGCGGCGGCCGAGCGCCGCAAAGACCTGCTCATCGGTGCTGTCGCCCTGATTTACGCGATCTGGCTGATCTACGCCGGCGGCGTCAAATACCTGCTGCTGTCCGCCCTGCTCTATGCCCCCGGCGTGATTCTGTTCGCCAAGGCCAAGATGGAACTCAACAAACCGGTTTTCACCAACGTCGAGAAGCTGATTTTCGCAGCCGTCGTCGTAGGCGCCCTGGTGGCGGCCTATGGGCTGTATGACGGCTTCCTGACCATGTAATAGCTGAATAATTGTCATCTGGAGGATCACGGTAATGACCACGGAAAAAGTTAAGTACGGCGTCCATTCCGAAGCCGGCAAGCTGCGCAAAGTCATGGTTTGCTCCCCCGGCCTGGCCCATCAGCGGCTGACCCCGAACAACTGTGACGAACTGCTTTTCGATGATGTGTTGTGGGTGGCACAAGCCAAGCGCGACCATTTTGACTTCGTCACCAAAATGCGAGAGCGCAACGTTGATGTGCTGGAAATGCACAACCTGTTGACCGACATCGTTGCCATTCCCGAAGCCCTGGACTGGATTCTGGAACGCAAGGTCACCGCCAATTCGGTCGGCCTGGGCCTGATCAATGAAACAAGCTCTTGGCTGCGCAGCCTGGAACCGCGCAAGATCGCCGAGTTCCTGATCGGCGGCGTGTCGGCCGATGACCTGCCGGACAGCTTCGGTGGCAAGACCATCCAGATGTTCCGCGACTTCCTCGGCCACTCCAGCTTCATTCTGCCGCCACTGCCCAACACCCAATTCACCCGCGATACCACCTGCTGGATCTACGGTGGCGTGACGCTCAACCCGATGTACTGGCCGGCGCGCCGTCAGGAAACGCTGCTGACGACCGCCATCTACAAATTCCACCCGGAGTTCACTAACGCCGACTTCCAGATCTGGTACGGCGATCCTGACCAGGAACACGGCAGCTCCACCCTTGAAGGCGGCGACGTCATGCCAATCGGCAACGGCGTGGTCTTGATCGGCATGGGTGAGCGCTCCTCCCGTCAGGCCATTGGCCAACTGGCGCTCAATCTGTTCAAGAACAAAGCCGTCGAGAAAGTGATCGTCGCCGGCCTGCCAAAATCCCGTGCAGCGATGCACCTGGACACGGTGTTCAGCTTCTGCGACCGCGACCTGGTGACCATCTTCCCGGAAGTGGTGAACCAGATCGTGGCCTTCACCCTGCGCCCGGACGAAAGCAAGCAAGGCGGCATCGACATTCGTCGCGAAGAAACCAACTTCCTCGACACCGTGGCCAAGGCCCTCAATCTGAAAGCACTGCGCGTCGTGGAAACCGGCGGCAACAGCTTCGCCGCCGAACGCGAACAGTGGGACGACGGTAACAACGTGGTCGCCATGGAACCCGGCGTGGTCATCGGCTATGACCGCAACACCTACACCAACACCCTGCTGCGCAAGGCCGGGGTCGAGGTCATCACCATCAGCGCCGGCGAACTCGGCCGCGGCCGTGGCGGTGGCCACTGCATGACCTGCCCGATCATCCGCGACCCGATCGACTACTAACCTATAGACCTCGGTCCGCACTTACCGAGTGCGGACCAAGGGGATAACCGACACCCTGGAGATCCAAAATGGCGTTCAACATCCATAACCGCAATCTGCTGAGCCTGGAACATCACACCCCTCGCGAATTGCGCTATCTGCTCGACCTGTCTCGCGACCTCAAGCGGGCCAAATACACCGGCACGGAACAGCAACACCTCAAGGGCAACAACATTGCGCTGATCTTCGAAAAGACCTCGACCCGCACCCGCTGCGCCTTCGAAGTCGCTGCTTATGATCAGGGCGCCAATGTCACCTACATCGATCCCAACTCTTCGCAGATCGGCCACAAGGAAAGCATGAAGGACACCGCCCGGGTGCTCGGGCGCATGTACGACGCCATCGAATACCGTGGCTTCAAACAGGAAATCGTCGAAGAGCTGGCCAAGTTTGCCGGCGTCCCGGTGTTCAACGGCCTGACCGATGAATATCACCCGACGCAAATGATCGCCGACGTGCTGACCATGCGTGAACACGCCGACAAGCCGATCCATGAAATCAGCTACGCCTACCTCGGGGATGCGCGTAACAACATGGGCAACTCACTGCTGCTGGTGGGTGCCAAGCTCGGTATGGACGTGCGCATTTGCGCGCCAAAAGCCCTGTGGCCGGCGGACGACCTGGTGGGTCGCTGCAAAAAATACGCGGAAGAAAGCGGTGCCCGCATCACCCTGACCGAGGACCCGAAAGCCGCTGTCAAAGGCGTGGACTTCATCCACACCGACGTTTGGGTGTCCATGGGCGAACCGGTCGAAGCCTGGGCCGAACGCATCAAGCAACTGCTGCCGTATCAGGTCAATGCCGAACTGATGAAAGCCACCGGCAACCCGCGCACCAAGTTCATGCATTGCCTGCCCGCGTTCCACAACAGCGATACCAAGGTCGGCAAGCAGATTGCCGAACAGTATCCGCACCTGGCCAACGGCATCGAAGTGACGGACGACGTGTTTGAGTCACCGGCCTGCATCGCCTTCGAGCAAGCGGAAAACCGCATGCACACCATCAAGGCGATTCTGGTGTCGACTCTGGCTGATCTGTAACAGCTGACTCGGCTCCTTGTGGGAGCTGGCTTGCCAGCTCCCACAAGGAGATCGGGTCGCCCGCTTACTTCTCTTTTTGAAGGACATGCACCATGCGAATCGTCGTTGCTCTGGGCGGTAACGCCCTGCTTCGCCGGGGTGAACCGATGACCGCTGACAATCAGCGCGCCAACATCCGGGTCGCCACCGAACAGATCGCCAAGATCCACCCCGGCAACCAACTGGTCATCGCCCACGGCAATGGCCCTCAGGTCGGCCTGCTGTCACTGCAAGCGGCGGCCTACACCTCGGTATCGCCTTATCCGCTGGACGTGCTGGGTGCCGAAACCGAAGGCATGATCGGCTACATCATCGAACAGGAACTGGGCAACCTGCTGGACTTCGAAGTGCCCTTCGCCACGCTGCTGACTCAGGTCGAAGTGGACGCCAATGACCCGGCGTTCCAGAAGCCCAGCAAACCCATCGGACCGGTGTACACCAAGGCCGAGGCGGAAAAACTTGCCGCCGAAAAAGGCTGGGCCATCGCTCCGGACGGCGACAAATTCCGCCGCGTGGTCGCCAGCCCCAGACCGAAGCGTATCTTCGAAATCCGCCCGATCAAGTGGCTGCTGGAGAAAGGCAGCATCGTGATCTGTGCCGGCGGTGGCGGTATTCCGACCCTGTACACGGCGCCCGGAAAACTCGAAGGCGTCGAAGCGGTGATCGACAAAGACCTTTGCTCGGCGCTGCTGGCCGAACAGCTGGAAAGCGATCTGCTGGTGATCGCTACAGACGTCAACGCGGCGTTTATCGACTATGGCAAACCGACCCAGAAAGCCATCGCCCAGGCGCACCCCGACGAACTGGAGCGTCTGGGCTTTGCCGCCGGGTCCATGGGGCCAAAAGTGCAGGCAGCCTGCGAGTTTGCCCGCCATACTGGAAAGGTCGCGGTGATTGGCTCACTCTCGGACATCGAAGCGATCGTCCAGGGCAAGGCCGGCACCCGCGTCAGTACGGCGACACCCGGCATCAGCTATCGATAAACGTTAAGTCGCGGGCCGGCAGCAGGCCTGCCCGCCTTCAAGGCCTGTTTGCAGGAGAGATGACAATGGCTAAGTTCGAGCCCGGTCACTTACACATCGAGCGTCACGCGCTGACCAGCGACGACGTCAGCTACAACGTGTACATCGACTATGAAGTCACTCAGGACCCCAAGGAAGGCAAGGGGATGCAGTTCAAAATGCACGGCACCATTCAGGGCAGGGAGTTCGACGAGACGTTCTATCTGCCCAAGGACCAGGCCTACAACTTCGCCAGCAACGTCACGAAAATCGCGGAGAAGTACGGCATTCCCAAGACCCACAGCCAGATCGGCTCGATCCACAAGCATTACGACCTCATGTTCGAGGATGTACGGGTGCAGCTGAACATGCAGTCAGGGGACCCGGTCAAACCCGAACATCTGGAGTGACCCACCGCCCTTGTAGGAGCGAGCCGGCTCCGGGCGGCGTTCCGACGATGAACTCGAAGACGCCACGGGTATCAGGTCCCCGCGTTTTCGTTGACCACCATCGCGAGCAGGCTCGCCCCTGCAAGGGCACATCGTCGGCTATTGGCTCAATTCCTGTTCACGGATCAGCCGCTTGTTGATCTTCCCGACACTGGTCTTGGGTATGTCGGCCACCAGCCTGATCTGCCGGGGGATCGCCCATTTGTTGATGCGGCCACTCTCGACATACCGATGCAGATGAGCCACCAGCATTTCAGCCGTGATGCCTTCTGACACCACCAGCGCCACCGGTCGTTCACCCCACTGCGGGTCCGGAACGCCCACGACCGCAACCGAGCTGACCGCCGGGTGTTCGCTGATCAGGCTCTCCAGTTCCAGCGAGCTGATCCACTCCCCGCCCGTCTTGATCACGTCTTTGATCCGGTCCTTGATCTCCACAACGCCCATGGGGTCGATGGAGCCAATGTCACCGGTATGCATCCAGCCGTTTTCCCACAGCTGCGCGCCTTGCTCGGGTGCGTTCAGGTAGCCCTGGGTCAACCAGGGCGCACGCACCACGATCTCGCCGAGCGCCTCGCCATCCTGCACCACCTCGTTGCCGCTGGCATCGATGATGCGCAAGTCGACCATCGGCACTGCCACCCCGGTCTTGATCCGAGCGGCCACCTGGTCTGGCGCCGGTTGTTCCAGCTCGGCCTCACTCAGGTGCGTCAGGCACAGCAACGGACAGGTCTCGGACATCCCGTAGCCGCTGTGCACCCGCATGCCCCGTGCGGTGGCCTGGGCGGCCAGGCCATGGGTCAAGGCGCTGCCGCCCAGGAGCATTTTCCAGCCGCGAAAGTCAGTCGCGGCGGCTTCGTCGCAACCCAGGATCATTTGCAGGATCGTTGGCACGCAATGGGAAAAACTGACCTTCTCTTCGCGGTACAACCTGACCAGGCTATTGGGCTCATAGCGCCCGGGATAAACCTGCTTGATCCCCATCAATGTCGCGACATAGGGCACGCCCCAGGCATGCACATGGAACATCGGCGTGATTGGCATGTAGACATCGTCGGAGCGCAACAATGGCAAACCCTGATACACGCCGAGGGTGCCGACGGCATTGAGCGTGTGCAAGACCAACTGGCGATGGGAAAAGTAAACGCCCTTGGGGTCGCCCGTCGTGCCGGTGGTGTAGAACAGTGTGGCGACCGAATGCTCATCGAAATCGGGGAAATCGAAGCGCGGTTCAGCCTGCGCCAACAGACGTTCATATTCCCCCAGCACCGGTAACCCAGTCGACGGCGCGTCCTGATCGGTGAGCTGAATGTAGCCTTTGACGGTTGTCAGCTGATCGTGGACCTGCTCCATCAGTGGCAGAAAATCGTCATGTACCAGCACCAGATCATCTTCGGCGTGGTTCATGGTGTAGAGAACCTGCTCCGCAGACAGACGGATATTCACCGTGTGCAACACCGCGCCAAGCATGGGCACGGCGAAAAAACACTCCAGATACCGATGGCTGTCCCAATCCAGCAGGGCCACGGTATCACCGGCCTTGACGCCCGCTTGCGTGAGCGCGTTGGCCAATCGCTGGATGCGCTCATTCAGTGTCCGGTAGCTGTAGCGCAGCTTGTCCGCGTAGACAATTTCCTGATCGGGCGCATAGCGTGCGCCCGAGAGCAACAGGCTCTTGATCAACAAGGGGTAGCTATAAGCGCCTGGTGCGGGGGCGAGTATTTTTGTTTTCACCACGGTGAAGTCTTCCTGATGCGGTTGATTGGAGGTCATCTCCGGTTCACGGGGTCAGAACTGATCGGCGTCGAGCAAGTACAGCGAATCGCTACCGGCCTTGACCGACGCGGCCAGCGACTGAACGCGCGGCAGCAGGCGGGCGAAGTAGAACCGCGCCGTGCCCAGTTTGCTGGCGTAGAAGTCGTCCTGCGCTTCCCTGCTCACCGAAGCCTTGGCCATCAGCGCCCACATGTAGGCGTAGGCGGTGTAGCCGAAGGCGTGCAGGTACTCGACCGACGCCGCGCCGATTTCGTTGGGATTGTTTTTCGAACGGTCGAGCAGCCATGCCGTGAGTTCGTCGAGGTTGTCCAGGGCGCTGTTCAACGGTCTGGTGAACTCCGCGAGGTCGGCGCAAGCGGTGGCGGTGAAATGGCGAATCTCGTCAGCGAACAGTTTGTACAGCTCACCGCCAGTGCCCACCACTTTGCGTCCAACCAGGTCCAGCGCCTGAATGCCGTTGGTGCCTTCGTAGATCTGGGTGATACGCACGTCGCGCACCAGTTGCTCCTGGCCCCATTCGCGGATGTAACCGTGGCCGCCGAAGATCTGCTGGCCATGAATCGTGGTCTCCAGCCCCATATCGGTGAGGAACGCCTTGGCCACCGGGGTCAGCAACGCCACCAGGCCTTCCGCGCGCTGGCGGGTTGCGGTGTCTTCGCTGAATCTGGCGGTGTCCAGTTGCATGGCCACGTACGTCGAGAAGGCGCGCCCGCCTTCGTTTGCGGCTTTCATGGTCAGCAGCATGCGCCGCACGTCCGGGTGGACGATGATCGGGTCGGCCACGGTGTCCTTGCTCTGCGCGCCGCTCGGCGAACGGCTTTGCAGACGATCACGGGCGTATTCAACGGCGTTCTGATACGAACGCTCACCCGTGGCCAGGCCTTGAATGCCGACACCCAGACGCTCGTAGTTCATCATGGTGAACATCGCCGCCAGGCCCCTGTTCGGCGCATCGACGATCCAGCCGGTGGCGCCGTCAAAGTTCATCACACAGGTGGCGGAGGCCTTGATCCCCATCTTGTGTTCGATCGAACCACAGGACAGCGCGTTTCGCGGCCCCAGGCTGCCATCGGCATTGACCATGAACTTCGGCACCAGGAACAGCGAAATGCCCTTCGGCCCCGCCGGGGCATCCGGCAGTTTGGCCAGCACCAGGTGAATGATGTTTTCGGTCAGGTCTTGCTCGCCACCGGTGATGAAGATCTTGGTGCCGCTGACCTTGTAGGAGCCATCGGCCTGAGGCTCGGCCTTGGTGCGGATGATGCCCAGGTCGGTGCCCGCGTGCGGTTCGGTCAGGCACATGGAACCGGCCCAGACACCGGCGTACAGGTTCGGCAGGAAGGCGGATTTCAGTTCTTCGCTGGCATGGGCCTTGATCGCCAGACAGGCCCCAGCGGTGAGCATCGGATACAGACCGAAAGACAGATTGGCACCGTTGACCATTTCCTCGACCTGCGCACCGATCACCTTGGGCATGCCCATGCCGCCGTAGGCCGGGTCACCACCGACACCGCCCCAGCCGCCTTCGGCAAAGGCGCGATAGGCCTGCGCAAAACCGTCAGGGGTGGACACTTCGCCGTTGTTCCAGGCGCAACCCTGCTCGTCGCCACTGCGACTGAGCGGTGCGATCAGTTCTGCACTGATCTTGCCGGCTTCTTCAAGGATCGCATTGGCGGTTTCTTCATCCACCACCTCGGCCAGCGCCGGCATCGCCGCCCACAGGCGGGAGACTTTGAAAACTTCATTGAGTACGAACCGGATATCGCGCAGGGGCGCTTTGTAGTCAGCCATATTTGAAATACTCAGGCAATGTCAGGGCATTCAACATGCCCTGGTCAATGGAAGTGCGAAGGGTTAATGGTTTGCGCCCACAAGCTCAGCCGTGCGTTCGCTGGTGCTTGCGGGTACGGGGGTGATGTTGCGCAGCAGGAAACAGGACAGCGCCGGGATCAGGATCAAGGCGCCGAGCATGTTCCAGATGAACATGAAGGTCAGCAGGATGCCCATGTCGGCCTGGAACTTGATCGGCGACCAGGCCCAGCACACCACACCTGCCGCCAGGGTGATGCCGACCAGCCCCACCACCCGGCCAGTGAAGGACACGGCATTACGGTAGGCCTGTGCCAACGGCATGCCCTGGCGCTGGTAGTGCAACTGCACGCTGAGCAAATACAGCGCGTAGTCGACGCCGATCCCGACCCCCAGCGCGATCACCGGCAGCGTCGCGACCTTGACGCCGATTCCCATGATGACCATCAACGCCTCGCAGAGAATCGACGTCAGCACCAGCGGCAACAGCGCCACCAGCGTGGCACGCCAGCTGCGGAAGGTGATCAGGCAGAACAGCGTCACTGCTGCATAGACGTACAGCAGCATCGTGTGGTTGGCCTCGCGCACGACGATATTGGTCGCCGCTTCGATACCGGCGGTGCCGGCAGCCAGCAGGAACTGGCGGTCCGGGGTGCTGTTTTCCCGGGCGAACTTGTCGGCGATGGCGACCACCGCGTCCAGCGTCTCGGCCTTGTGGTCCTTGAGGAAAGCGATCACCGGCATCACCGAACAGTCGGTGTTGAACAGTTCCGGGGCATTGACCGAGGCCTGCTGCGCCGCGTAGTTCAGCACGTTCTGGTTGCGCTGGATGCTGTTGAGCTTGGGATTGCCCTCGAACGATCCGGCGGTGATCTGCCGGACCGCGTTGACCAGCGAAGAGGTCGCTTGCACACCGGGGTATTGCTGCAGTGCCCAGGCCAGGCGGTCGGCCAGAATCAGCGTCTGATAATTGAGGCAACCTTCGGGTGCGGTCTTGATCATCACCGCGAACAGATCACTGGACAGCGCATAGTGGCTGGTGATGTAGGCGTTATCGCGGTTATAGCGCGAGTCGGCGCGCAGCTCCGGGGCGCCGCTGTCGAGGTCGCCGATCTGCAGGTGCTGACTGACCATGAAGCCCGCGATGCCCAGCGCCACGGCGCCGAGCACGATGCCCGTGGCCCACTTGCGCGTGGTGAAGCGGTCGAGAAAATCCCACAGTTTGCCGAAGCCACGGCTTTCGTCGGCGCGGGTGTCGATCTTCAACGCGCGCTCGGCGGCCTTGCGCCCGACACCGATGTAGGACAGCGCCACCGGCATCAGTAGCAGCGAGGTGAAGATCAACACGGCCACGCCGATGCTGGCGGTGATGGCCAGGTCCTGGATCACCGGAATGTCGATCAGCATCAGCACCGCGAAACCCACCGCGTCAGCCAGCAACGCGGTGACCCCGGCAATGAACAAACGGCGGAAGGTGTAGCGCGCCGCGATCAGTTTATGGGTGCCACGGGCGATGTCCTGCATGATGCCGTTCATCTTCTGCGCCGCGTGGGAGACACCGATGGCGAAGATCAGGAACGGCACCAGCACCGAGTACGGATCGATGGCATAGCCCAGCCAGGCGACAATGCCCAATTGCCAGACCACCGCCGTCAGCGAACAGAAGATCACCAGCAGCGTACTGCGCAGGCAGCGGGTGTAGAGGTAAATGATGACGAACGAGGTGACCACGGCCAGGCCGAAAAACATCATCACCTGGATCAGGCCGTCGATCAGGTCGCCGATCAACTTGGCAAAACCGATCACCCGCACCTTGTATTTGCCCTTGCCCTCCTCCCCGGCCTTGCGGGCCTTGCTGTCGCCGGCAAACTCGATCTTGTCACGCAGCTGTTGTTCGAGCAGCTGCGCGAACGGGTAGTAATTGATGCCGTGGCCGGTCGCCGAGGCTTTGTCCAGCAGCGGCACGATCAACATGGTCGATTTGAAATCGCTGGCCACCAGGCTGCCGACGATGCCGGCGCGGTTGATGTTCTGGCGCAGCTGTTCGATGTCTGCGGGCGAACCCTGGTACGCATCGGGCATCACCGGGCCGCCCTGGAAGCCTTCCTCGGTGACTTCATTCCAGCGTACCGAAGGGCTCCACAAGGACTTCATCCAGGCGCGGTCGACGCCTTCGGTGAGGAACAGGTCGTCGTTGACCTGCTTGAGCACGGCCAGATAGTCGGGGTCGAAGATGTCGCCCTGGGTGTTTTCCACCACCACCCGCACCGAGCTGCCCAGGCCGCGCAACGATTGGCGGTTCTCGAGGAAGTTCTGAATGTAGGGCTGGCTCTGCGGAATCATTTTTTCGAAGCTGGGGCGCAGCTCCAGGCGAGTGGCCGCCATGTAGCCCAGCACCAGGGTGATCAAGGCCATGACCAGCATGAACAGCGGACGGTAGTTGAAGACCCAGCGCTCCAGGCGGTTGCCGGAGTTCCGATCGAAGTCACGCATGTGGCGGATCACCGGCATGGTGTCTTGCTTGAGGTTGCCCATGTCAGGGTTCTCGCTCTAGTGAATCCAGTTTTTATTTGACGTCGAGTGCGCGCACGCCACGGCTGCCGACCAATACCAGCCCGCCGTTGGGAGCTGTGATCGCGCCGGCGGCCGGCGACATGTCTTTTCGGGGCTGCGGCTGGAGGCGCGCGCCATCGTCGGTGCTAACCAATAACTGTCCTGCCTGGCTCAACAGTCGGTAGTGCCCTTCGGCATCCAGAGTGGCCGCCGTGAGGCTGACTTGCAGGCCGGTACTGAGCGCCGTCCAGCTGGCGCCACCGTCGACGCTGCGGAACACGTGCCCGCGCAGGCCATACACCAGCACTTCGCCGGGCTTGCCGATCACACCGAAAAAGCTGCCCTGATAGGGCGAATCCAGCGCCACGAAACGCTGCTTGGGTTCATCCCATTTGAGCAGCAGCCCCTGTTCGCCAACGATGAACAGCCCGTCCCCGGTGGAGGCGATGGCGTTGAGGTGCAGACTTTGCGGGTTATCGGTGCGGTCCTGAAACGGTGTCCAGTGCTGACCGCCATCCTCGGTACGCAGAATCAGATTGAACACGCCCACCACATAGCCGACTTTTTCATTGGCGAACCAGACGTCGAGCAGCGGCTTGTCGGCGCCCTCCTCGACCAGCCGCTGACCATCCGCGGCCAGCTGCGCCCATTGTTCGTTGGCCGGTTCGGCACTGGCCAGCGCACTGTAATGCTTGACCAGCAAGGCACCGATCTGGCGGCCGTCCAGTTGCTTGTTCCAGGTCGCGCCGGCATCGCTGCTGTGCAGGATCACGCCGTCGTTACCAACTGCCCAGCCCTGGGTAGGCGAAGGGAAGCTCACGGCGTTGAGGTCGGCGCTGACCGGCACGGCGGCCTGCTGCCAGGCGTTGCCGTTGTCATCGGAATAGAGAATGTGGCCTCGCTGCCCGACCGCGACCAGTCGTTCACCCGCACGGGCCGCGCCGAGCAACGGGCTGTGCGCGGCCAGGGCGCTGGGCCTGGCTGGCAGGTCCAGCACGTCGACGTAACCGGCCGCCAGGGTGAAGCCCTGTAGCACAGCCAGTGTGGCGCCCAGCGCCCACTGCAGGTACTTCTTGTACGAACACATACTGCGTCCTCTTGGAAAGACCGCGCCGGGCGCACCTCATGCGCACCCGGCGTCGAACAAGGCGCTTAGCGAATGCCGGCGCCTGCCAGGGACTCCGGCGACCACTGCGCCTTGGACAGCGAGTCGATGTAGCGGATACCGCCGTAAGGCCCGACCACACCGTTGATGTTGTAGGAACCGCCGACCAGGTCGTAAATCATGAAGGGCGTGGAGTCCGGCACTTGCTTGTCATAGCTCTGGCTGAGGAAGGCAAAGGAGCCACGGTAGAGCTGACCCCGTGCGTCGTATTGGTCGGAGGCCAGAGCGGCCCAGCTGTCTTCATCCAGGTAGAAGCGACGCTTCTGGTAGACATGGCGTGCGCCGGCCTTGAGGTTGCCCTCGACCACCCACACGCGGTGTTTCTCCCAGCGCACGAAATCGGGGGCCAGGTGGTTCGGCGTGGTCAGGCTTTTCGGGTCCTGGGCGTAGGTCAGCTTGTAGGTGTTGTACGGCACGATCATTTCCTGCTTGCCGACCAGCTTCCAGTCGTAGCGATCCAGCGCGCCGTTGAACACAAACACGTCGTCGTAAGTACCGGCGCCGGCGGTACCCGGGTTCGGCGTGTCGTAGGCCAGGTTCGGTGCCAGCTTGACGCGACGCTGGCCCGGCAGGTACTGCCAGGCGCGGCGCGGCTGCTGCAGCGGGTTGGCGGCGTCCTGGAGCATGATCGACTCACCGGCGCGGCGTGCCGGCCCGGTGTAATACAGCTTCATCTGGTAGTACACGTCGGCACTGCTGATGGTCTGCGCCAGGTTTTCGTAGATCGGGTACGTGATGAACGCCTGCCCGGTGGTCGCCAGGCTCGGTACACCGGCCGAGTCGACGTTCCAGGAGTCGTACTTGGAGTTGATGTTGACGCCCTGATAACGCAGCAGGAAGTTCCACATCGCCTCGCTGCCCGATTGCGGGATCGGGAACGGCACGCCCGGCAAGACGTTGTCGATGGCCAGGCCACCTTCAAGGGACTTGGCGCCGCTGGCGTTCTTCACGCTGTTGTCCAGCACCGCCTGGGGCAATGCAACGGTGCGGTGGGTCGGGTAGACATCCACACGGAAGGTCGGGAAACGCTTGGCCAGCTCCACGGTGGTGGCAGTGAGCATGCCTTTGTACTGATCAACGTTTTTGCCGTCGATGACCAGTACCGGCTTTTCACTGGCGAAGGGGTCCGGGCGCATGCTGTCGCCTGCCTTGAAGCTGGCCGGGGCCGTGGTCAGCCCGCCAGCATAGGCGGGAATGGCACCATCGGCGCTGGCGGCCTTTTCGGCCCCCACCAGGGTCAGGCTGCTGCCCAGTTTGGCGGCCTCCTGAGTCGAAACGGCGGCCTGCGCCTGGGCGCCAATGGCCATGACCAGGGAAGCGGCCAGCAAGGTTTGCACGAATTTCATGGGGTCATACTCCTGCTTAGTGACTAAGCATTGGGTGAATCAAAAGGTGGTTTTCAGCGTCAGGTACAGGGCGCCACGGTCTTCGGTGGTCGCGCCGCCACCCGAGAAGGCTGAATAGCCACCGGCGTAGCACGCATAGTTTTCGTTACCGCTGAAGGCGTTCGGCGTGGAGCCATCGCCGCTTCCGGCATTGGCAGCGCCGGTGCTGTTGCCGCTGACATTGCACTTGTCGGTCTTGCCGAAGGAGTCCACGTACTTGAGGTCGACGAAGTACTTGTTGTAAACCGCGGCACCGACGCCGAACGCGTAGTTGCCGGTGTCCTTGGCGCCGCCGCCGGAGACCGGGGACACGCCAGCGAGGCCGACGTTGACCGACATCGGCAGAGTCATGTCGACGCCCGGAAACACCTGATACCAGGTCGGGGTGAAGTTGACGGCAATGCCCCAGTTGTCGCGGGTCGGCGCATCGATACCGCGATAGGTGCTCTTGCCTTTGTAGAGCGCCTCGTTCTTGCTATCGAGCTTGAGCAGGTTGCTGTAATACAGCTCGGCGAGCAGGGTCGCCGAATCGTATACCGGCGTTTTCGGCAGGCTCATCAGACCGTTGAGTGTCCAGTGCAGCGTGTCACCGGTGGCGCTCATGCTGTCGCCATCGTGCGGGGTGTCATAGATCACGCCGCTGGCCGCCGAACGCGCCGGCAACAGGCCAAGACCCTGCCCCAGTCCGAGCGGGCTGGTGCTGCTGACAATCGCCGGAATACTGGCCAGGGGCATGTTGTGCCGGATGTTCAGGTCACTGCCGACGCTGATGCCGCCGATGTCCTTGGACAGGCTCAAGCCGAAGATGTCGATCTTGTCGGAATAGGCCAGTTGATAGGTGGCGGTGCTCAGGGAGTTCAGAGTATTGACCACCGCCGGCACCTGGCCCGCTGGCCGCGTACCGTTCGGGTTGACCGAGCTCACGCCTCGGGCGTCGAGCCAGGCTTGCGGCAAGATGTCCGACGTCTGGCGGTAGTAGAAGCCCAGCGTACCGTCCAGCCAGGCGGGCGACCATTTGGCCATGACGCCCCAATCGCCTGAATTGCGCGGCGTCAGATCATCCCCGCGGCGCACGTTGGTCAGGCCGTTGCAAGGCGCGATGCCACAACCGAGCGGGCTGCCCGGCGTCACGGAGTTGGTATTGCCCAGCAGGAACGACTGCGCGCCGAAGCCCACCAGGTCGGAACCGCCATAGTAGGTCCCGGCCTCGGGCAGGCGCGCCGCATCCCAATCGAGGAAATACTGGGCGCCTACCGTCAATTCCGGATTGAGGGTGAAGGTCATCGAAAGCTGATTGCGAGGAACGAACAGTTCCTTGGCCTCGGTCCCCGGCGATGCGGCCAGCTTGGCCAGGTCCAGGCCGGACTGGCCGTAGCTGATCGAATGCACCGGGTTGAGGATGGTTTCACCCCAGAACACGTTGTGTTGCCCGGCCTTGACGCTGAACATCGATTCATCGCCCACTTCGGTGCTGTAGAACACGAAGGCGTCGAGGATTTCCCCGGAAGGTCCGTTGTAATAACGCTGGGCATAGTTGCTCAGGTGCGGGCTGCCGAAGCCGACGTTGTCGTTGGTAACCGCCGCCAGGCGCGGGTCATTGGCGACCAGGCCGGAAGTGCCGCCATTGCCGTTGACGAACGGGTTGGAATTGGAACCGGTGTTTTCATACGCCTTGTCGTACCAGCTCGCGGCACTGACCCGAAAGCCCATGCTCTGCTGGTAGACCACATCCATTTCGGTCAACAGATCGACGCGGTTGGTGATGTTGGTCCCGGCCTTGCGAAAGTTGTAATCGCCGTCGTTATTGTTGGGGGTCGCCAACAGGCGCTTGTCGGCACCTTCGGTGCGCACGCCGTAGTTGTACTTCACGGTGTTATCGAAACGCACCGACCAGTCAGGGTTGCCGGTATCCACCTCGACGGCGTGAGCGACCGGCATGGACGCCGCCAGAATGGCCAGGGCCAACAGACTGTGTCGCGAAGGAAGTGTGTGGCTGTGACTCTTATTGTTATGCATTACGTTGTCTCCGCCATGTTGTACTTGTTTTTTAAGCGCAGCTTTCCTTGCACAGGCCCTGCTGAGAGGCCTGCGTTTTTTCACGCGTTAGAGCAATTCCCGGACGGATCGCGTCCGGTCAGGTGCCTGACTGGCGATCCAGTTCCAGAATCAGGGCTTCGGCTAGCGGCCAGTGGCCGAAGCCCGAAGCAGGATTGAGATGGCCGACCTCGCCGAGGTTGACCAGTTCGCTGCCCCAGTCGCGGGCCATGCGGGTGACGGCCTCGAGGCTGGCCAGGTGATCGTTGGTGCTGCCCGCCACGAGGCTGCGAAACGGCAGCGCACCGGCAGGCAGAGGGGCCCAGCCGTTGGCTTTGAGGGTTTCAGGGGACGGGTAGTTTGCCGGCCAGGTGGCATTGAGGTCCGGCGGCGCGGCCAGCAGAGCGCCCTTGATCGAGCCGCTGTGGCGGGCGGCCCAGTGGGCGACCATCAGCACGCCGGCGCTATGGGCAACGAGAATCACCGGGCCGTCGATTTGTTCCAGTTCATGCTGGATCGCCCGGACCCGGGCAGCGCAGTCGAGCTTGTCGGTCTGGAGAGGCGGTACACTGCGCACATTGCTTAAACGGGCCTCAAGCAGCGTTTGCCAATGCTCGGCAACGTGGTCACGCAGGCCCGGTACGATTAGAACGGTTGCGGCAGTTTGCAGTTTGTTCACTTGAACACCCTCACCTTCTCGGTAGCTCGCCTGGCTGTTTCGCCAGAATCTTTTTGTAGTACCGACATTAAAGAGCGCCCACCCGCTACGCTTTTCATTTGACGACACCGACTTTTCTTTTGATGACAGGACAAGGGCGCCTGATTGGTGGTCGTGTGGACGCGCAAAACATGGCTTCAAAAACTTTTCATTTCATGATGTGCTGGATATAGTCCGCCCCGCTCAACTCCATCGAGACGCTCCAGGGATGACCTCTTCATGACCAAGCTCGTTCGCGCCGCTGTCTTGACCAACTACCTGGATGTAGCCCATTACCTGGGGTTCAATCCGCATGATGTGCTGGCGCAGGTCGGCCTGAGCAAGGCCCGCCTGCTGGCCCCGGAACAACGCATTCCGATCGATTCCGCGGTGCGTCTGCTGGAGCTTTCGGCGACCGCCAGCGGTTGTCAGACCTTCGGCCTGAGCATGGCCGAGTCGCGTCAACTCTCGGACTTTGGCGTGGTCAGCCTGCTGCTCACGCACCAGCGGACGCTGCGTGATGCGTTGCAGGTGCTGGTGCATTACCGCCATCTCATGAACGACTCGTTGGCGATCTTCGTCGAGGAAGCGGGCAAGATGGTGATCATCCGTGAAGAGGTGGTCACCGAGTCTCCGATGTCCTGCCGGCAGGCCAATGAACTGGCCATCGGCGTGATGTTCCGTCTTTGCGCGGCGCTGCTGGGAACGCATTGGCATCCGTACAGCGTCAACTTCACCCACCAGGCCCCGGAAAACCTGCACCTGCATCGCCGCCTGTTCGGTTGCAACCTGGAGTTCGGCAGTGAGTTCAATGGCATTGTCTGCCCAGACGCCAGCCTCGACATGACCAATCCCCATGCCGACCCGGCCATGGCCCGTTACGCCCAAAGCTACCTGGATTCGCTACAGAGCCACGAAGGGCCGTCGATGCTGTTTGAGGTGCGCAAGGCCATTTACCTGCTGCTGCCGATGGGGCGCGCCACGATCGAGCAGATTGCCCAGACCCAGGGCATGAACGTACGGACCCTGCAACGTCGCCTCAAAGAGGATGGCTGCGCGTTCAACGACCTGATCAACGACGTGCGTCGCGACCTGGTGCTGCGCTATCTGGACAACCCCAATTACTCGCTGAGCCGAATCGCCGACATGCTCGGCTACTCCATGGCGAGCTCGTTCACGCGCTGGTTCATCAGCCAGTTCGACATGCCGCCAGCCGTTTGGCGCACCACCCATAAGCCTGGCAGTGCCAAGGCGCCGGCAGGCAGCAGCGTCCTTTCCGATCCAAAGAAGCCCTGAACACGCGCCGATCTTCCTGCAGGCAGCCTCCAAATAAAAAAACGACGACTGCTGGTACAGTCGCCGTAAAGGAACCGGTGCTTATGACGCCGGTCGAGTGCCGCACTGCGTCGGAGTGAACACAATGTGGCGCCGCTTGTTGAATGCGGTCGCGAGCAGCCGGGTTTACATCCCCCAGTGCAGCAACAGCAGCACAAGAACCACCAGGAACACGGTCTCCCCCACCATCAGCAGGATCGGCTTGATACCGACGGCCGCCAGCTCCTTGAGCTGGGTTTTCATGCCCAGGGCGCTGATGGACACCACCAGGCACCAGCGCGACAGTTCATTGACCGCGCCCTGCACCGCCGGGACCACCCAGCCGGTGCTGTTGATGCAGGCCAGTATCAGAAAACCGACCGCGAACCACGGCAGTAGCGGCGGCCGTTTGCCGGTGGGATCGGCGCCTTGCATGCGGGTGATCATGGCGGCGCTGACGATTACCGGCAGCAGCATGGCGACGCGCATCAGCTTGACCACGGTGGCGGTGTCGCCGGTCTCGGTCGACATGCTGTAACCGGCCCCGACGACCTGGGCGACGTCGTGGATGGTGGCGCCGAGAAACACACCGGCCACTTGCGGCGACAAGGCCAGCCAATTGGCGATCATCGGATAGACGATCATCGCCAGGGTCGACAGCGCCGAAACCCCGATGACCGTGAACAAGGTAGCCCGCTCTTTCTGCGGATGGTTGGGCAATGCCGCTGCCAGTGCCAACGCCGCCGATGCCCCGCAAATCGCGGTAGCCCCGCCGGTGAGCATGCCGAACAGGCGCTGGAACCCCATGGCCTTGGCCGCAATCACCGAGACACTAATGGTCACGACCACCAGAATCACCACCAAAGCCACCGGTTTCCAGCCCAGCGCGGCCATCTGTTCCAGGGTGATGCGCATGCCCAACAGCGCGACGCCGATGCGCAACACGCTGCGAGCGGTGAACTCGATGCCGGCCTTGCAGGCGCCGTCACCCGCCAGAAAGTTGAGCGCCATGCCCAGCAGCAACGCGAACAGCATCACCGGGGCGCCGTAATGCTCGGACAAAAACGACGCGGCGGCCGCCACGATCAGACTGACAATGAACCCCGGTGCCAATTCGCGGGTGCGGCTATGGATACGGGTAAGAGCAATGGCGCTCATGGCGCGGACTCCTCGGAAATGATGATGAACGCCTGGTCGTCGATGATCTCGACCGGGTAGTGGGTGACCTTGACCTGGGTGGAATTGAGCAGGTAGCCGCTGAGCAGGTCGAAGCGCAGGCCGTGGGCGCGGCACTGGATCACCCGGCCCTCCAGGCGCCCGCCACAGAGCGAGGCGCCCTGGTGCGGGCAGCTGTCGTCGATGGCGAACAACTGCCCGTCGACGTTGAACAGCGCCAGGCTTTTGTCTTCGAATTCGAACAGCGCACGGCCACCGGCCTGCGGGTGTTTGCCGGCCGGTACGGGGATACGTCTGGTCATGCCGGTTGCCGCTCGTGCGCACTCTCGTTAAGCGCTTCGCTCATGGCCCCGAGCAGCGACTGCGCGGGTTGTGCACCGATCACCGTCAAACGGCGGTCGAACTGAAAGCCCGGTACGCCGCTGGTCGCCTCGGGGGATCCGGCAAAGGGCGTGGCATCGCCCTTCAGGCAATCGAGCACGCTGTCCGTATCGACGCCGCAGGAGCGGGCTATGGCGAGCAAGGTCTCACGGCAACCCAGGTTTTCGCCTTTGCGGAAATAAGCGGCGAACAATCGTTCGAGCAGCATTTCACGCTGAGTGGCATTGCCCCGCGCGCTGACTCGCTCGAACAAACGATGGGCATCAGCGGTGTTGGGCATGGTCTCGATACGGCTGAAGTCGATGGTCAGTCCAACCGCCGAGGCAGCCTGCTTTACCTGGGCCTGGCGCATGGTCACTGCATCGGCATTGCCCAAGCGCTTGCGATAGAAATCGGCGAAGGGTTCACCTTCCACGGGCAACTGAGGCAGCAACTGCACCCCATGCCACACCGTGGTGATCTGCACGTCCGGATAGCGACTGCGAAACTGCACTTGCGCATGCTCCAACTGGCGTTTGCCGATTAGGCACCAGGGGCAGATGAAATCGAAAAACACATCAATGGATAAGCGACGACTCACAACTTCACCTCTAACCCGGCTGCATTGACAGGATCAGGCACGTGCTGACCCTGAAAGCGGGCAATATCTCTGTGGTAATGACACTTGGCATAAAAGAACACCGCGGCTGCCCCGAGGCTGACCAGAGGCACCCACTGGAAGGCCGCGTGCAGGCCGATCAGGTCGGACACCCTGCCAGTGATGAACGGCCCCGGCGCCAGGCCGAGCATGTTGTTGGCCAGGGTCAGGGTGGCGAACGCTGTGCCATGCAATGAATACGGGGTCAGGTTGGCCACCATCGCCCCGGCAGGACCGGTAGTGCCGGCGGCGATCAACATACCGAGGCAGATCAACGCCAGTTGCGCAGGCCCCGCCGGCAGGGCGAACGCCGCCGACAACAGCAGGCAACTGCCCAGGCAATAGGCAATGGCCAGGGCCACCTTGCGCTCCGGCGATTGCCGGCACAGGCGATCACTGAGCATGCCGCACAGAATCATCCCGGCACCGCTGCATAACACGATGATGGCCGCCATGCCTCCGGCTTTGTCCGTGCCCATTTCGTAGTAGCGATTCAGGTAACTGGGCATCCACACGATCACGGTGCCGCCGACAAACAATTGCAAGCCGCTGCCGACATAGGTCGCGATCACCGAGCGGCTGGAAAACAGCGTGCGCAACGGTTGCCTGGCCTTGGCGGCAGCCATGTTGGCCATGCGCTTCGGTGCGATGCGGGCTTCCTTGACGATGACCGGATACAGCACCGCCAGCAGCAGGCCAAACAGCGCCATCCCGGCAAACGACCAGCGCCAGCCCAGCTTGGCAGCGATGGCTCCACCCAAGGCCATGCCCAACACGGAGCCGAACATGCCACCCGCCATGAAGGCGCTGGCCAGGGTGGCCCGCATGTGTTTGGGGAACACGGAAATCACCACGGCGATACCGACACTGCCGTAAGCCGCTTCTCCGACCCCGACCATGAACCGGGCAATGAACATCTGCTGGTAATCCTGGGCCAGGGCACAACCCAGAGTGGCCACACTCCACAACAGCGCCATCAGGGCGAGGCTTTTGACCCGGCCGAAGCGATCCGCCATCAACGACAGCGGAAACGTCAGCAGGCCGACCATCAGGGCGACAACGCCACTGAGCAAGCCGAGCTGACCATCGCTCAAGGACCACTCGCCCTTGAGCATCGGGAACACCGCGTTCAGCACCTGACGCGACATATAGTCGGAAATCAACAGGCCGAACGTCAGTGCAAAGACGATCCAGGCATATTTGCGCGCAACGCCGACGCCACTGCAGTCGTCATCGTCCGCGGCGATTGGATGAAAGGCCATGCAGCCTCCTCAAAGCTTCGTTTTATTGTTGTTATCAAGCGTGTTGCATGCAGTGAGCGAGAGGCCAGCGACCTCTCGCCGCCACTGCCGGTCAGCCGCGCTGCGGCACACCCTTTTGCCCGGCCTTGCGGTTGGGGGCCATGCCGTTGGCCAACAGGGTTTCTTCGATGCTTTGGTATTGCACACCGATGCGATAGATCTCACGGGCTTCTTTGCCGGTGGCGATTTCGCGACCCAGTTCATGGGCGATGCGCACGGTTTGCTTGATCTGTGCGACCGAGCCGAAACGTTCGCCCTTGTGATCAATAATAGTGTCTTCGTTGCCCACGCGCGGGTGCAGGCCCATGGACATCGCCATGGTGTTGAACGGCAGCACGTTCTTGAGCAGCGATTCAGAGGTCAGGGTGCAGCCGTCCGGAACACGGTGGATGAAGTTGAAGAAGTTGAACGGGTTCGGGCCGTCGAAACCGCCACCGATGCCAATCCAGGTCAGGTTCAGCGGGCCCTTGTAGATGCCCTTGCGTACCAGACGTTCGAGGGTTTCATAGGCATGAATCCCGGTTAGCTGGAAGTGTGGCTGGATGCCGTTTTCCGTCAGGCGCTTGAGGTGCTCGGCCACCCAGGCCGGACCGGCCGGCACGGTCATTTCGCTGTAGGCGGCCTGGAACAACGGATTGGCCAGGGAGGTGCCTTCCAGGTATTGCGGATACAGCAGCTCCATGATGTTCATCTGGGTGGTGTTGATCGCCACCGTGACCTGATCCGGTTTTGGCGTCAGCTCGGCCAGCATGTGGCGAGTGTCGTCGGACAGCCACTTGGCTGCTTCACCATCGCTTTCAGGGGCGAAGGAAATCGAGCCGCCGACCTGGATGATCATGTCCGGCACGGCTTCGCGCACACCGGCGATCAGCTCGTTGAACTTGGACAGACGCTTGGACCCCTTGCCATCGAGTTCGCGCACGTGCAGGTGCAGGACCGTGGCACCGGCTTCGTAGCACTCGACCGCTTTTTGCACCTGCTCGTCCATGGTAAGCGGAATGTCTTCGGGGAAGTCTTCCGGCATCCATTCCGGGCCGTAGGGGGCCACGGTAATGACGACCTTTTCCATGTTTTCGGGGTGCAGGGAATCGTCGAAGAATTGCATGGTTTACTCCTGTTTTTATGATTGTCCCGTCCACCCGGGATCGTGCCGGGCAGACGTGTTTACGAGTGCGTATGCAGAAGGGGTCGATCAGTAAGTCTTGTCGCCGACGATCCCGGCGCGTTCCATCTTGCGATGGCACGGCGGGTAATCCATGACGGCGTAATGCTGCGTACTGCGGTTATCCCAGATGGCCACGCTGTTGGGCTTCCAGCGCCAGCGAACTTGATACTCGGGGATGTACGCCTGGCTGATCAGGTAACGCAGCAGCTCGCTCGCGCCAGGATTGGCGTCCTGGCCGAAACGCACCCGCTCGGGGGTGTGGTAGTTGCTGAAATGGGTGGTGAAGGCGTTGACGAACAGCACCTTCTCGCCGGTTTCCGGGTGGGTGCGCACCACCGGGTGCTCGGCGTCCGGATACAGGGCCTTGAGCGCCAGGCGTTTTTCGAGAGGCATGGCCGCGCCAAAGCTCGCTTCGATGCTGTGGCGGGCACGCAGGTCGGCAATCTTCACCTTCACGTCATCGGGCAGGTTGTCGTAAGCCTCGACCATGTTCGCCCACATGGTGTCACCGCCGACCGGTGGGCACTCCACGCAGCGCAGCACGCAACCCATGGGCGGTGATTCGCGCCAGGTGGCGTCGGTGTGCCAGGCATTTTCATAGCGGTCCATTGGCTGGCCCGGTTTTTTGTAGATCTGCACCAGGCCGGGGTGATCCGGATCACTGCCGGCTACCGGATGATCCTCCAGCTCGCCGAAGCGCCGGGCGAACGCGACGTGCTCGGCACGACTGATGTTCTGGTCGCGCAGGAACACCACACGATGAGTGAGCAACTGGGCCCGAATCTCAGCAAAAAGACCCTCGTCATGGATCGCGTCGGCAAGGTTGACGCCGATCAGTTCCGCACCAATGTTGCAGGTCAATTGTTCGACTTTCATGGCAGCGGACTCCCTTAAATGACGAAAATCGACGAGCCAGTGGTCTTGCGCGACTCCAGGTCCCGGTGGGCCTGAACGGCATCCTGCAAGGCGTAGTGCTGGTTGATCTCGATCTTGATCCGGCCATTGCCGACGTGGTCGAACAGTTCACCGGCCAGGGCCGCTTTTTCCGCAGGGTCGGCGATGTAATCGGCCAGCGCCGGGCGAGTCAGGAACAGCGAGCCTTTCATCGCCAGCATCACCGGGTCGAACGCCGGGATCGGGCCGGAAGCCGTACCGACGCAGACCATCAGGCCGCGGCGCTTGAGCGAATCGAGCGAGCCCATGAAAGTGTTCTTGCCGACGCTGTCGAACACCACGTTGACGCCAACACCGTCCGTCAGCTCGCGAACCCGCTGGGCGACATCTTCATGGCTGTAATTGATGACATGGTCGCAGCCATGGGCCCGGGCGATTTCGCCCTTGACCTCGGTGGATACGGTGCCGATCACGGTCAGGCCCAGCAGCTTGGCCCACTGCGAAACGATCAGGCCGACCCCACCGGCGGCAGCGTGCAGCAAAATGCTGTCGCCGACCTTGAAATCGTAGATGCGCCGCATCAGGTACGACGACGTCAGGCCGCGCATGGTCATGGCCGCCGCGGTCTCGAAACTGATGGTTTCCGGAAGTTTGATCAGCGGTGCCGCCGGGATCAGACGCTCGGTGCTGTAGGCCCCCAGCGTGTTGAGAAACCCGGTATAGGTGACGCGATCACCCACTTGTACATTGGTCACCCCTTCGCCAACGGCCTGGACCACGCCGGACGCTTCGACCCCCATGCCGTTCGGCAGCGGGATCGGGTAAGTGCCGTTGCGAAAGTAGGTGTCGGCATAGTTCAGGCCGACCGCGACGTGACGAAGACGAACCTGGCCCGGGCCCGGGTCCCCCACTTCGACCTCTTCGTAACGAAGCACCTCGGGACCACCGGTTTCGTAAAAGCGAACGGCTTTGGCCATTTTTTCTTATTCTCCAATCTGCATTTTGGCGAGTGCGTCGAATTGCGCTGATTGGACTGTAGGTCTGCGGCTCAGTCATCGCTTCTCATCAGACGACAACGGCTTTTCATTTCATGACAGGCGTGGGGCTCGCCGGGAGAATCACAGCGGCCATTGCGGCGGTGCGGGCTTGCTCGTCTTCTGCTTCTCGCGGTCAGTCACTTTGTCTCCTTCGGCTCCTGGGCAGGTGCCGAATACCATTTCTCCCTCGGCACCCACTTCTCTTCCCGCGGGTCGCCGAAATAGTGCGGCGACATGATTTGCACGCCGTACTCGTTGAACACATCCTGGATATTGGCGTGCAGCATGCTGAGCAATTCGGCACGCGGGCGCGGCTGGCTGGGGATGGCCTGGGCCACGAGGCGGTACTCCGGGTAGAAGTCCGACAAAGCGGTCTGAAACACTTGAGGCGTGGGCACTGCGAGTATCCCGGCGGTGCGTCTGGCGGCCTCCAGCAGCATGGCTTCGACCTGCCGCCACGGCGTGTCGTAGCCGATGGTCACCACCGTATCGACCACATAACCGGCGCCCTGCACGGTCCGCGAATAGTTCTTGGTGACCGAGTTGGTGATCATCGAGTTGGGCAAGGTCAGCACCTCGCCCAGGCCGGTACGGATGCGCGTGGTGAACATGCCCAGCTCGGTCACCGTGCCTTCGTATTCGCCGATGCGCACGAACTCCCCCGGTCGCAGGGTGCGTGTGTAGGTCAGAATCAGCCCCGACGCCGCCTGGCCAACCACACTGGTGGCGCCCAGGGAAATCATCAGGCCGATCAGCACCGACAAGCCCTTGAATGCATCGGTACCCGCCCCCGGCAAGTATGGATAGGCCATGGCCAACGCAAATAACCAGATCGCCAGGGACATCAGCCGGGTGGTCGGCTGCAGGGTTTCCTCATTCAGCCAATTCAAGATGCCGGGGCCGGCCATGCGCCGCAACACTCGCTTGCTGAATGCGCTGACGCCCCGGGCAATGAAGAAAATCATCAGGGCCACGCCCAGCCCGGGAATCGCGCTGATAATGCTTTGGAACAGGTAGGTCGCGACCTCCAGCAGGTAGTTATTGAGGCTTTCGCCCCACGGCCGGGTGTAGGGAAAACGCGACAGGACAAATCCCAGCCATTCATAGGTCAACAGCAACACCACCAACCAACGCAGAAACCACAACACACGGCTGACCAGCGGGTAGAGGAAATTGGCATCGATGAGCTGCACGCGTCCCACGCTCAACGCCTGGGTGTGCCGATGCATCAACGCCGGTAGTTTTTTCAACAATTTGAGCCGCAGGTAAACCATGCCCCATAGCAGCGCGAAATAAAGGGTGGTGGCCAGCGTGACGGCGATCAACGCCCTGAGAATCAGCCGCAGGCTGCGCGCTTCCTGGGTTTCAGCGACTACCTGACGCAGGTTCTGCGCCGCTTGCTCGGCGGTCTCCAGGACTGACGCGGTGCCCAGGCTGTCGACGTCTTTGGGGGAGACAATGAAAGCGCGCCGGGTGCCCAACAGCACCAGGTAACTGTTCTGGATCGGATCGATGCGGACGTTGAGATCGTCGGATTCATCCAGCGCCTCGCGGATCACGGCGCCAGCGCGTTTGACCCGCGATTGCGGCGGTTCTCCAAGTACCGTGGCACGGAACACCATGACACTGCGGTTGGCCACTTTGAGTTCGGCGGACACATCCGAGGCCTTGGGTGCATCCTCGGCCCACAGATGCACCGGGCTCAATAAACAGAAAACGGCGATGACGACGGTGAGTACCCTGATGCGCATGCTGAGCTCCTTCCCGCACAGGTTCAGAGTAATGGCTGATTTTCATCCTGGGGCCGATCCTCCACCCACTGCCAGAACAACTGATAGCCGACCGCAAGCACCACCGGGCCGATGAACAAGCCGAGGATGCCGCTGGTGACCATGCCGCCCAGGGCACCAATCAATATCACCGGCATCGGCACATCCACACCGCGCCCCAGCATCAAGGGTTTGAGTACATTGTCCACCAGCCCCGCAACGAACACATAAATGGCGAACACGATGGTGCCGGTATTGGGGCCTTCGGTGGCGAACACATAAACGATGACCGGGATGGTAATCAGCGTCGCCGGCAGCTGCATGATCCCCAGCAACAATATCCCCAGTGCCAGCAACCCGGCGGCAGGCACGCCCTTGAAGACAAACCCCAGGCCCACCAGCAACATCTGGATAAAAGCGATGCCGACCACCCCGAGCGCCACGGCACGGATGGTTGCGGTGCACAGTGCCGCGATGCTCGGCCCTCTGTCCGGGCCGCTGATACGCGAGGCGATCTGGATCGCGCTACGGTTGCCGGCTTCACCGTAGGCCATGAAGATACCGGCGATGATCAGCGCAAAGATGAAAATGAGAAAGCCCATGCCGAGTCCGGCCAGTTTACTCAGCAGCCCCAGGCTGATGCCTTTGATTTGCGGAATGTACTTCACGGTCAGGCTTGGCAAGTCGTTGGCTGCCTGCAACCACAGGGCCGATATGGGTTTGCCCACCAATGGCCAGGTGGCGACGGATTCGGCCGGAGGGGGAATTTGAAAGCCTTGGGTCTTGACCGTGGTGATGGTGTTCTGCACCGAGTCGGCAATCGAGGAGCCCAACAGATAGACCGGCACCATCAGGATCGCGATGGCGACGAGCACGATCAGGGTCGCAATGAATCCATCCTTGTGCCCAAGGGGCCCCCTGAGCCGCGTTTGCAACGGGTAAAGCGTGATCGCCAGGATCAACGACCACAACATCAAGTCGCGAAACGGTCGGAAAATCTCGAAGCAAAACAGCACCATGACGACAATCAGTCCGGCGCGGATCATTACGTCAAGCAGGCCGCGGGACAAGGTTTTCACTGTGATCGATGTGGGCGCCATTGCTGTCTCCTCACGGTTCGCCGTGAAGTGGGCGAATCTGTTAGCCCAGCATAGACGCACATTGCACGGCGCGAAGGTTCAACGCAGCTTCAGTGGATCGACCATGTTCGCCGCAATGGCCATGCCCACCAGGTCCGGTAACGTGCTGGCCTGCATACGTTTCATGACGCGCGAGCGATACAGATCGACGGTCTTTGCACTCACCCCCAGTTGCTCGGCGATTTCGCGGGTGGTGTAACCCTGCACCAGAGGCAACATGACGTCGCGTTCCCGTGGAGTCAGGGTCAGCAAGCGTGCCTGCAAGGCCTGATTGCCGGACCGCTGCGTGGCGCAACTGCTCAGTGCCTGCTGCACGCTGTCGAGCAGCAACTGCTCGTTGTAGGGTTTTTCGATGAAGTCATGGGCGCCGGCCTTGAAGGCACGGACCACGATTGGCACATCGGCGTGGCCGCTGACGAAAATGATCGGCAGGTTCAGCTCACGCACGCGCATTTCTTCCTGTACGTTCAACCCCCCCATGCCGGGCATGCGCACGTCGAGAATCACGCAGGCATCGAGACTGGCGTCGCAGGCATCGAGGAACTCGACACCACTGGTAAACGGCAAGGCCTTGAGACCGACCGACTCCAATAACCACACTGTTGATTCGAGCATGCCCTGGTCATCGTCGACCACATACACCACGTGCTCCGTCGCACCTGCCATTACGTCATTCCTGTTGTTGTTTTGTTGGACCGGCAAGCGGCAGGCGGCAACACATCAGCAACCCGACAGGCTGGCGCCGGGCCTGCAGTTCGCCACCGAAACCCTCGATGATGCTGCGGCTCATGGACAAGCCGAGCCCCAGGCCATCGGCCTTGCTGGTGTAGAACGGGGTAAAAATCTGCTCCAGTTCGGGCTCGCCGACCCCCGGCCCCTGGTCTCGCACACTGATTTCCAGGGTGCCACCACTGCCCTGCTCCACCGCCATCACGATCAGCGAAGGCTGGCCAGGATGTTGCTCGCGATTAGCGTCGATGGCATTGCGCAGCAGATTGAGCAACACCTGCTCAAGCAACACGCGGTCGGCATAAACGGGCGGCAGATTATCCGGCAGTCGATCCTCGATTGTCACTTGGCAATTGCTCGCCTCCCAGGCACACAAACGCACCGATTCACGGGCGACTTCGGTCAGGTTCAGCGCCTGCATGCGACGCTGCCCCTTGCGCAGAAACGCGCGCAGACGCCGGATCACTTCAGACGCATGGGTGGCGTGATGGGTAATGCGCTCCAGGCCCTGCGCCACCCTGGCGGCCGCCTGGGGATTGCTGCCCAGGGTCTGCAAATAGCGTTGGCTCGCATTGGCGTAATTCACCACGGCAGCCAGTGGCTGGTTGATTTCATGGGCAATCCCCGAGGCCAGTTCGCCCAGCGTCACCAACCGCGCGGTGTGCGCCAGCTCATCCTGATGGCGACGTTGTTGCACTTCGCGCAGCTCCCTTTCGGTCATGTCCCGTGCCACCAGCGAGTAATAGCGCTCGCCGCCGGCAGAACGGTGCGCCAGCAACACCAGCGACACGGGCACCGACGTGCCGCCGCCAGGCGGCTGCAAGCGCGCATCGGTGCTCCAGACGCCATCGCGTTCGGCGCTGCTCCAGCCGTCACGTTGCAGGCGCCCCAGGTCGCTACTGGCGAACAACTCGGCCAGGGCTGGCATCGCTTGCTGCTCATCGATGCCGAGAATGCGCCGCGCCGCCGGGTTGAGGTAAGTGACTTGGCCCTTGGGGTCGATGAACAGCACCGGATCGGTGTTGGCCTCCACCACCTCGGCCAGTCGTCGCTTGTTTTCCTCGGCCTGCACCCGCGCCGTGATGTCCCTGGAGACGCTGACCACTTCGACCACCGCTCCGGTGTAGGTTTCGCGTATCGCGCGGCAGGCGGTTTCGAACCACAGGTAATGCCCGTCGCGATGGCGGATGCGGTAGGTCATCGTGTGATATCCATCCTGCTCCAGCGCATCGCGCGCGCGCTGAACCAGGCTGGCCAGGTCCTGCCCATGGAACAGGCCTTGGGCCATTTGCCCGCGCAATTCCTCGGGCCAGTAGCCGAGCAAGGTCCAGGACGCGGGCGAGGCATCGAGAAAGCGCCCGTCCGGCGTGTGCCGGGAAATCAGGTCAGTGGTGTTTTCGATGATCAGCCGGTACAGCCGGCGAGCGGTGGCCGCTTCCCGTTCTGCCAGCACCTGGGTCGTGGCGTACCGGCAACGGGCGAGCACGCGGTTGTCCTGGGGATCGGGGATGAAGGTCCAGATCAGTATTTGCTCTTCGAACTGTGCCTCGACGCCTTCGATGGCACGTTGCTGATCCAGGCATGCGCGCACCAACACACGATGATTGACCGGTAAAAAGCCCAACACATCGGTCAACGGCTTTTCGGCAAGCAAGGCCAATAGCGCCGCGTTGAACTCCAGCGGTCGGCCCTGTGCATCGAGCAACAGGCTCGGTTGCGGATCATGGCCCAGCAACGGCGAACCGCGCAGCATGCCATTGACACTGGTCAGCAATGTCGTCAACAAGTCCTGCACCCAGCCCAGCCAGTCGAGACTCACACCCTCGCGCACTTCCACCAGCAACAACCCGGCCTGCCCCGGCTGCAGGGCCAGATCGAACACCTGGCCATGGCTGATGGCCGCTCGACGCAATCGGCCCGACAACCAGCAGTCGAGTTGACGGACTTGAGCCAGATCCAGACGCCCGGCTTCGACCAGATGCTCAAACAGCAACTGATCGCTGGCCAGCGCCGGGTCGCCCTGGCCCGGCGGAAAGTGCTGGGCCGAGCCCTCGTGACCGTAGATCCGCGCACCGGGCTGCCAACTGAGATAAACCGCACGCTGCACTTCGGGGCAATCCTGAAGGGCACGACACAACGCATCGGCGCGGGCGGATAACGCCACGCCTTCGCGCTGCAGGCGCAACCAGCTGTGCAATCGAACGGGGGTCAGGGTCATCGCGGGTCCACTTTGTCAGGAAAACCAAGCATATACCGGCTTTGGAGGTGCGGCGGCATTGATTTGGATCGGAAAGAATTAAATATAGTAGAACTACTATACGCCCTAGGTTGTACTTCCATACGTATAGCTGGATGTTATATAACGTACTCCGGACATCAAGGTGCCCTCAGCGACTGCCTCGCGAGTTCACCCATAGAGCTAACAATAAGCCACCGAGTACCCGAAAATGTCGATCTATGAGCAAGGGTTAGACCCTTCGGCTGTCAATCACATTGCCCTGTCTCCGCTCAGTTTCATCGAGCGCACTGCCAACGTTTATCCCCACTACCCCGCCGTCATCCACGGCTCGATCCGCCGTACCTGGGCGCAGACCTACGCCCGCTGCCGGCGACTGGCCTCTGCTCTGGCCGGTCGCGGCATCGGCAAGGACGACACGGTGGCGGTGATGCTGCCCAACATTCCCGAGATGCTTGAGGTGCATTTCGGCGTGCCGATGATCGGTGCCGTGCTCAACCCGCTCAACGTTCGTCTGGATGCCGAGGCCATCGCCTTCATGCTCCAGCATGGCGAAGCCAAGGTGTTGATTACCGACCGTGAGTTCCACAACGTGATCCGCGCAGCGATCGGCATGCTCGATCACCCGCCGCTGGTGATCGACGTCAACGACCCGGAATACGGCGAAGGCCAGGCCGTCAGCGATCTGGACTACGAAGCGCTGTTGGCCGAAGGCGATCCGGATTTCGCCTGGAAATGGCCAACCGACGAGTGGCAAGCCATCTCCCTGAACTACACCTCCGGCACCACCGGTAATCCCAAGGGCGTGGTTTACCACCATCGCGGTGCCTACCTGAACTCACTGGGCAACCAGATGACCTGGGCCATGGGCAACCACCCCGTGTACCTCTGGACGTTGCCGATGTTCCATTGCAACGGTTGGTGCTACCCCTGGACCATCACCGCAATGGCCGGTGTGCATGTGTTCCTGCGCCGGGTCGACCCGCAGAAAATCCTGACGCTGATTCGCGAACACCAGATCACTCACCTGTGCGGTGCACCGATCGTGCTCAATGCCCTGGTGAACATGCCGGAATCGGCGAAAGCGGCCATCGATCATCCGGTCAACGCCATGGTTGCCGGCGCCGCGCCGCCCGCCAAAGTGATCGGCGCCGTCGAAGCGATGGGCATCAAGGTCACTCACGTGTATGGCCTGACCGAAACCTACGGCCCGGTGACGATTTGCGCCTGGCATGCCGAATGGGACGAGTTGCCCCTGGATGAGCGGGCGCAAATCAAGTCTCGACAAGGCGTGCGCTACCCGACACTGGAAGGCGTGATGGTCGCTGATTCGGCGACCCTGGAGCCGACCCCGCGCGATGGCCTGACCATCGGTGAGATCTTCATGCGCGGCAATACCGTGATGAAGGGCTACCTGAAGAACCCGTCCGCCACTGCCGAAGCGTTCGAAGGGGGCTGGTTCCACACCGGCGACCTGGCGGTGTGTCATCCCGACGGTTACGTCGAGATCAAGGATCGCCTCAAGGACATCATCATTTCCGGCGGCGAGAACATTTCCACCATCGAACTCGAAGGTGTGCTCTACCGCCATCCGGGTGTGCTGGAAGCTGCGGTGGTTGCCCGTCCCGATGAAAAATGGGGCGAAACGCCCTGCGCCTTCATCACACTCAAGACCGATCACCAGGACGTTTGCGAGGCAGACATCATCACTTTCTGTCGCGAACACCTGGCCGGCTTCAAAGTGCCGCGCACCGTGATCTTTACCCTGTTGCCGAAGACATCCACCGGCAAGATCCAGAAGTACGTGTTGCGCGACCGGGCCGCAGCGCTCTAACCCGAAACAACGATGTACCCCTCGGGCGGCAGGTGATCAACCTGCCGCCTCGGGTTCGTGCACGCCGAATTCGGCGATGCCGGGCCCACCACGGACCGATAACAAAAACAAAAGTGGAGCTACTGATGATCGACATCCATTCAACCGATACCCAACGTTGCGAACGCATTCGCAACAATCCCAAATTCCTTGAACTGGTGAGCAGTCGTTCGCGCCTGGCCTGGTCGTTGAGTGCCGCCGTGCTGGGCACTTACTACCTGTTCATGCTGATTGTGGCGTTTGCCCCGCAGTGGCTGCACGCGCCGCTCGGCGAGCACCGGATGTTGACGCTCGGCATGCCGGTAGGCGCGGCAATCATCGTGTTTTCCTGGCTGCTGACCGGCTGGTATGTCTACAGCGCCAATACGCGCTTCGATGTCCTGGGCGCCGCCATTCTCGAGGAGAGCAAATGATGACCCTGTTCAACAAGCTCATCCTCGGCACTCTCGGCCTGTTGCCGGCCTCGGTCGTACTCGCCGCACCGGCCCTCGGGGCGGTGGAAAAACAGCCGCTCAACCTGAATGCGATCGGCATGTTCTTCGTCTTCGTCCTGGGCACGCTGGCCATTACCTGGTGGGCGGCGCGTCAAACCCAATCCACCTCGGACTTCTACACGGCCGGCGGCGGTATCAGCGGCTTTCAGAATGGCCTGGCGATTGCCGGTGACTACATGTCGGCGGCCACCCTGCTGGGGCTGTCCAGCCTGGTGTTCGCCAAGGGCTACGATGGTTTCATTTATACCATTGGCTTCTTCGTCGGCTGGCCGATCATCACCTTCCTGATGGCCGAGCGTCTGCGCAATCTGGGGCGCTATACCTTCGCCGACATCGTTTCCTATCGGCTGGACCAGAACAAGGTGCGGATCTTCGCGGCCTTCGGTTCATTGACGGTGGTGTGCTGCTACCTGATCGTGCAGATGGTCGGTGCGGGTCAGCTGATCAAGCTGCTGTTCGGGCTCGACTACCCGGTGGCGGTGGTGATCGTCGGTGCGCTGATGCTGGTGTATGTGATCTTCGGCGGCATGATCGCCACCACCTGGGTGCAGATCATCAAAGCCGTGCTGTTGCTGGCCGGTGGCACCACCCTCGCGGTGATGGCGATGTCGCAGTTCGGTTTCAGCTACGAGACCCTGGCCGACAAAGCCGTGCAGGCCCACGCCAGCGGCTGGAACATCATGGGCCCGGGCTCGATGCTCGCCGATCCGATCAACACCGCGTCGATGTCCCTGGGCCTGGTGTTCGGCATCGCCGGCCTGCCGCACATTCTCATGCGTTTCTTCACCGTGCCTAACGCCAAAGAGGCGCGTAAATCGGTGTTCTACGCCACCGGCTTCATCGGTTTCTTCTTCCTGGTGGTGTGCACCCTGGGCTTTGCCGCGATGGTGATCATCGGCACCGATCCGCAGTACTACGTCAACGGTGAAGTCGGCGGCGCCCTGATTGGCGGCGGCAACATGGTGGCCATGCACCTGGCCAAAGCGGTCGGCGGCAACCTGTTCTTCGGCTTCCTTGCGGCGGTCGCATTCGCCACCATCCTGGCGGTGGTGTCCGGGCTGGCACTGGCCGGTGCTTCGGCGATCTCCCATGACCTCTACGCCACCGTGTTCAAGAAGGGCAAGGCCAGCGAGAAACAGGAAATGCGCGTCACACGCATGGCCACGGTAGGCCTGGGCATCATCGCGATTCTGCTGGGCATTCTGTTCGAGAAGATGAATGTCGCGTTCCTCGTGGGCCTGACCTTCGGCATCGCCGCGTCGACCAACTTCCCGGTGCTGATCATGGCCATGTACTGGAGAGGCCTGACCACCAAAGGCGCGATCATCGGCGGTTTTGCCGGCCTGGTTTGCGCGCTGGTGCTGGTGATCCTCTCGCCAGCGGTCTGGGTCACTGTGCTCGGTCATGCTCACGCGATCTTCCCGTATGACCACCCGGCGCTGTTTTCCATGCCGCTGGCGTTCCTGGTGATCGTCGTGGTGTCCAGGCTCGACCGCAGCGTGCGCGCCGACAAGGAGCGTGATGCCTTCGCCGACCAGTTTGTCCGCGCCCAGACCGGTCTCGGTGCCGCCGCCGCTTCCAGTCACTGATCGAAAAGGCACGGCCCGCCCATGCGGCGCCGTGCCCGTTGCACAACCGTCCCAACGAGGTTCACGTTATGCCCCAATTCAATGCCCCGCTGCGCGACATGCGCTTTGTGCTGCATGAAGTATTCGACGCCCCGGCCCTGTGGGCGCGCCTGCCGGCCCTGGCCGACAGCGTCGACGCCGATACGGCCGACGCCATTCTTGAAGAAGCGGCGAAAGTCACCTCGCACTTGATTGCACCACTCAATCGCAGCGGTGATGAAGAAGGCGCGCAATGGCATGAAGGCCAAGTCACCACGCCCATCGGCTTCAAGCAGGCTTACACCACCTACATCGAAGGCGGTTGGGTGGGTTTGTCCGGTAATGCCGAGTTCGGCGGTATGGGCATGCCGAAGATGCTCGCGGTGCAGTTCGAAGAGATGCTCTACGGCGCCAACTCGAGCTTTGCACTGTATTCGGCCTTGAGTTCCGGTGCGTGCCTGGCGCTGGATGCCCATGCCAGCGAGACCCTGAAAAACCTCTATCTGCCGCCGATGTATGAAGGTCGCTGGGCCGGTTCCATGTGCCTGACCGAAGCCCACGCCGGCACCGACCTGGGGCTCATCCGCACCCGCGCCGAGCCTCAGGCCGATGGCAGCTACGCCATCACCGGCAGCAAGATTTTCATCACCGGTGGCGATCAGGACCTGACTGAAAACATCGTGCACCTGGTGCTGGCCAAGCTGCCGGATGCGCCGGCTGGCCCGAAAGGCATCTCGCTGTTTCTGGTGCCGAAAGTGCTGGTCAATGCCGACGGCTCCCTGGGCGCCGGCAATGCCGTGAGCTGTGGTTCGATCGAACACAAGATGGGCATCAAGGCGTCGGCCACCTGCGTGATGAACTTCGACGGTGCCAGCGGCTGGTTGATCGGTGAAGCGAACAAGGGCCTGGCGGCGATGTTCACCATGATGAACTACGAACGCCTGTCCATCGGCATTCAGGGCATCGGTTGTGCCGAGGCGTCCTACCAGAGCGCCGTGGCATATGCCCGCGAACGCATTCAGAGCCGCTCGCCGACCGGTGCCATGGCCCCGGGCAAGGCAGCCGACCCGATCATCGTTCACCCTGACGTGCGTCGCATGTTGCTGAGCATGAAAGCCATGACTGAAGGCGGCCGCGCGTTCGCCAGTTATGTCGGGCAGCAACTGGACCTGGCGAAGTTTTCCGACGATGCCTGGGAACGCGAAAGCGCACAGGACCTGGTCGCGTTACTGACACCGGTGGCCAAGGCGTTTTTTACCGACACCGGGCTGGAAAGCTGTGTCAACGGCCAGCAAGTGTTCGGTGGCCATGGCTACATCCGCGAATGGGGCCAGGAGCAGTTGGTGCGTGACGTGCGCATCGCGCAGATTTATGAAGGCACCAACGGCATCCAGGCGCTGGACCTGCTCGGCCGCAAAGTGCTGGCCGACAAGGGGCTGGCGCTGCGCCAATTCACCGGGGAGATTCGCCGCTTTGCCACCCAGCCGAACGCCCCCTATGCCGCTCAACTGCTCGACGCGGTGCGATGCCTGGAGGAACTGAGCGACTGGCTGCAGGATCGCGCGGCGACCAATCGCAACGAAGTCGGAGCCGCTTCGGTGGAATACCTGCACCTCTTCGGATATGTCGCCTACGCCTGGCTCTGGGCACGGATGGCTCAGGTCGCCCAGCAAAAACGCAGTGAAGACGAAGGTTTTTATGGCGCGAAAATCGCCACCGCCGACTTCTACATCCACCGCCTGCTGCCACGCATCTTGAGCCTGGAGCAATCCATTCGCGCTGGCAGTGGTCCGTTGTTCGGCTTGAGCGCCGAACAGTTCTGACGTTTTCACCAACGCGGCGTCAGCTCCTCTCATTTTGGCGCCGCGTTTTTTATTCATAAGCCCTTGCCGCCATGGCGAGGGCCGCTGTGCCCGTCATTTCAACAATAAAAAAACAAAGGGGCTTCATCATGGACCGCAATACCTGCACCCTCTCGACCCGACTGCTGCTTGCCGGCGGTATCATCAGTCTCTCGGCTCCCGCCTCTGCTGACTTCGTCAAGGACAGCAAGGCCAGCCTCGAGCTGCGTAACTTCTACTTCAACCGGGATTACCGCCAGGACAACGCTGCGCAATCCAAACAAGAGGAATGGGCGCAAGGTTTCCTGCTGCGCTATGAGTCCGGTTTTACCGAAGGGTTGATCGGTGTCGGTTTCGATGCCATCGGCCTGCTGGGCGTCAAGCTCGATTCCAGCCCTGATCGCGCCGGCTCCGGCCTGCTCAAACGCCATAGCGACACAAGCAAAGGCGCTCAGGACGAATACGGCGAAATGGGTGTGACGGCAAAGCTGCGTGCATCCAAAAGCACGCTGAAACTCGGCACGTTGCTGCCCAAGGTGCCGACGGTATTGGCCAACGACTCACGGTTGTTGCCACAAACGTTCGAAGGCGGTCAGTTGACTTCGATGGAAATCGAAGGCCTGACCATCGATGGTGGACGGCTGACACAGGTCAATCAGCGCGACTCTTCGAACTATGAAGACATGGGCATTACCCGAACCGGCGCCAAGGGCATCACCAGTCGCCATTTGACGAGCGACAGCTTCGACTTCGCCAGTCTGAGCTACAAGTGGACCAGCAATCTGACCACCGGGTATGCCTACGGCCACCTCGATAACTTCTATGACCAGCACATGGTCAACCTGACTTACCTGTTGCCAGTGACCGCTGGCCAGTCATTGAAGACAGACCTGCGCTTTGCCCGCTCGACCGATGATGGCGGCAGCAATATCGACAACAATGCGTTCGGCGCCATGTTCACCTATAGCCTGGGCGGGCATGCCTTCGGCCTGGGCTATCAAGGCATGAGCGGTGACACCGGGTTTGCCTATATCAACGGAGCCGATGCATTCCTGGTGAACTTCGTCCAGATCGGCGACTTCGCCAGCAAGGACGAGCAGTCCTGGCAGGCGCGCTACGACTACAACTTCGCAGCCGTCGGCGTGCCCGGCCTGACCTTCATGACCCGCTACATCAACGGTTCCAACATTGACCTGGGCAGCAATCGGCCCGAAGGCAAGGAATGGGAGCGCGATACCGACATTGGCTACGTGGTCCAGAGTGGCCCGTTGAAGAATGTCGGGGTGAAATGGCGCAACGCGACCGTGCGCTCGAGCCACTTTGGCAGCGACCTCGATGAAAACCGCTTGATCCTCAGCTACACCTTACCGATCTGGTAAACCCCGAAATGTCGTTCCCACGCTTGCGTGGGAACGACAAACGCAGCCCCCCTCGAAAAACATTTCTGACACAGCACACCGATTCAATATTCCCGGCTGAATCTACGCAATCATGCACGCCTCGTTTCCCGTCAGCCCGCAAGGAAACTGCATTGCAAGATCATCGAATCGGACCGTGCTTCTGGTTTTCGCTACTGGCCACCGGCATCACCGGGACCGCCCTGGCAGACGAACCGACATCAGGCTTTCTCGACGGTGCGTCGCTGGAAGTGCTCAGTCGCAACTTCTACCTCAACAGCGATTACCGTTCCCCCTCACCGACGGGCAAAAGCTATAAAGCCGAATGGGCTCAGGGCTTTATCAGCTCTTTTGAATCCGGATTCACACCGGGGACCGTGGGTTTTGGCCTCGACGCCCATGCCTTCCTGGGCGTGAAACTGGACAGCGGAAAGGGCCGTTCCGGAACCGGCCTGTTGCCGGTCGACAGCGACGGGCGTAGCGCCAGTGACTACTCCAGCGGTGGTGGTGCAATCAAACTCAAACGGTCGAAAACCACGCTATCCTTCGGTGAAATGACGGTGGAAACCCCGGTGTTCGACACCTCAGACAAGCGCCTGCAACCGGAATACGCCACGGGTTTTCTGCTCAACAGCCGCGAAATCGACGGAATGAACCTTACTGCCGGCCACTTCACCGCCTTCAAGAACCAGGACAGTTCCTCAAGCAAGGGCAATTTTTCCGGTTACGGGGCCAATACCGACGCGGGCGGGATCTCGTTCGCCGGCGCCGACCTGTTCACACAGAGCCCTGTCGGCGGCGCACTGTACGCGTCAGAGCTGACGGACACCTGGTACCAGTACTACGGCAACCTGCACCTGAAACAGCCGGGGATATTCCTCGACGCGAACATCTACCACACCCGGCAAACCGGTCAGGCGCTGGCCGGCGCCATCGACAACACCGCCTACAGCCTGTCAGGCAAATACACGCTCGGAGCCCACGGTTTCACCCTGGCGTATCAAAAAGTCCAGGGCAACACACCCTTCGATTTTGTCGGCGGCGATTCGATCTACCTCGCCAACTCGATCAAGTACGCCGACTTCAACGGCGCGGGTGAACGCTCGTGGCAGGCACGTTACGACCTCGACTTGAGCACCTTTGGCGTGCCCGGCCTGAACTTCATGACCCGCTACGTCAAAGGCACCGGCATCGATGGCACCCATGCGCCCCAGGGCGGCGCCTACAACCCCTTCGACCCGTCGCTGGGTGAGTACGTGCCGCAACAAGGGGATGGCGGACGCCACTGGGAACGCGACATCGACCTGCGCTATATCGTGCAGTCCGGTTCCGCCAAGGGGTTGAGCCTGCAGGTGTCCCATGTGTCGCACCGCGCCAACGCTGCCCAGGGCGGTGACGACATCGACAGGCTTTACGTGGTCATTCAGTACCCGCTGAATTTCGGGCCCTTCTGAGTGGAAAATGGCGGAAGGTAGCCGGAGTCGAACCTGCCCGGGAACGGATGCCGTCCCCCTCCGGGTTTGAAGCCCGGCCGCGCCACCGGGCGCGATTACCTTCCTTGAAACCTGCTATGGGCGCCGGGCCAACACGTTGTCGGGGCGAATCTGGCGCCGGTCGCCAACCCGTCGGGTCAGGCCCAGGCGGTCGAAGTATTCGAGAATCTGGATACTGCGCTTGCGCCCCAGGCCCACGGCATCGCGAAACGCCGACACCTGGATCACCGGGTTGTCGTCGGCCAGTTGCAACAGCATAGCCGCCAAACGGCGGATCATCGCATCGGTGTAGAAGAGGTCGCGGACCACCTGGTGCAGCAACCCCAACCGGGCCATTTTGCGCAGGAGCAGCCGCACCGTAGCTTCGTCATGGGGCAAGTCGCGCACCCACGGCGGATCGAAACCGGCTGTTTCGAACAAGGGCTGCAACGCTTGCCACAGGGCCTCGTCTGCGTCGCTCAAGCGCACTTGATGGCCAGGCAGATGCAGCCACGGCCCGCTGCTGGCGATGGCGCCACTGGCCAGCAGTTCGTCAAGCAGGCAGATGAACGTCGGACGATCAAGCACCGTGGCGCTGAATCGACGCAGGCGATCACGGTCCGGCCCCATCTGGTCCGGCTCCAGTTCGTGAAAGCGCGCCAGTTGTTCCAGCAAGCGTGTTTTCAGCCCTTCCCAGCGCGCCGCGCTGAACAGCAAAGACCCTTGGCGGGTGTCGATCAGACGCACGTCCGCAGGTAACACCCAGGTGTCGTGGGGGCGATTGAATTGACGCTCAAGACGCACCGAGTCCAGCCCCGTTTCGCCGTGGGCCAGTAATGCCGGCAGGCAGTACTCCAACTCATTGTGCGTGGCCAGTGCGTGTAACTGCGCCAGTCGCTCGGGGCTGCGTCGTTGCCGATCGGGCGCGAACGGGTCGAGCACCCGGCCACCGCCTAGGGTGCGTTGTGCGCTCTGGTCACGCAGGATCAGCGGATCGCCCTTGACTGCCTGCACCGGCGCATTCAGCAGCAGTTGCGCGAACATCCGTGCGCCCGGCGCCAGGCTGGTGCCCTCCAGCAACGCCACGCGCCCGGTCACATCCTGGGTGCCGAGATGAACGTGCACCGGTTGAAAGTGCTCGAAAGCGCGCGGTTCGCCGGGCAACAGACGCAGGTCGATATCGATTCGCCGGGTCGGGGCATACAGCCATTCGGCGCACAGCCACTGACCTCGATGAATCTGCTCCAGCGCCAGGCGTTCGGCACTGATGTTCAAGGCAACACGCTGGCCGGCCAGGGCGACCTCGGCCACTTGATTCTGCGCATGCAGGCCGCGCACCCGCACCGGTTTGCCGAGGGGGCCAAGCATCAACGTATCGCCCACCGCCACCTGCCCGGACAGCGCCGTGCCGGTGACCACGATACCCGCGCCCGCCACGCTGAACGCCCGATCGATCCACAGGCGAAAACCACCTTCGTGGCTGCGTTGAACGACCTCGCGTTGCACCTTGATCAAGGCCTGACGCAGGGTGTCGATGCCCTGCCCGGTCACGCTCGACAGCACAATCTGCGGCGCATCGGCATAAGGGCCGGGCGCCAGCAAGGCGTTGATCTGCTCGCAAACGTCTTGCACCCGAGCCCCATCGACCCGGTCGCATTTGCTGATTGCCACCAGCGCCCGGGGGATGCCCAGCAGTTCGACGATGGCCAGGTGCTCGCGGGTTTGCGGCATCACCCCGTCGTCGGCAGCCACTAACAGCAGCACCAGATCGATGCCCTGTGCCCCGGCCAGCATGTTGTGGGTGAAGCGCTCATGACCGGGGACGTCGATAAAACCGGTGAGGCCAGCGCCCGGTTCCAGCGCGGCATAGAGGTAACCGAGGTCGATGGTCATGCCGCGCTCACGCTCTTCCCGGCGTCGGTCGCCGGCCTGCCCGGTCAGAGCCTGGAGCAATGCGGTCTTGCCGTGATCAATGTGCCCTGCGGTGCTGACGATCACTGTGCTGCTTCCCCTGCTTGCAACTGGCCGAGTTGCGCCAGCCACGCCGGCTCGTCGTCCAGTTGGCGCAAGTCCAACCACAAGGCGTCGTCGTCGATGCGCCCGAGCACCGGAATCGGCAGGCTCCGCAGGTGCTCTTCCAGACCGTGCAGCCAACGACCGCGCAGACGTTTGGAGCAGTTCGGCCGCAGGCACAGCGCCGCACTCGGCAAGCGCGCCACCGGTTGGCTGCCGCTGCCGATCATGCCCAGCGCCGGCACTGCACTGACGCCCCAGGCAGCGCCCAGCACCTGCGCCAGGGGCGGCAACAGGCGTTGGGCCTGGGCGAAGATATCCGCCTGGGGTCGGGTCAGCAGCCGCAGGCTTGGCAGCCGCTCGGCCAGGCGATCCGGGTTGCGGTACAGGCCGAGCACGGCTTCGAGGGCGGCGAGGGTCAGTTTATCGACGCGCAGCGCACGTTTCAGCGGGTTTTTCTTGATCCGCGCGATCAGTTCCTTGCGGCCGACGATCAAACCGGCCTGGGGGCCGCCGAGCAGTTTGTCGCCGCTGAAGGTGACGATGTCTGCGCCGTCGAGCAACGCCTGGCGCACCGTCGGCTCGGCCGGCAGGCCCCAGCGCGTGAGGTCCAGCAAACTGCCGCTGCCGAGGTCCTCCAGCAGCGGCAAGCCATGCCGGTGCGCCAGTTGCGCCAGCTCTGCGGTGGGCACACGGGAGGTGAAGCCCTGGATGCTGTAGTTGCTCGCATGCACGCGCATCACCAGTCCACTGCGCGGGCCGATGGCGGCTTCATAGTCACGGGCATGGGTACGGTTGGTGGTGCCGACTTCATGCAGTTTGACCCCGGCGCGGGCCATGATGTCCGGGATGCGAAAGGCGCCGCCGATTTCGATCAGCTCGCCCCGGGAAATGATGCCTTCCTTGCGCGCGCCGAGACTGTTGAGGGTGAGCAACACGGCGGCGGCATTGTTGTTGACCACGGTCACCGCTTCCGCGCCGGTCAGCTCGCGGATCAGGCCTTCGATCAGATCGTCGCGGTCGCCGCGCTTGCCACTGTGCAGGTCAAACTCCAGATTCAGCGGATAACGCGCGGCCATTTGTACGGCGTCTATGGCTTCTTCCGGCAGCAAGGCGCGCCCCAGATTGGTGTGCAGCACCGTGCCGGTGAGGTTGAACACCCGGCGTACATGGCTGCGATGCTGGCTGGCCAGTCGCTCACCCGCCCTGCCCGCCAGCACTTGTGGGGCGAGTTCAACGGCGTCGAGTTGTCCGGCCAGCACCGGTTCGCGCAAGTCGTCGAGCAACTGCCGCAGGCTGGCGAGCAAGGCATCGCGCCCATAGCGTTCGGCCAAAGGCTGACACGCCGGGTCGCGTAGCAAGCTGTCGATGGAGGGCAGGCGCAAGGCTGGGCTGGCGGATCTGGCGGACATCAGGCGCTCCGGCAAAGGTGGACCGCCTGAGTGTAGACGCTCGCGTCAGTCGCCTCCGGGGGCCAGCAGCAGATTGGGCGCCGGCCGCTGAAAGCCTTCCTGCTCCAGGCGCATGTCGAGCATCAGGCTGCTCAAGTCGGCGGACAGCGCTTCGCCTTCGGCGTCGCACTCCAGATAGATCTGCTTGAGGTAACTCTGGCAGCCGGGGCAGGTTTCGGCGCGCAACGGCGCTTTGTCGGCGGCATGCCGGTCGCTGTCGAAGCTGACGTATTGCAGGCCCTTGCTTTGCTCGCAATACACGCACTTGACCCGCACCACATGCCATTCGCAGGCGCACAGCGAGCACACCAGATAGCGCAGGCCGTTGTATTTTCCGCGATGGCGAATCACCCCGGCCATGGCCGGTGATCCACAGGCCGGGCACTGGTTGAGGCTGGTGCCGGGTTTCAGGGCGAGGTCTGGCGTCGTCAGCAACCAATGACTCCACGCGGCCTGCAATGCCGCGCCGAGAAACGGCACCAGGGCCGCCGGCAGCAAGGAGAACTGACCGCTGACCAACGTCAGCGCCCAGATCTTGAGCTGCCCGGCGCTGGCGTTGCGTAATGTCGTCACGGCCTGCTCCACCGCTGATTGCGCTGCGGGTTGATAGCCTTGCAACAAACCGTGCAGCCAGGGCAACCAGGCGTCTTCGCGCACCAGGCTGTCGGCGGCGAACGGTGGCAAGCCGTGCTCCAGGCAGCGCTGGACACGCTGCGGGTCCGGCACGGCCGCGTCGGGCGGATCATCCATCAGACGCTGCTGCGCGTGACACAATCCGGCAATCAGGCGCAGGTACTCGGCCAATGGATGCCCTTCTGCCAGACGCTCCAGGCGCAGCGCGCGCAAGGTGAACAGGTTGGACGGTGGCAGGTGCAGAAACGGCGGTGCCGTGGCCGCCGCTTCGATCTCTCCTGGCTCCAGAATGGTGGCCAAATCGTTATCCTTTTTTGCTCAAGGGCGGGTCGGGACGCTCATCACGCGTCACCTCGCGATACCACAGTTCATGGTGTTTCTTCGCCCAGGCGCGGCTGACCCAGCCATGCAACATGGCGCTGACCGAGCCCTTGATCCAGATCCCGGCGTAGATGTGCACGATGATGCTCAGGATCAGCACGAAACCGGCCAGTGCATGCAGCAACATCGCCCAACGGATCAGGGTGATGCCGAAGTAGTCGCTGAAATACGCACGCCAGATCACCAGACCGGTGAACAGCAACCCGAACATGCACAGCAGTAAAGTCCAGAACAGCAGCTTCTGCCCGGGGTTGTACTTGCCGATGGGGGGCACGCCCTCCTCCTCGTTTTTCATCACCCGGTCAATGCGCTTGAGCCACAAGCGGTCATTGGCAATGAAGTAATTGGCGCGCCAGAAACGCACCACCAACCCGAGGAACAACAGGAACATCAACACACCCATGAAGGGGTGCAGGATGCGTGTCCAGGGACCGCCGCCAAACAGGTTGCTCAGCCAGAACAGCGCCGGGTGAAACAACGCCAGCCCGGACAGCCCTGCCATGAAAAACAGGATCGCCACCAGCCAGTGATTGGTGCGCTGATTGGCGGTGTAGCGAAGGATCTCTTTGCGGATCATGGCCTGTTCTCCCGCTTCGGATCATAGGTGTGCACCGACGGATCGACCTCATGCACCGCCGGGTCGTTGCCTGGCGGCCGTTCATCTTCTTCCACGATCTGCGGACCGACGCGCACGTAGTGGAAGAAGCCGGCCAGCACCGCCGCGCCCATCGCCAGCAGCGCCAGGGGTTTGCTCACGCCTTTCCACAGGCCCACCAACGGACTGATCGCCGGATCGGCGGGCAGTCCGGCGTAGAGCTTCGGCGTGTCGGCATGGTGCAGCACGTACATCACATGGGTGCCGCCGACGCCTGCGGGGTCGTACAGACCGGCCTGGTCAAAACCGCGACTCTTGAGGTCGACGATGCGCTCGGCGGCGTGCTCCTTCATGTCTTCCTTGGTGCCGAAGACGATGGCCCCGGTCGGACAGGTTTTCACGCAGGCCGGCTCCAGCCCTACAGCCACCCGGTCCGAACACAAGGTGCATTTGTAGGCCTTGTGATCCTTTTGCGAGATGCGTGGAATGTTGAACGGGCAACCGGTGATGCAATACCCGCAACCGATGCAGTGGTCCTGGTTGAAATCGACGATGCCGTTGGCGTGCTTGATGATCGCACCGGGGCTGGGGCATGCCGCCAGGCAACCGGGCTCGGCGCAGTGCATGCAGCCGTCCTTGCGAATCAGCCATTCGAGGTTGCCGGCATCGTTTTCGTGCTCGGTGAAGCGCATCAGGGTCCAGGTTTGTGCGCTGAGATCCTGCGGATTGTCATAGGTGCCGTGGTTGTGGCCGACCTCGTCGCGCAGCTCGTTCCATTCAGAACAGGCGACCTGGCAAGCCTTGCAGCCAATGCATTTGGTGGTGTCGATCAGCTTGGCGACTTCCTCCTGATTGCGCACCGAGGACGGTACGGTGGTGGTGGCCGAGCGGGCAATGATGTCTTGGCTGGCCATTTAGATTTTCTCCACGTTGACCAGGAATGACTTGGATTCCGGGGTCTGGGTGTTGCCATCGCCGAGGAACGGCACCAGGGTGTTGGTCAGGTAACCGTGGCGCGTCAGGCCGGTGAACCCCCAGTGCAGCGGGATACCGATCTGGTGCACCACTTGATTGTTGACCTGCAACGGCCGAATCCGCTTGGTCACCACCGCCACCGCTTCGATATGACCGCGCTTGCAGCTGACGCGCACACGGTCGCCGGCGACGATGCCTTTCTCCTTGGCCAACACTTCGCCGATCTCGACGAACTGCTCGGGCTGGGCAATCGCGTTGAGCTTGCAGTGCTTGCTCCAGAAGTGAAAATGCTCGGTCAGCCGGTAGCTGGTGGCGGCGTACGGGTAATCCTTGGCCACACCGAGCGAATCCCACACCGAATCAAAGATCCGCGCCGCCGGGTTGCTGGTGGCTTTCTTGTTGTCCGGGTGCATCGGGTTGATGCCGATGGGCGTTTCGAACGGTTCATAGTGTTCGGGGAACGGCCCCTCGTTCATCTTGTCGACGGCGAAGAACCGCGCCACGCCTTCGGGATTCATGATAAACGGGTTCATCCCGGCTTCCGGCGGCACATCGGCCTTGTAGTCAGGCACGTCGGTGCCGCCCCAGGCTTTGCCGTTCCACCACACCAGGCGCTTTTTCGGATCCCAGGGTTTGCCTTGCACGTCGGCCGAGGCACGGTTGTAGAGAATCCGCCGGTTGGCCGGCCAGGCCCAGGCCCAGCCCTGATGTTGATGCATGCCATACGGATCGCTGTTGTCGCGGCGGGCCATCTGGTTGCCCGCCTCGGTCCAGCTGCCGCAGAAAATCCAGCAACCGGACGCCGTACTGCCATCGTCCTTGAGCTGACTGAACGCCGCCAGTTGGGTATTGGCCTTGACCGCCGCGCCAGTGGCGTCGGTGAAGTCGGCGGTGGCGGAGCCGTTGATTTCCTTGGCCAGTTCTTCTGGCGAAGGCTCGTCGGCGATCTTGTAGGGCCAGGACAGTTTGAGGATCGGGTCGGGGTATTTGCCGCCTTCGCTCTGATAGCGTTGGCGCAAGCGCAGGAACAGCTCGCTCATGATGCGGATGTCGGTTTGCGCCTCACCAGGGCCATCGGCGCCTTTCCAGTGCCATTGCAGCCAGCGGCTGCTGTTGACCAGCGAGCCGTCTTCTTCGGCGAAGCAGGTGGTGGGCAGGCGTATCACTTCGGTCTGGATGTCGGCGCTCTTCACATCGTTGAACGGTCCGACGTTGCGCCAGAACTCCGAGGTTTCGGTAGCCAGCGGGTCCATCACCACCAGCCACTTGAGTCTGGCCAGCGCCGCCATCACCCGGTTCTTGTCGGGCAACGCGGCGATCGGGTTGAAGCCCTGGCACATGTAGCCGTTGACCTTGCCCTGCCCCATCAGGTCGAACACCTTGAGGATGTCGTAGTTGGGAATGTCCAGTTTCGGCAGGTACTCGTAGCACCAGTTGTTCTCGGCCGTGGCGTTGGCGCCGTACCAGGCTTTCATCAGGCTGACGTGGAACTTGCCGTAGTTCTGCCAATAGGACAACTGCCCCGGACGCAGCGGTTTCTGCGTCCGTTTGACGATGTAGGCGTTGTAATCCTGCTCGGCGTCGCCCGGCAGCGTCAGGTAACCGGGCAACGAGTTGGACAACAGCCCCAGGTCGGTCAGCCCCTGGATGTTGGAGTGGCCGCGCAGGGCATTCACGCCCCCGCCCGGCATGCCGACGTTGCCCAGCAGCAATTGCACCATGGCGGCGCTGCGGATGATCTGCGACCCGATGGAGTGCTGGGTCCAGCCCAGGGCATAGAGAATCGTCATGGTCTTGCCCGGTTGCGAGCACGTGGCGATTTCTTCCCATATTTTCTGCATGGCATCGACCGGCATGCCGCACACCTGGCTCGCCAGGTCGATGTTGTAGCGGCTGTAGTGCTGCTTCATCAGCTGATAGACGCAACGCGGGTCTTGCAGGGTCGGGTCGACCTTGGCAAAACCGTCCTCGCCCAGCTCGTAACCCCAGCCGGACTTGTCGGTATAGGCGCGTTTGGCGACATCGTAGCCACTGAAAATCCCGTCTTCGAAGCCGTAGCCGGCTTTGACGATGAACGACACGTCAGTGTAATTGCGCACGTATTCGTGCTGGATTTTGTCCTCGGTCAGCAGGTAGTTGATCAGCCCGCCCATGAAGGCGATGTCCGTGCCGGTGCGGATCGGCGCGTAATAGTCGGCCACCGAGGCGGTCCGGGTAAATCGTGGGTCGACCACGATCAGCCGCGCCTTGTTGTGCGCCTTGGCTTCGGTCACCCATTTGAAACCGCAAGGGTGCGCTTCTGCCGAGTTGCCGCCCATCACCAGAACCAGATTCGCGTTAGCGATATCGGTCCAGGTATTGGTCATGGCACCACGGCCGTACGTCGGGGCAAGACTTGCCACCGTCGGACCGTGTCAGACACGCGCCTGGTTATCAAACCCCAGCATGCCGAGACTGCGAATGACCTTGTGGGTGATGTAGCCCGCTTCGTTGGACGCCGCCGAGGCCGCGAGGAAACCGGTAGTCAGCCAGCGGTTCACCGTTTGCCCCTGGGCGTTTTTTTCGATGAAGTTGGCGTCGCGGTCGGCCTTCATCAGGTCGGCGATGCGATTGAGCGCGTCATCCCAGGACACCCGCGTCCATTCGCTGCTGCCGGGCTTGCGGACCTGCGGGTACTGCAGGCGGCCGGGGCTGTGAATGAAGTCCAGCAGGCCCGCGCCTTTGGGGCACAAGGTGCCGCGGTTGACCGGGTGGTCGGCGTCACCTTCGATGTGAATGATGCTTTGCGCGACATTCTTCGCCGCATCGCCCTGGCTGTACATGATCACCCCACAGCCGACCGAGCAGTACGGGCAGGTGTTGCGGGTTTCATGGGTGTGGGCGAGCTTGAAGTGGCGCACCTGTTCGGCAAAGGCAGGCGCCGGGGCCATGCCCAGCGCGCCCAGGCTAGAGCCTGCAAGGCCGATACCGGCGACCTTGAAGAACTGACGACGGCTGAGGTCCATCGTGCACTCCTGATCAGGTGGAGATCCGGTAGTTTTCCCGGATTTTTCTGGACAAACACCCTTGCGGCAGGCGGGCTGCCGACACTTAAACTCTAGTCAAGGCTGTCGAAACCGCGATGTCACCCGACCGTCGGGCATTCCCGGGGGACGCGGTCACCTGTAGACACGAGCTTGCTCGCGATGGTGTGTCGACTCAGACTTCATCGCGAGCAGGCTCGCTCCTACAGGGGCTTGGCGCTTATCATGGCGCCATATCCAACCCAGCCTTCACGAGACTGCGCATGACTTTCGATTTTGATCAGGTCTTCGACCGCCACAACACCGGCAGCACCAAATGGAGCCGCTACCCGGCCGACGTGTTGCCGATGTGGGTCGCCGACATGGATTTCGCTGCGCCGCCGGTCATCATCCAGGCCCTGCAAAAACGCCTGGAACACCCGATGGTCGGCTATAGCGTGGCCCCGGACGACTTGCGCGAGGCCATCGTTGCCGATCTGTGGAACAAGTACGCCTGGCGCGTAGAGCCGCAGGAACTGATCTTTCTGCCGGGCGTCGAGTCGGGCTTCAACATGGCGCTGAAGGCGCTGGTACAACCGCAACAGAATGTCGTGGTGCAGGTGCCGAACTATCCGCCGCTGCGCCACGCCCCGGGCCACTGGGGGCTGAACAAGGTCGAACTGGGCTTCGAGTCGCAGCCTGACGGCACCTACAGCACGCCGCTGGCGACCTTGAGCCAGTCGCTGCAAGGTGGCGGCGCGCTGCTGTTGAGCAACCCGCACAACCCGCTGGGCAAGGCCTTCCCGCGTGCCGAACTGCAGGCCATTGCCGATATCTGCCTGGAGCACGACGCCTGGGTCATCTCCGACGAAATCCATGCCGAACTGTGTTTTGACGGTCGCCAGCACATTCCGATGGCGACACTGAGCCCGCAAATTGCCCAGCGCACCATCACCCTGATGTCGGCCAGCAAGGCCTACAACATCGCCGGACTGAAAACCTCGTTCATGATCATTCAGGACCGTCACCTGCGCGAGCGCGTCAACCACGCCCGTTGCGGCATGGTCGACAGCGTCAACCCCCTGGGCCTGGAAGCCACCCGCGTCGCTTATAGCGAAGCCGCGCCCTGGCTGAACGAACTCAAGGCCTACCTGCAAGCCAACCGTGATTACCTGGTCGAGGCCGTACGCAGCCGCCTGCCGGGCATCAGCATGAACGTGCCGCAAAGCACCTACCTGGCCTGGCTCGACTGCTCGGCGTTGGGCCTGGAGAACCCCCAGCAGTTTTTCCTCGAACAGGCCAAAGTCGGTTTGAGCGCCGGCCTGGACTTCGGCGATGACTGCCAACAGTTCGTGCGCCTTAACTTCGGCTGCCCGCGCTCGTTGCTGGAAAAAGGCATCGCGCGGATGGAACGCAGTTTGCGCAACCTCCACGCCTGATACCGCCCGATTGCAGGAGCGAGCTTGCTCGCGATGGACGTGAACGATAACGCGTTTAACCAGACTGAACGCGGCGCACTGGAGTCGGCGACATACTGTCGTTTGGCAGCCTGGTCGAACGGGCCATGGAAGTGTTTCTGGTGACCTTGCTCGGCGTAGTGCTGGTGGGGCACTGGGACTTCAGCACGCAACCGCCGTTGGCGCGTTATGAGCAGTACACCCGGTCGCTCACTTCATCGCCGAAGCAATCACTTCCACCAGGCTGAGTTGAGTAAAGGGTTTCGGCAGCCTCGGCAGTTTGGCGGCGAAGCCTTCCAGTCGCTCGGCATAACCGGTGGCCAGAATAATCGGTACGGTGGGGTTCAGTATGCGGATCGCATCCGCCAGTTGCGCACCATTCATTTGCGGCATTGCCATGTCAGTGATCACCAGGTCAATGTCCTGTTGCCCGACAAATATTTCCAGTGCCTGGACAGCGGATGTTGCGCTGACGACTCGATGACCAAGGTCTTCCAGCAACAGACAGGTACTGGTCAGCACCAGGCTGTCGTCATCCACCACCAGGACGCACAGGCGAGGCACATCCGGTGCCACGGGTTCGTCGGCAACAAGGGCAGCCGTGCACTCGGTAGCGACGGGCAACCACAGTTCCGCCGTGGTGCCCTGGTTTTTCTGGCTCTTGAGTACGAACCGTCCGCCCAATTGCGCGATAAAGCCGTGGACCATCGACAACCCCAACCCGGTGCCTTTGCCCAGTCCTTTGGTGGTGAAGAACGGGTCCATCGCCGACGCCAGCGTCGCCTCATCCATCCCCTCCCCGGTGTCGCTGACACTCAGGCACACATAACGGCCAGCAGCCAGTGCCGGGCGGTTGCCCTTCTGAAACTCTTCGCTTCGCGTGCTGATGACGATTTTGCCGCCTTGGGACATGGCGTCACGGGCGTTGGTGGCCAGATTCAACAAGGCCAGTTCAAGTTGGTTGACGTCGGCCATCACCGGTTCGACATCCGCGGGAAAACGCGTTTCCAATACCACTGAAGGTCCCAACGAACTGCGCAACAGCCCGGAAATACCCTGCACCAGGGCCGGTATCTCGACCGGTTCGGACTTCAGCTCCTGGCGCCGTGCAAAAGCCAGCATGCGCTGGGTGAGGGAGACACCGCGCAAGGCTCCCTGGGTGGCGTTGTCGAGCAAACGCACGACTTTTGGATCATCCGCCAGACGTTTGCGGACGATTTCCAGATTGCCGAGAATGACGGTCAGCAAATTATTGAAGTCGTGGGCGATCCCGCCGCTGAGTTGGCCGATGGCCTGCATTTTCTGCGCCTGGAACAAGGCTTCGCGGGTTTGCTCCAGCGTCTGCTGGGCCTGTGTCGCTTCGGTGATGTCGCGGGTGATCTTGGCGAATCCGAGCAAGGTGCCGGTGTCGCCCCGGATCGGATCGACCACGACATGCGCAAGGAACTGCGTACCGTCCTTGCGCACACGCCAGCCCTTGCTTTCGAATCGCCCTTCACGGATCGCCGTATCCAGCGTTCGCTGCGGCTCACCCGCCTCGCGGTCTTGCGGGGTATAGAACATTGAGAAATGTTCGCCGATCACTTCCTGGGGCAAATAGCCCTTGATGCGCTGCGCACCGAGATTCCAGTTGGTCACGCGTCCATCCGCAGCGAGCATGTAGATGGCGTAGTCCGTGACGCTTTGCACCAGCAAGCGAAACTGCTGCTCACTCTGCTTGAGGACTTCTTCGGCCATTTTACGATCGGTCAGATCACGGGTGATCTTGGCAAATCCCAGCAATTTTCCCGAAGGGTCAATAATCGGATCAATCACCACGTGGGACCAGAAGTGCGTGCCGTCCTTGCGTACGCGCCAGCCTTCGCCTTCGAATCGCCCTTCGTGAATCGCCGTGTCCAGCGCCCGTTGGGGCAAACCGGCACGGCGGTCCTCATTGGTATAGAAGCGCGAGAAATGCTGGCCGAGGATTTCCGCCTCCTCATACCCCTTGAAACGCTTGGCGCCAGCGTTCCAGCTGGTGATGATGCCGTCGGGGTCAATCATGTAGATCGCATAGTCAATCACCGCATCGATCAACAGGCGAAAACGCTTGTCCTCAACGGCATTCGGCCTGCTTCGATCCTCGCTCATTGAGTTCTCGCATCATCATTGCTTTTCTGGAGTATGAGACAAACCGCATTTGGAAAGCCATGATTCCGGCAGTTTGCTTCGCGGCCTGCAATCCCGGCCTAGCGATAGACGTATTTGGTGATATAGGAATAAAGGTCGTTGTAGACGAAATCAGGAACCTGTTTGTCATATTGGCTGGTTTTAAGCAGCTGTAGATGACATTCCTTGACCATCTCGTCACGCTCCTCCATCGAATAGACGGACCTCCTGAGGATGGTGTCATAAGCGCTGTACACATATGGCTGCAACGTTGAAGCTTCGTTCAGATTCCCGTTTGCGTCCAGGGTATAGCGGCTGTGAGCACGCAGTACCCGTTCGCTCAGCGTTCCCAGGCCACGCTCGTACAAGAAGATCTGCGAGCCACTTACCGTCTTTGCGATGAACTCGAACGCAACGAGAACCGCCGGGGCGTTGCTGATGCTCGACTCGAGTCTCGAATAGCTGACAAACCGCTCCATCTCCTGCTTTTGCAGGCTGGAGAATGCTCTTTTGATGCTGGACAGATGGGCGAACGCGTGATTACAACCCACGACATGGACTTCGAGTTGATAACCAGGCACAAACTTTGCCAATCCGGCAAAACCGATGTCATCGAACGCGCACTCCATGATGATGTTGTATCCATAAGAAAGCGCGTTGGCGAAGATTTTCGAACCCAGCTCCCTGGCAAACGCTTCTGAATGTTCGTAGGCGTGCAAAACGCCCAACTCGATCATGTCGTCGTAACGCGGGTGTTTTTTTCGATATTCGGGCAGGTACAGTCGAATGTAGTTCCCGTATTTCCCGGATGGCAGCAAGCTCTTTTCCAGCAGGTAAGTCTTGCCCGAGCCCTCCACTCCGGCGGTGATCAGCAACTTCGGGATGGTTTCAGCAGTTTTGTCGGCAAAGAGCGTCGGGTAAATCTCGTCGAACGCCTTGATCACGTCGTCTGAGGAGTAACTGTATTTCGGTACATCTGACATACCTTGATTTCCTTATCAAAGAATTGAGTTGTGATATCCAGCCCTTCCAATAAAACGTACTGGCCCCAATTGTTCAAATCGTTGTTTTAATCAAGGTATGTATTTGTTATTTAACGTAAAAACTCCTACGGCGCAGAATACAAATTCGTTGGGGCAATCGACCACCAGCGCGGCAGTAATTGCCTGACCTTATGCTCGCCGAAACGGTCATCGATCAACATCACCACCCCTTCATCCTGCTCGTTGCGGATCACTCGTCCCGCGGCCTGAACCACTTTCTGCACGCCGGGAAACAGGTAGGTGTAGTCGTAGCCAGCGCCGAAAATCGCGGCCATGCGCTGTTTCAATTGCTCGTTGACCGGGTTCAGTTGTGCCAGCCCCAAGGTGGCGATGAACGCACCAATCAACCGCGCGCCGGGCAAATCGATACCTTCGCCGAACGCACCGCCCAGTACCGCAAAGCCGACACCCTCGCCGTCTTCGGTGAATCTGTCGAGGAAGTCCTGGCGTTGTGCCTCACCCATGCCTCGGGATTGTGACCACAATTCGATCTGCGGGTGCCGCTCGGCCAGCAACTGCGCCACTTGCTGCAAATAGTCGAAACTGCTGAAGAACGCCAGGTAATTGCCGGGACGCTGGGTGAACTGGTTGGCGATCAGCTCGACTATCGGCGCCAGCGAGGCTTCCCGATGCACGAACCGCGTGGAGATCTGATTGACGATGTGCACTTGCAACTGGTCGGCATGAAACGGCGATTCGACGTCGATGCACACGGTGTTGGCCGGTGTGCCCAATAGATCGGCGTAATAGTGGCGAGGGCTGAGGGTCGCGGAAAACAGTACGGTGCTGCGTGCGGCGGTCAGGCGTGGCCCGATGAAACCGGCGGGCACCACGTTGCGCAGGCACAGTTGCGAAAGACATCGTTTGCGGTCGAGGTCGCGCTTGCTGATGTCGAACAGAAACTGTTCATCGAAGAGTTCGGCCACTCGGCAGAACTGCAGCATCTCGAAGTAGAAACTCTGTAACGCACTGTCCAGCCCTTGCGGGTGATCGTTCAGGTAATCACCGATGCTGGCAGTGCAGGAAGACAGCGCCTGAAGCAATTTTTCCGGGGGCTTGTCATAGGCCTGGTAGGCACCTGATTGCAGGTTATGCAGGGCATTCCATTCACGGTTGACCCGTTGCAGCGGCTTTTTCAGCGCTTCGGGCGCGGTTTTTCGTACGCCGTTGAGGGTCGATTGATCGAGGCTGGCGCTATACATCTGACGGCCACGCTCCACCAGATTGTGCGCTTCGTCCACCAGCACCGCGACAGTCCAGTGGTTGGCCTGGGCCAGACCGAACAGCAAGGCGCTGAAATCGAAGTAATAGTTGTAGTCCGCAACCACCACGTCCGCCCAGCGGGCCATTTCCTGGCTCAGGTAATACGGGCAGACCGTGTGCTCCAACGCAACCTGACGCAAGGCGCCCTGATTCAACAGGTTGAGCCCGCTGGCGGCCTGGCGTGCCGCCGGCAAACGGTCATAGAAGCCCTGGGCCAACGGGCAGGACTCACCGTGGCAGGCCTTGTCCGGGTGCTCGCAGGCCTTGTCCCGGGCGACCATTTCCAGCACCCGCAAGGGTGGCGCATCGGCGCTGTCGAGGATCACCTGGGCGGCGTCCAGAGCCAGTTTTCGTCCCGGCGTTTTCGCCGTCAGGAAAAACACCTTGTCCAGCTGTTGGGGGGCCAGGGCCTTGAGCATTGGAAACAGTGTACCGACGGTCTTGCCAATCCCCGTCGGCGCCTGGGCCATCAGGCAGCGGCCCGTGCTCACCGCCTTGAACACCGACTCGGCCAGATGACGCTGGCCCGGTCGAAAACCGGCATGGGGGAACGCCAGCTGCTGCGCCGCCCGATTGCGCGCCTCGCGATGAGTCATTTCCTGCTCGGCCCAGTGCAGGAACCGTTCGCAATGTTCCTCGAAGAACGGCTTCAGCTGTGCGGCGCTGAACGCTTCGAGCAGACAGGTTTCCTTTTCGCTGACGATGTCGAAGTACACCAGCGCCAGGTTGATCTGCTCAAGGTCGAGCTTGCAGCACATCAACCAGCCGTAGACTTTCGCCTGGGCCCAGTGCAGTTGACGGTGGTTGGCGGGTTGCTTGCTCAAGTCGCCACGGTAGGTTTTGACTTCTTCCAGACAGTTTTGCCCGGGATCGTAGCCATCTGCCCTGCCCTTGACGGTCAGGTTCTGATATTGCCCTGCGAGCGCAACTTCACTCTGATAACCCTCGCTGCGCCGGGATGCCACGGTGCGATGACCGACGATGCCTTCCAGCGCGGTCGGCGACGGCGTGAAGCGCAGGTCGAGGTCACCGACCTTGGCGGTGAACTCACACAGCGCCCGCACCGCGATGCTATAGCTCAAGCGTCTTGCTCCGCCCATTGCACGTAGCACACGGCAATCGGCATCTGGTGCTCATGGCAGAACTCCAGCCAGCGCAGCTGGTTATCCTGCAGGCGATCGCCGGGGCCTTTGACTTCGATCATGCGGTAGGTCTTCTGCTGCGGCCAGAACTGGATCAAATCCGGCATGCCGGCGCGATTGGCCTTGATGTCCAGCAGCAAGCGGTTGAACCAGTGCTTGAGGTGCTCGGCCGGCAGGCAATCGAGGGCCTGTTCCAGCAGCTCCTCGCTGAGCACACCCCAGAACACGAAGGGCGACTGCACGCCCCACTTTTGCGCGTAGCGTTCACCAATGGTCCGCCGGTAACGCCCGTCATCGAGTTCGGCCAGGCATGCCTGGAACAGGTCGGCACGTCGACTGTGGAAATCCTCACTCAGCAGATCCACCGGGCCGCGTTGGAACGGGTGGAAAAACGCCCCTGGCAACGGCGCGAAGATCGCTGGCCAGCACAACAGGCCGAACAGCGAATTGATCAAGCTGTTTTCAACGTAATGGACCGGCGCCGCCTCTTCAGACAAGTGCGCCTGGACGTGGTACTCCACCGACAAGGCCGGATCGACCCTGGGCAATTGCAGGTCCAGGCGCACCATTTCCCGAGGGGATGCCCGCTTCATCGCCGGCCCGCCGAGTTTGCGCCGCAGCCTGGGCAGCACACGAAGCAATTGTTGCTGTTCGGCAGCGCTTTGCGGTGATTGCCCGGCCTGGGTCGCGAGCTCCAGCGCCAGTTCATATTCCTCGCAGCGCTCCAGTACGCGAATCAGCCGCAGGCGCGCACCGGGATAGGCGCACTGGCGGTACAGGGCCAACGCGGTGGAAAAGTCGGCAATGCGCTCGCAGTGTTGACCGATCTGGAACAGCAGCTTGTCTCGACGTCTTTGCAGCCAGGGATTGCTCAGTGTCAGGCCGTTGATCCGCTCGACGACCTCCGCCAGCGCCTCACCGGCCTCGAACTGCTGCTGTTGCTCATGCAGGAACAGGCAGGCGTCCACGTCCTCACGGCTGCGCAAACCGCGGGAGTCGGCGCTGAACTCGACTTTTTCGTAGGTGAAGATGCCCAGATCGGCGAGCACGAATTCGGACCAGTCCTGGTAAAGATTGCCGAAAAACATCAAGCGCAGTCGATCGCACAGGCCCATGATGGTCAGACTGTAGAGGCAATCGTCCAGTGTCGGGCACCAATCGCGGAAGCTTTGCGTTTCTGGATAGCGCTCGCTCAGCGCCGGCAACCAGTCGGCTTTTTTGCCCTTGGGTTGATCGATGGCGTTGCCCAGGCATTGCACGATCTCGGCCTTGAGCAAGACCTCGAACAGCGTTTCAAGCGTCAACGGCGCCTGTGAATCGATCCAGCCCAGCGCCAGTAACGGGCCGGCGGCGCTGGCGATGTCGCCGATCTCGACGTAATGCAGCTTGCCGGCCCTGAAGTGAATGCCCTTGCGCATGACCATTCTGACCAGCAGGCCCCGGGACTCACGCGGCAGGCCATTGAATTCACGAATGAAGCGCTGCTCCTCGAGGCTCAGTACATCGGCATAGCGATGCTCAAGCCAATCAAGCACTTGCATGAAGTTATTGAGGTAATAGAACGGGTCGTCGAGAGGGTTTTCAGTCACAGGAAAAAGGGCCATGGCAAGCGAATACTGGTTATGCGTACAGATACCAGTTACGCCCTGCCCGATGCAAACGAAAAGGGATAAAAGGCGGCACTGACAGGTAATTTTCAGCGGATGTCGAACTTTCTGCCTTTGCGCGGCACCAACCGCGTTAGAGCTGCGGTCGTTTGCGGCCATGACAGCGTTTTTTGGAGTATGAGAGGTGGATATGAACATCAAGACTTTCGGCCTGCCCCTGGCAATCGCGGCCTTTCTGGCACTGGCCGGCTGCTCGACGCCAACGGTAGTGACGTTGCAGAACGGCACACAGTATCTGACCAAGGACATGCCTAAAACCAAGACCAAGGACGGCTTCTTCGAGTTCGAGGACATTTCCGGAGCCAAGGTCAGAGTCAACGCCAATGACGTGTCCACGATCCGTCGTGAGGACTGAGTAGCGCGTTTTCCTTGATCGCGCCCCCCCTGCTTGTCCCCCGGGTGTGGCAGGTTTCGATACCTGCCTTACACTCCGATACACCCAGTGCGAGCGAATGTTTGCGCAGGCATGACGTCATGATTCAGGTGAAGCCGGAATGAAAACGCTCACACCCCTTTTGGCCTCTCTCCTCGCCGCCGGCGCGTGCGCGGCAACGAGCCTGTGCGCCGGTGCCGCCACGTCTTCACGAGAGTTCAAGACCAGCTTCGATTGCGCCTCGACCAGGGCATCCATCGAAAAACTGATCTGTCGCGACCCGCAGCTGGCGCAAATGGACATCGAACTGCAGCGCCTCTATCTACTGGTGCTGACGGATGACCACGCCGTACCGCCTCGAAACAAGGTCGAAATCGACCAGCAGTTCTGGCTCGACGCCCGTAATCAGTGCGCCACGGATCGCGAGCCCAAGGCATGCACGATCCGTAGTTATGCCGAGCGCGCCTATCAACTGCGCCAGGGCTCAGCCATTGCCAGGACCAAAGATCCCAGCCGCCTGACTGAAGGCCCCGTGGCGTTTCGTTGCGCGGGATTGAACGCATTGGTCGCGGCCACCTTTTTTACGGTCAACCCGGCTGTCGTGTACCTGAAGTGGGCGAACACCTCCGTCACCCTGAACCAGCAGCCGAGCAGTATCGGCACCCGATACGGCGGCAAGGATTTCAGGGGCAGCTACAGCTTCTGGTACGACGGCGACGACGCCTTGTTGCAGATGCCGGGCTCGGCGGAAATGAGTTGCAAGGCCGAGCCGGTTGGCTGATGACGCACCGGGACGTCCTGTCCCGATGGCCTGAACCGCTTAGCTACCGGTGCGAATCTTGTTCCACACGCGGGTGCGAATTCGGTCGATGTCCAGCGGCATGGCTTCCAGCGCGAACAATTTGCCCATCATTTCCGGGCTCGGATAGACCTTGGTGTCGTTCTTGATGGCCGGCTCGATCAAGCTGTCGGCCTGTTCGTTGCCATTGGCGTAATGCACGTAGTTACTGATATCGGCCATGACGTCCGGGCGCAGCAGGTAGTTCATGAAGGCGTACCCGGCCTTTTCGTCCGGGGCGTCGACGGGCATGGCCACCATATCGAACCAGATCGCCGCACCTTCCTTGGGAATCGAATAACCGATGTCGATACCGTTCTTGGCTTCCCTGGCGCGGTTTTCCGCTTGCAGGATGTCGCCGGAGAAGCCGACGGCCACGCAGATGTCGCCGTTGGCCAGGTCACTGGTGTATTTGGACGAGTGGAAATAACTGACATACGGCCGGACTTTCAACAGCAACGCTTCAGCCTTCTTGTAGTCTTCCGGTTTTTTACTGTGAGGCGGCAGGCCCAGATAGTTCAGGGCAGCGGGCAACAACTCCGGGCCGTTGTCGAGAATGGCCACGCCACACTTCTGCAGTTTTTGCATGTTCTCGGGTTTGAAGATCAGGTCCCAGGAATCCACCGGTGCGTTGTCGCCCAGGACTGCTTTGACTTTGGCAATGTTGTAGCCGATCCCGGTACTGCCCCACAGATACGGAAAGCCGTGCTCGTTACCGGGATCGTTGGTCTGCAAGGCCTTGAGCAGCACCGGATTGAGGTTTTTCCAGTTCGGCAACTGACTCTTGTCGAGTTTTTTCAGCGCCTTGCCTTCAATTTGCCGCGCCATGAAGTGGTTGGACGGAAACACCACGTCGTAACCGGATTTGCCGGTCATCAGCTTGCCATCGAGGGTTTCATTGCTGTCGTAGACGTCGTAAGTGAAGGCGATGCCGGTGTCTTTCTGGAAGTTTTTCGTGGTATCCGGTGCGATGTAATCCGACCAGTTGTAGATCTTGACGGTGTCGGCGGCCTGACTGATTGAAGCGACGAGCATCAGCGGAGCAAGGGTGAGTGTCTTTCGGATCATGAGTCGATTCCTGTAGAGGCTGTTTTTGTTTGGCAGGCAATCAAGCGATCAGCTTTCAACTTTCTATTTTCAAAAAATCAAAACATAGGTCTTGCGCACGGTTTCCTGGATATCCCAGATGCCGAGGGTGTTGGCGGGCAACATCAGTGCGTCGCCGGCTTCGATGTGCAGGGTTTCGCCGCCGTCATCCGGGGTGAAGGTGCAGCGGCCCTGGATGAAGTGACAGAACTCCTGGGCGACGATCTGCCGCCGCCAGCGACCGGGCGTGCACTCCCACACCCCGGTTTCGACGCCGTCGTCGCGCTCGACGCTGGTGGTCGATGCGACAGCCACGGGCAAGCCCAGCGGCACGGCGACCGGGTTCGACTCTTTCAGTGTCAGGGTGGCGGTGTTCTTGAATTGCGTGATGCTCATGGGAGTACCTGTCGATGATGCCTATGGATGAAGAGCGCGTCGGTCAGTGCATGAAACCTTCCATGAACCCCGCGACCCCGCTGGCAAGCTTGCGCCGCCAGGGCGCGGTGGCCGGGTTGGCCAGGGTCTGGTCTTCGTGGACGAAGCTGCGGATGATCGCGTTGTAGCCGAGCCAGCGGCAGGGTTCGGGTTCCCAGGCCCTGAGCGCATCGAGCCCGCGCCGGGGGATGACCCACGGCTGGTGAACCAGCTCGGTGTCGCGCTGCAGGATCAGGTCGGCGAGGGTTCGCCCGCCCAGGTTGCTGGCGCCCACGCCCTCCCCGCCATAACCGCCGGACAAGGCGATGCCACTGGCGGGGTCGCAGAGCATGTGCGGCTTGAAGCGCCGCGACATGCCCAGATTGCCGCCCCAGCCATGGGTGATCTGCACGTTCTTGAGCTGCGGGAACAACTCGCCGAACAGATAGCGGCGCAGCGAGATTTCGCTGCGGGTCAGGTTGAAGTCATGGCGCAGCTTGCCGGCAAACTGGTAGCCGCCGCGCGCGCCGAAGATCAAACGGTTGTCAGCCGTGCGCTGGCCATAAGTGACCTGACGGCTGCTTTCGCTGAACGCCTGGCCGTTGCTCAGGCCAATTTCATCCCAGGTAGCCGCGGATAAAGGCTCGGTCGCGACGATCAGGCTCTGTACCGGCAATTGGTAACGCCCGAGCGGCGGCAGCGTGACCGAATAACCTTCCACCGCCGGCACCACCCAGCGGCTGCGAACCGAGGCTTGCGCCGTGCGCAGGCTACCCGCCTGCCAATGGGTGACCGGGCTGTTTTCGTAGATTCTGACGCCCATGCGCTCGACCGTGCGCGCCAGACCACGGACCAGTTTGGCCGGGTGCAGGGTCGCGACGTGAGGTGCGTAGATCCCGCCATAGGGCTTGGCGATGCGGATTTGCTGCGCCAACTGCTCCGGGTTGAGCCAGCGGTAATCGTTTTCGTTGAGGCCCTGCTTGTGTAGCGAGTCCAGATACTGGCGAAGGCTTGTTTCCTGTTCGGGGTACCGGGCGGCACAGTACAGTACCCCGCCTTTGCGGTAATCGCAGGCGATGCCTTCGCGTTCGAGGACGATTTCCACTTCATCGGGAATGTTGTGCAGCAGGTCATAGGACGCCCGGCGCTGCACGGGCGACAAATCGGCGAGTAGCCGGTCTTCCCCCAGCAGATTGCCCATCAGCCAGCCGCCATTTCGCCCCGAAGCGCCAAAACCGGCGGTTTGCGCCTCGATGATGGCAATCTTCAGCCCCGGTGCCTGAAGTTTCAGGTAGTACGCCGTCCAGAGCCCGGTGTAGCCCGCGCCGATAATGGCGACATCGACATCCAGATCCTCGGCCAGCGCCGGACGAGCCAACAGTGGCTCGTCGAGTTGGTCCATCCACAAACTGATAGTGCGCCACGCCGGCATGCAGGACTCCGCCACTCAAACTTCGATGGCGGTGATCCTAGTGCGTGGGCTCAGAGACTGTCTTGCGCGCGTGCACGCAAAGAAATTTGTTTGGCGTAGGCCTTGGGCGACTGGCCGGTGTGCTGGCGGAAACAGCTGTAGAACGCCGACAGCGAATTGAACCCGGCGGCAAAGGCCAGTTCGTCGATACGCAGCGGCGGTGTGGCGTTATCCAGTGCGGCAAGCAGGTGTCGCAGGCGCGCCTGGTTGACGTAGCGATAGAAGCTCTGGCCCAACACCTGATTGAGCAGATAGGAAATCTGATTGCGGCTGTAGCCGCACTCCTTCGCCACCCGCTGCAGATCGAGCTCTGGATCGAGGTAAGGCTGCTGGCGTTGGAAATATTGCTGCAAGTCCTCGGCCATGAAGCTCAACTGACGGGGCGACAATCCGAGCCGACTCACCGCCGGACGCTGGTTGTTGGCGGCCTTGCTGGGGGGCTGCTCATGCACCAGTGACGCGTATTCGTTGACCCGCCAGATCAACCCGTCCTTGACCGTGATCGCCTCGCTGGCGCGGAACGACACCAGGCCGTCCCCGCCACGCAGGGTAATGCGGTACTGAATGAATGCGGTGTTGCCATCAAGGCGGATACGGTCGGAATGCTCGAGCGCCTCATCCGGATCCCTCGGCATGCTGCTGCGCACGTATTCACGCAATTCGGCCAGGCCCATCACCCGATTCTGGAAAAAATCGCTGTACAGGACGTCCGGGTGATACAGCGCCATGACCCCATCCAGGTCCCGGTGTTTCCAGCGCAAGTGGTAGCGCATGACCGTTTCGCCCGTGGCCTGGGTTTGCTGCGGGCCATCATCCTCGACGTGCATAAGGGTCTCGAAGAAAAGAAACGACTTTGCCGAACTTCTGCCGTCGCTTCAATGGTCACCCGCTGGCAACCTTTTATCGGAAAATTCGCCGACTCGTGCGCTGGATCAAGAAAGCGCGAGGCAATCGCCAAACGGACTGAAAAAAACACATGATTTTCACATCCGGGTGCTACTTTTAAAGTCTGTCACCGGTTGAACCAATGAAGGTTCTTCCCTCCTACCATGAGCTAATGGAAGCGCTCGATGAAGAAGGCGGGCAACATATGAATAAAGGGTTCAGTAAGGTTACGTTTCCAAACGCCTGTCAGCTGATGCGCTGGCATTTTCATCCCATGGGTTTCGAGGCGAGCATGGACGCCCCGGGCAGCATGATTGCCCGTCTGTTCGATCGCGCCACTGGCGAGACCATGATCGCCATTGCCGGTATTCCTTGTGCAACGGTCATGAATGCAGCCGATGTAGAGCGAATAATCGAAGCCGTGGAGGATGAGCTTGAAACGTTCATTCCCCCGATGGCCCTCAGAAGTTATGCCTGAAGGTCGAAAAAACACAAAAGCCCACTTTACGTGGGCTTTTTGTTGGGCAAGGTCGCGCTCAATGCAACCCCGCCGCTTTGCAGGCATCGATGAAGTTCGCCCCCTTCTTGTCCATCGCGGCTTTCACCAGTGCGTTGGCTTTTTGCAGCGCCGGGCTGGGCTGGGCCCATTGCTCGGGGGGCAGTGGTCGGGACCAGGTTTGCACGCTTTGCGGCAGGGTCGGGCGGCCCTTGCGGTGGGCCCACTCGGCGATCAGGTAGGGCATTTTCCAGAAGGTCAGGACACGGCGGACGTACCACCAGCGCAGGGGCCATGGCGTGCGCTTGCCATAACCGTAACGGTGACGCTGTTCGGCGCTCAGGTGCTCGGCACCATCGTCCAATGAGCCCATGAAACGTGCCCCTTTGCGCTCAATCTCAAACGTATGCAGGCCTTCATAAGGCTTGAGCTCGTCCTCGGTTGGCGTCAGGCCCAGAACAACGAGCATGGGGTTGGGCGTATCGACCAACTCCCCTTCTTCCATGTAGTTGCGAATGGCCGTCCACATGCCCAGTGCATGGGCATCGCTGGGCTGGGCCGACAGGATGAATTGCACGGTGTCGTGCGCTTCGTCCTCCAGGCCCATGCCGAAGGTGTAATCGCGCATCGCGCCGTAGCTGGTGACGCCCTGGCTGCGAGCGACCCAGGCCACCACGCTTTCCCAGGGCACGATCAGCACGCGGTGGGTGGTGTCGTCGATGTAGCAGACTTCACGACGCTGGCGGTTGAAGCGCACCGGGTAGCTTTTGGCCAGGGTGCGGACGTTGGAGAGCATGCCGTAGATGAAGGCGCCGATGGGGATAATGAATAGAAGCGAGCCCGTGGCGAATACCTGCACAGCATCCCCAACAATGTCGAAAAACTTTCGGTCGATTTCAGGGGGGCTAAAAGCAACGAGCCATAGACAAATAAGCACAGGCACAAAAAAAGCGGTACACAAAACCATCCATATCTGAATCGCCAGTCTTTTCCCCAGCTCCACCATCCCGTAGTTGCTCCCCCCCAACTCCAGATAAGTCTCATTCATCGCCGAAAAATGACGCCGAGAGACCGGCACCTGCCCGGTGTACACCGGCAACGGCGCCAGAAACAGCGTTTCATTCAAGCCCCGAACCCGCAGCTCCCCGGCGCTGGGCCGCTGGCTGCGAATGTCCGGTGCCGGCTTGGTGGTTTCCGGTTTGTTTTTGCGTTTGAACAGTTGGCTAAACATCGACCGTCGCCATTTCGTCTCGGGTGAACCACCAGTGAGTCCACTTTCTCGTTTGCAACGGCGCGCTCAATGCAGCCCCGCCGCTTTGCAGGCATCGATGAAGTTCGCCCCTTTTTTGTCCATCGCGGTTTTCACCAGTGCATTGGCTTTTTGCAGCGCCGGGCTGGGCTTGGCCCATTGTTCGGGGGGCAGTGATTGGGACCAGGTTTGCACGCTTTGCGGCAGGGTCGGACGGCCCTTGCGGTGGGCCCACTCGGCGATCAGGTAGGGCATTTTCCAGAAGGTCAGGACGCGGCGGACGTACCACCAGCGCAGGGGCCATGGCGTGCGCTTGCCATAACCGTAACGGTGACGCTGTTCGGCGCTCAGGTGCTCGGCACCATCGTCCAATGAGCCCATGAAACGTGCCCCTTTGCGCTCAATCTCAAACGTATGCAAGCCTTCATACGGTTTGAGCTCGTCCTCGGTTGGCGTCAGGCCCAGAACAACGAGCATGGGGTTGGGCGTATCGACCAACTCCCCTTCTTCCATGTAGTTGCGAATGGCCGTCCACATGCCCAGGGCATGGGCATCGCTGGGCTGGGCCGACAGGATGAATTGCACGGTGTCGTGCGCTTCGTCCTCCAGGCCCATGCCGAAGGTGTAATCGCGCATCGCGCCGTAGCTGGTGACGCCCTGGCTGCGAGCGACCCAAGCCACCACGCTTTCCCAGGGCACGATCAGCACGCGGTGGGTGGTGTCGTCGATGTAGCAGACTTCGCGGCGCTGGCGGTTGAAGCGCACCGGGTAGCTTTTGGCCAAGGTACGGACGTTGGAGAGCATGCCGTAGATGAAGGCGCCGATGGGGATAATGAATAAAAGAGCGTAACTAGAAAACACCTTGACCCCATTGATGAGATCCTTAAACGGTGTCGGAAAATTTTCTGGATAAAAAAGTACGCCGTAGAGGATTACAAAACTAGGGGCCATAAATGCTGTGAACAAGGCGATCCATATCTGAATCGCCAGTCTTTTCCCCAGTTCCACCATCCCGTAGTTGCTCCCCCCCAACTCCAGATAGGTCTCATTCATCGCCGAAAAATTACGGCGAGAGACCGGCACCTGCCCGGTGTACACCGGCAACGGCGCCAGAAACAGCGTTTCATTCAAGCCCCGAACCCGCAGCTCCCCGGCGCTGGGCCGCTGGCTGCGAATGTCAAGTGCCGGCTCAGAGCTTTCAGGCTTTTTTTTGCGTTTGAACAGCTGACTAAACATCGACCGTCGCCATTTCGTCTCGGGTGAACCACCAGTAAGGGGCATCGCCCGTACCGCGGGGCAAGCTGTCCACGGGCTCAAGCTTGAATCGGCCCTCGGCCGGCAAACGTACCCCTCGCACTGTGGCGATGCGCAGGTCGCTCAGGACGAAACAAGTGCGGTGAAGCAAGTCGCGCCCGGGCTCCAGTTGGTAACCGATGTTGATCGCCAGGGCGAAATCCCATTTTTGTATACCTTTGCCGATGGGCAGGTGTAGGGTCAGGGCCTCCTCTTCCTGGCTGGCGACCACGGCAACCGCCGCCCATGCCGCGCTGCATTCCTGCCAGCGGGCCGGCGGTAACTGCCGACTGTGGGGCCGAGGGCGATTCAGATCGCGGGTTTGACGATAGGCCTGCAAATGCAGCTGACGACTGTCCATTTCCCGGGTGCGCACGCCGGGCAGTCGCAGTTGCACATAGGTGCGTTCACCCTCGCGCACCAGTTCGCAGGTGGGCTGTTGCACCACCCGCGCCAACGCGCTCCAGTCCTCGGCCAGACTGCGTTGCAGATTGGCCTTGCCCCAGGCGCTGGCTTGCAGCCATTTTCGCAGTTCGTCCAGGTTGAAGTAGTTGTACAAACCTTCGCCCACCAGTTGCAGGGCCGTGCCGATCAGCCCCACCAGGTTGGCCCTGGCAGCGATGCTCAGCAGCCGTGGACTGGCTTCGGCCCAGGCCAGCGCCCGCAGTTCGGCGGGATTTTTGAGGATCTGGTTGATGATCGACGTCGTGTGTTTGGCGCCCCAGGTGTTGGTGCCCACGAGGATGCCGTCGCCGGCGATTTGCAGGGTCGTGGCCGCCAAGGCCTGTTGATTGCCCTGGGCCAGAGCTTTAGCCCATTGTCGGGAGTGTTTGCCTAGATCGATTGCGGCGGCCAATGCGCCAAACCCAAATGCAGCATTACCAGCAATACCACTCCAGCGTCCCAAACGACTCATCGTGTTGAGTTTACCGGCCGCACTGTCCATCTGCACGATATGCGCTTGAAGGATCGTCACCGACAGGCCCTGTACCGCTGCAAAACCCGCAGCCGATATACCAATGAACGATTCTGCGAGGACACCCAAGTCTGAAAGGGAGTGAACCGTCTTTTTACTAAACGCACTCAACACCTCTAAAAACTTCTGCCCCTGATAAAAAAACAGCAACAACGCAATCCCGTCGCCCCCGGACTTCAACGCACTCATCAGTGGCTGGCCAAACGTCCCCGTGGCGCGAAAATCACGCACGGTGCGCAACATTTCGTCACGCAGCGCCGGGGCCATGCCATCGATCACGGTGCCGATTTGCCAGGGCCCGGCTCAGCTGGTCTTCCAGCGGCACCAACGCGGTCTTGAGACTGATGATCCGCTGGTTAAGCCTCTGCTCGCCGCCTGGCTCGGTCAGGCCATAGATTTGCCGCGCCAGCTCGCGATGGCGCTGTTTGTAGGTGTCCTTGAGCTGCCGGCGCAGGTCGAGCGCAGCATCGCGGGTCTGGTTGAACGCCTGGATTTCCGCCGCCGACGCCGCCCGCAAGGACAAGCCGCTGCGGGAAAACTCGCGTAGAAGTTGCAGGCATGCCGGCGCGCCCAGGTCACGAATGAAGCTGTTGGGGTCGATTGGCTGATGTCGCTTGAATTCCGTGTGTGCCCGCT